>DATJLX010000141.1:0-23993 GCA_035509135.1 Methylocella sp.
ACGCCTCTTCGTCGAGACCGCCGAAAATGCTGCTGGCCCGCAACACCGCAGCTAGCTTGGTCCGCATGATGGATTTGAAGTCGTTGTCCATTGTGCTATCTTGGACACCATACAGCGCGCCGCAGCAACCCCTCTCAGTTCGCGTAATGGCAACAGAACCGGAGCCGCATCGACCTTAGCCCCACACGGCGCCAACGATTCGTCCGTAGTCTAAAACGGGGTTACGCAGGCGGCTTCGGGGCTGGCGCGGCATGCAGAGTCTCGACAATCATGCGGGGGTGAAACAATGCTCTTGACGGGCGGAGCATGTGCCTCACTTCAAGAATAGTGCGGCGCACCTCGATGCTTTGCGTCGCACGCGTCACCAGCCGATCGATGTAAGCATCAAAAAGGCGCTTTCTCCAATGTCCGGATGACACGGCCCCTGCGGTTGTCCGGTATCGCAAATCTTCACTGGTTGCGAGCTGCCAGGGTCCTGTATTAATCTTAGCGAGCTTGGCCTGAAAGGAGCCGAGAGCATTGCCTGGTCGCCGCCGCGTCTTATTTTCCTCGAGGCAGGCGCCGAGCAGCTCCGCTCCGAGCACCGCCATGGTCATGCCCTGACCGTAAACGGGATTGAAGGCACAGACAGCGTCGCCAAGCGTCAACAGACCCCTCGGCCAGCGTTTGCTCAAGGCTTCATAATGACGGAGACGGTTCTCGGTGCCTCGAAACGCGAAAACGGGCGAAAGCGGCTCGGCCATGACAACCGCCTGATAGATGAGTGGAGTCGGCAGGCCTTTTAGAAACGCGAGGAAGCCGGCTTCGTCGGTCGGCGGATATTCAGTATCGCCTCCTCCTGCCGTCACCATCCAACGGCCGCCTTCGATCGGAAAGATGACGCAGCCGCGCGGGTGCTTCGGTGGCGCGGCCGGCGCAAATATGCCTACCCATCCAGCGGCGAGATCGCGCGGCGCGCGGTAAACACGGCTTGCGTAACCAAGATGCGGATCGACGACGGTTTCGGGCGGCCGAGGATAGCCAAGCGCTTCCAGCCATTGCGGTAACTTTGAGGAGCGGCCGCTCGCATCAACAACGAGCTCCGCAATGACATCAGCTTCCGGCTCATTTTCCTTGTCGGAGCCAAGATGCCGAACCCGAACGCCGCGGATTTCCGTTCCCTGATCCTCCGTCAGCAGCGCTGTCGCCATTTCGCCCTCAAGAACGCGCAACCGCGGAAAGGCGAATACGCGGCGGCGGAGAAGGCAATCAAGAAGATCACGGCTGCATGCCAATAAGCGATGTTCCGATCGAAATCGCACGCCAGTCCCAGCAGGGTTAATCCACAGAAAGTCATCGGCGGGATCAAGGATCAGCGCGCCTGCTTCAGCAAGCTCGCCAATGAGAGCGGGAAACAACCGATCAATCACCGACAGCCCGCGCATCAAGAATACATGCAGGTGTCGATCCTGCGGCAGCCACCGGCGCGGCGCTGGCGTTGCTGAAAAAGTGTCCCGATCAACAATCGTGACGCGTTCACAATAATCGAGGAGAATCCGCGCCGATACTAATCCAGCCATGCTGCCGCCGATGACGACGGCATGGCGAAACATCCACCTCCCAGCGTCCATCGTTTGCTGATCAGCCACGCGGGCGACCTCCTAAGCAGTCGGCGAGTCGATCTAGGGCCCAACACGCTACCTTTGATGCCAACCACGTGTCAAACATTTAAGCGTGGCGATGTGGTCTCCCCCAGGTGCGGGCCGTAGATTGTGTGTCTAGCTAGTCACGCGAATCTAAAATTCGGGGTATAAAGTTTGTTCGGTCTTTTGGCAGAAGCGTTTGACGGACGCGAGGATTTCATCTGCGGATTTGGTCCATCGATACGGCTTGGGATTTTCATTGTGCCGCTCGATGAAGGTGCGAATATCTGTTTCCAACAGCTTCGTCGAGGTATGGACGCCGCGACAAAGCTGCTTCCGGGTGAGTTCAGCGAACCAGCGCTCGACCTGATTGGTCCACGAGGCCGATGTTGGCGTGAAGCAGCGCACAGAATAGTGCGGCCGCCGCGCCAGCTAGGTTTTGATCACGCCCGTTTTGTGAGTGGCGTAATTGTCCAGGATGATATGGATATCGAGACCCTCAGGAACGCGCGCGTCGATTTGCTTCAAGAAGTCCAGGAACTCCTTAGCGCGATGGCGCTTGTAGCACACTTGCCGATCACAGAACCGGAAGCGATATCAAGGGCCGCGAACAGCGATGTTGTATACATCCGAAAGTCATTCTGATGTGGAAATGGTATTACGTCCGCCATGGTGTCAAAACTGGAACAACGCCACATCGCCTGATCCACCGGGCCTTCAGATCACGCTTACGTTCCTCCATGGTGGTCCGCAACCTGGTCGCTCTTTTTGCCTGTCGCCACGATCCGCAGCGCTCCATTAGGCAACGGCCGTTGCTGGGCGATCGCTTGCTCGACTGGGCCATCAAGCCATGTGTCCCACTCTGTCTAGCAGCGCGTCGCGCGCCTCTGCGATGCGACGGTAATGTTCGTTGCTGCCGCCAGCGTCGGGATGCGCGGTCTTGGCCAGCCGCCGGAAGGCGGTATTGATCTCCGACGACTTGAGCGCGCCCTTTAGCCGCAGGTTCAGGACTTTGCGGTGCTCCTGATCGTCATCGTCGAAATTCGGCTGAACCAGAAAGGCCCGGCGTTTTTTTAGCGCCTCGATGCGCAGATCGAGCTGATCCTCTTGCCATCTCTGGCGCGACATGACGAGACATTCGCCAAAGGCGATCCGGCCCAGCGTTTCAAGTTCGTCAAGACTGAATGGCCCCACGACACCATAGGGCGGCGCCAGAAAAGCGCTCCTGCCGCCCTCGCCATCCTCGATATGGCTGATCGTCGCCATATCGAGGATTCCCATCGAGCCGTTCCAGACGACCCATTCCTCTTTGTCTGTCATGCGCGCGCTTTCATGTATGATCCGGCGCCGCGTCCCGTCTTTTTTGTGCGAAAAAGTTCGCGACAGCTGGACCGTTTGTGCGCCTATGCATGTTCAGAGCCAAAGACGCGCGGAAGCATTTGCCACATTGCCGGAGCCTTGAAATAATTTAAGATTTTAGCCGAGCTGGAGGCGGCTCTCGGCCGGCCGCGCTATGAAGAGGAATGCCGCACTTCGTACCGGACACAGGGTTACACTTTTCGCTTTTTTGTAGCGGAGGTGTGGATGCCGTGGAAGGAGTGTTCGGTCATGGAAGAGCGCCTTCGCTTTGTCGCCCGCCTGCTGGAGGGCGAGGCGATGACGGATATATGCCGGGAGTTCGGCCTCTCCCGCAAAACCGGCTACAAAATCTTCGACCGCTACAAAGAACATGGGCTCGAAGCCCTCACCGATCGCTCGCGGCGGCCGGTGCGCTCCGCCAACCAGCTGCCGCCCCAGATTGAGGGCCTGATCGTTTTCCTCAAGCGGGATAAGCCGCATTGGGGGGCACGCAAGATCCGCGAACTTCTGGTCCGGCGGCTGGACGGCGATCTGCGCGTGCCCGCCAAGAGCACGATCCTCAGGCTCGGCGTCGAGATCGAGCGCATCAAGCCGGGGCATCCGCAGCAGAACGGCCGCCATGAGCGCATGCATCTCACCCTGAAGAAAGAGGCGACCCGGCCGCCCGGCATGAACCGCCTTCAGCAACAAGCCCGCTTCGACGATTTCATGAGCGAATTCAACACAGAACGGCCGCACGAGGCGCTCGGAATGAAGTGCCCCGCCGAAATCTACTCAGCCTCGCCAAGGCCCTACAACGGTCTGCCCGAGCTCACCTATCCGATGCATAACCGCGACCTTCTCGTCACCACCTGCGGACGCATTTGCATGCATCGCAAAAGAGTGAATATTTCAACCGTGCTCGCTGGCCAGCGCCTCGGCATCAAGGAAGTCGACGAGGGCATTTGGCTCGTCAGCTTCATGCACTACGATCTCGGATATATCGACCTCGAGCAGAAAACCTTGCAACCAATCGACAACCCCTTCGGCCCAAGGTTGTCACCTATGTCTCAAGGCCGGACAATAGTGATTTGGTGCCGCAAGAGGGATTCGAACCCCCGACCCCCTCATTACGAATGAGGTGCTCTACCAGCTGAGCTATTGCGGCGGCCAAGCGAGAAGCAAGCCAACTACGCAGGCAAGCCGTTTTAGTCATAAGCGCCGATGAGATCAATATCGCTGAAACCGCGAGTTTGGACGATTTTAGGGACAAATCGGACAAAAACGTTTCACGTGAAACTTTTTGATCCGATTGATGGTTTGAGGAAATCGACATTTCCGAGCCGCGGCGCGGTCCGAATCAGGGATTGAGCGGGATCATGCGGTTTACTTTTTGGCCCCTTGGTTTCTAAAAATGCCTTCCTGGCTCGGCGAAATTCTTAAAAACCCCGAAAAGCGCGCGATGCTTTCCCGGCGTGGCGGCGGCGTGCTTGTCGTTGCCGGCGGCCTATGGTTGGCCGTCACATTTGTCGCCGTTCATAAGGAACCGCAAGACAAAACGGGCGGCGCGACCATCACGGTCGGGCAAGGGAGAGCCGCGGGTGGTGGAACGCCTATTGGCGGCGGTAATTTCGTCCCTTATGAGAGAGATGGCCATGAAACCATGACGGACCCGCAAAAGCCTCCAGTCGAGGCCGGGAACGAAACAAGGGAAAATAAGGAACTTAAAGACCTGGTCGTGCGCCTCATTGCCAATAGCCATAGCCCAGCCGCCCCCGGCGCGGAGCAGGCAGTCGGCGCTGCGGTGCAATCAATCGCTCAAGGTGCCGCAGAGGGCGATCTGAAGTCGCGCCAAGCGTTCGGCTTGTTGAAGGGCAATAAAACCGTCGACGCAACGCGGGTCCTCAACGCTCTCGCCGAGGAGAGGAGGGCGGATGATGGGAAGGCTGCCACGCAAGAGGAAACTTATCGCAAGGATGTGGCGAGGGCCTACCGCACTCTCGGTGCCATCGTCGGTCTTCGAGACTCTCAGCGCGCGCTGGAGTCCTATGAAAAGGCGCTCGCACTCGATCCGGACGATATCGACACCCTATTTTGGGCCGGCTCCCATCAGATCGATCTCGGCGACCTTAATAAAGCGCAATCGCGGCTTGAGCATGTCCTTAAGCTGGCGGAATCCGGCAATATGGCATTTTATAAATATGGGGCACTCCTTGGCCTTGGTGACATCAAGCAACGGCGCGGCGACCTCAGAAGCGCGCTGAAATCCTATGAGGATAGTCTCGCGATCGCCGGGCCACTCGCCGCATCCGACCCCGGCAACGCCGAATGGCAGCACAATCTGTCGGTCTCCTATGACGATGTCGGCGACGTTCAGATGGCGCAGGGCGATCTTGAAGGCGCGCGGGAATCCTATTCGGACAGTCTCGCCATCAGAGAGGGCCTTGCGAAAGCCGACCCCAGCAATCTGGAATGGCAGCGCGATCTCTATGTCTCATTCAAAAAGATCGGTGACGAACAAGAAGCTCAGGGCGATTTTGAAAGCGCGCTGAAATCCTATGAGGGCGGTCTTGCCATAGCCGAACGCCTCGCTGCATCCGATCCCGGCAATGAACTCTGGCAATATGATCTTGGGATGAGCGATGAGCGGATCGGCGATGCCGAAATGGCTGAACGGGATCTCGCCGCTGCGTTGAAGTCCTATAAGGCCAAACGAGACATTATTGCCCGCCTCGCGGCATCCGATACCGGCAATGCCGAATGGCAACGCGATCTCTCCGTGTCCTATGAGAAGATTGGTGATGTGCAAAAGGCGCAGGGCGACCTTGGAGGCGCCCTCAAATCCTATTCCGATAGTCTCGCAATCCGTGAGCGCCTTGCGAAGACGGACGCCTGGAATCCCGTCTGGCAGGATGATCTTGCCAAGAGCTTCGTCAAATGCGGATCCGTGTACCGCCAGACGGGCGATCAGGGAAAAGCGCGCAGACTTTTGCAAAAAGGGCACGAGCTCCTGATGCACCTGACGAAACGCGCACCGGACAATGCCGCGTGGAAGAAAGACCTTGCCGAATGTAACGGCGAGCTCCAAAAGCTCGAACGGTAGCGGCGAAAAGCATTGCACCGTTTTCCCATAGCGGGCGGGGATTCTCCGTATCCTGAGGCGGCGTTTCACGCCACCTCAGGATGATAGGTTTAAACGACCTCGACGGTCGCTGCTTCGAAGAGAGGCCCGGCACCGGCATGGGCGCGGAAGCTGCTTTCGGGAAGAGGCTGGACTTCGTTTGTGGCGGCGCGGGACAGCAGCGTTTCGATGCGGGTCCGCGAGCGCGCCAAAAGCTCCTCGTTCAGGCGGCCCTTCTCGATGGCCGTGACGATCGCCTCGGCGAACCCCCGGGCGCGGCCGGAATCAGTGAAATGCGCGCAGACCATCAGCATGTCGCAGCCGGATTCGAGCAAGCGTACGGCGGACTCCGGCGAATCAAAAACGCCCTTCATTGCACCCATGCCGATATCATCGGAGATAGCGACGCCCGCAAAGCCAAGCTCTTCGCGGAGAATATTGGTGAGGAACCGGCGCGAAAGCGTGACCGGCGTCTCGGGATCGATCGCGGGATAGAGAATATGCGAGGTCATGATCATGGAGAGCCCGGCGTCGATCGCGGCGGCGAAAGGCTTGAGCTCACGCGCCCGCAAGACGTCGAGACCGAGCGGTTGCGAAGGCAGGCCAAGGTGAGAATCGATACTGGTATCGCCATGTCCCGGAAAATGCTTGCCGCAGGCGAGGATGTTTTCCGCCTGGATCGCTGCGATGAAGGGCAGGGCGGCGGCGATCACCGCCTCAGCTGTTGGTCCGAATGCGCGGGCCCCGATGACAGGATTATTGGGATTTGTGTGAATGTCGAGCACCGGCGCGAAACTCAGATTGATGCCGAGCGAGGCGAGTTCGCGCCCCATCGCGCGGCCGACATCGGCTGACTGTCTTGCCCATCGCGCGGCGTAGGAAAACCGGGTGATCGGCGGGGGCGTCCGGCAAACCCGCCCGCCTTCATGGTCGATGGCGATGAACATCGGGGCGCGCCCGGCGGCTTCACGGATATCGGCGACGAGCTGCGCGTGGCTTGCAAGCCAGGCTTCATAGGCAAGATCGTGGCGGAAATTGCTCTTGAAGAGGATGATGCCGGCGGGCCTCAGATCAGCCAGAAGCGCGCGGTCGTGATCATCGAGAACCGGCGAAGGTCGAAGGCCAAGGAGAAAATGATGGCCGACCGAGGCGATGGGTTCGCGGGGCATGCGGCATCACCTCGATCGTAAAACGGCTACGCAGAACGCGGCTTGCCGCCCGGCAGCCAATGTTGCGCCATGCTGCCGAAGGCCAATCCCAGCGTGCCCCACAAGACCGCGCGGGCGCCGAGCGACGCCAGGCGGAAATTCCACAAAACATCGGCCGGAAAACCATCTGGAACCTCATCGACCGCCGGCAGCACAAGGGCGGCGCCGCCCGCCACCACGGCGAAGATGGCGACCGCGGCGAGGACACCGTTCCAGGCGCCGAGCCTCGCCGTGAGAAATGGGGAGAGTGTTGTGGCGAGGATCATGGCGAGGAGGGAAATGGCAAGCATGGCGAAATACAGCGCGGTCCGTGCGCCGATGGTCCCGGCGGCGCCAATCGCTGGCGGATTCGCTGGATATTTCAATTCCGGCACAAGCACGAGCGCGATGAATCCGGCCAACGCGAGCAGGACCGAGAGGGCGCGCGGATCGAAGTTTCCGGCTCGCCCATAAGTGCAGGCGAAAACCAGGCTGAAAATTCCGCCGATGGCGCTGCCAAAGGCAAGGCAGGCAGTGAACAATCCGGCGCTGCGCTGCACGCTGCGGCTGACGATCTCCGGTTCGGCGGGGCGCCCGGCCGCCGCATCCGCGGTCTGCTCAAAGGCAATGGCCCGCTCGATCGAAGGCTCGCCGGCGAGAAAGGAAAAGCTCGCCGCTAGCAACCCCGCGAGGAGGCCGGCGAGCAGACCGCGCAGAAGAAGCCCGCTGACCATGCGAGGGCCCGCTCAGTGACAGGGAAACGCGAGGAGATGGCGGCCATCATGCACATATTCATGCAGGAAATGCCCGGAGATGAGCGCCGTCGCGCCTTGCTCGGCGCCGACGAAATAAAGGACAAGGAGAGCGAGGACCCCAGCGAAAGCGGCCCAGGGCAGAATCTCACCGAGGGGGATGGGAACCGGTCTTGTTGCCGGAGCATGGATCAAATGGCTCATGTCCTGCCTCAAAGGGCTCGCTCCCAGGATGTCGCGCGTGGCGCCTGAAAGGGCATCGGGCCCGGGCCTGGCGCATGGGGTAAAGACCCACCCTAGGGGCGGCCGGTAAGTCTGTCAACGCGGCGAAAGGCTGTTGCTATATGTCCGGGTGAAGGCCACGATCATGTCGCAGCCCCGCACAATCTGAAGAGGATTCGCGCTTGGACGGCCAGCCGGATTTGGTTAGGATGTCCGAGATTGCAAGCGCAAGAGCACGCAAACTCAGTCACAACAAGAAATGATTTGCCTTTCCGTCAGCTTATCAGGCAAAGCTGCACTCCACCGGCGAGTGCATTTTCAAGCGAAGGGGCATTGCTTCTCCGTTCAGAATACCTCATCGCTAATAAAAAGCGGTTCGAACCGGTTGTGTGTGGACCGGTAACCTGAAACCGCGCTAGGGAGCCTTGTCATGCATTCGCCTAACATTGCCCAAACCACCTTAAGACGCCATCGCGGCCTCATCGAAATGGCCGCCGCCGTCGGCCTGACGATCGCCGGTCTTCTCGTTGTCGGTGATCCGCCAGCCCCAGTCTTGGCGCAAGGCGCGGGTGTGCCGGTCAATGAGCTGATGGCTAGCGAGGCTTTGCCCGACATTGCGCTTGGCGCCAGCAATGCGCCGGTCACGATTGTCGAATATGCGTCGATGACCTGCGTTCATTGCGCCGGATTTCATGCCACCACCTATCCGGACTTGAAAAGCAAATATATCGATACCGGCAAGGTGCGTTTCATCTTGCGCGAGTTCCCCCTCGACCCCTTGGCGGCTGCGGGTTTTATGCTCGCCCGTTGCGCCGGCGATGACAAGCGCAATGCCATTGTCGATCTGCTGTTTGACCAACAGAAGAATTGGGCTTTCACGGAGAAGCCGGTTGAAGCCTTGGCTAATCTCCTCAAGCAAACCGGGATGAGCCAAAGTGCTTTCGAAGCCTGCCTCAAGAACCAGGACCTCTTCAACAAGATCGCCCAGGTGCATGACGAAGCGGCGGCCAAATTTGGTGTGTCCGCCACGCCGACCTTCTTCATCAACGGCAAGAAGGAGAACGGAGAGATGTCGCCGGACGCGCTTGAAAAATTGATCGATCCCTTGCTGAAGGGCAAAAGCTGAGCGCCTTCCTGGCCAGGCGCAAGGGGCTGACGCGGATCCGCGACCGCGCCGCCGGGAGAGCCTCGGGATCAAAACATGTCGAGCGAAACGCGGGCTTCGTCCGACATGCGTCCCTGGTCCCACGGCGGATCGAAAACCACCGTGACAATGACACCAAGCGTGCCGGGAACCGTGTTGACCGCCGTCTCGACCGATCGGGTGAGCTGGGCGGCCACGGGGCAGCCCGGCGCGGTCAAGGTCATATCGATCTTGATCAGACGCTCTTCGCCGATCTCGACTTTGTAGATCAGTCCGAGCTCGTAGATATCGCAGGGAATTTCCGGGTCATATACGGTTTTCAGGGCGGCAACAATGTCATTGGAATAGCGGCCGCGCTCGGCTTCCGTCACCGATGGATCGAAGAGCCATTGCGGCTCGTTCGGCATGACCTCGGGGTTTTCAACGGGTTCCCGGGCTTCAATGGACTGGGCTTCGGCCATCTCCAATTCCTCTTTTGTCACGCAAACAGGCCTTCGGCTTTGATCAGGGCATCGGCAAGCTTATCGACGTCGTCGAAGGTATTGTAGAGCGCGAAGGAAGCCCGGCAGTTCGCGGTGACGCCGAAGCGCGCCAGAAGCGGCTGGGCGCAATGGGTTCCGGCGCGCACGGCGACGCCTCTTCGGTCCAGGATCGTGCCAATATCATGCGGATGGGCATCTTTCATGTTGAAGGAAATAATGGCTCCCTTGCCCTTCGCGCGGCCGAAGATGCGCAGTGAAGGGATTTGCGACAAACGGTTATGCGCATAGTCGCTCAAAGCCATTTCATGTGCATGAATGCGTCCGCGGCCGATCCGCCGCATATAGTCCATCGCGGCGCCGAGCCCGATCGCCTGCACGATCGGCGGGGTTCCCGCCTCAAAACGATGCGGCGGCTGGTTATAGGTCACGTGTTCCGTGGTGACTTCCTCGATCATCTCGCCGCCGCCCAGGAAGGGCGGCAGTTTTTCCAGCCATTCCTTCTTTCCGTAGAGCGCGCCGATGCCGGTCGGCCCGTACAGTTTATGGCCGGTCACACAATAGAAATCGGCGTCGAGATCAACCACATCGACATCGCAATGAACGGCGCCCTGCGAACCGTCGATCAGGACGGGTATGCCGCGCGCATGCGCGATCTTGACGATCTCCTTGACCGGGGTCACGGTGCCGAGCACGTTCGACATATGGGTCAGCGCGACGATCCGGGTCTTCGCGCTCAATGCCTGCTCGAATCTGTCGAGCGAAAAGTTTCCCTCGTCATCGATGTCCACCCATTTCAGCACGGCGCCCTTGCGCTGGCGTAGAAAATGCCAAGGCACGATATTGGCGTGGTGCTCCATGATCGAAAGGACGATCTCATCGCCAGGCCCAACGAAGGCCTCGCCGAAGGAGGCCGCGACCAGATTGATGGCTTCGGTCGCCGATTTCGTGAAAATGATCTCGTCGATGGAGCCGGCATTGAGGAAGGTGCGCACGCTTTCCCGCGCCGCTTCATAGGCTTCCGTCGCGGCATTGGCGAGATGATGCAGACCGCGATGAACATTGGCATATTCGTGATAGGTCGCGTGGACCATCCGTTCGACGACCGCCTTTGGTTTTTGCGCCGACGCGGCATTATCGAGATAAACCAGCGGCTGGCCATAAACCTCGGTCGAAAGGATGGGGAAATCCTCGCGCAGGCGGGCAACGTCGAGCGGCGTGTCCACGGCGATATGTTTGTTCATGCCTTGCTCCTATACGGGATGCACCAAAGCGATGCCCCAAGTCAAAGGTGTTGCGCGGCCGCGCCCTCCTGGGCTGGCGCCGCCAACCCTTTCCGCCGGGCCGCAAGCCAAGCCCTCACCTGGCTTCGGAAGCCCTGGCTCAAACCGGCATGCCCAATGCCGTCGATCAGCTCTCCCGCGAAGGCCTCCAACAGAAGCGCCTCGGCTTCCGGGAGGGGCAGCCCTCGCGTTTGCAGATAGAACAATTGATCGGCGTCCAAGCCGCCACAGGTGGCGCCGTGCCCGCAGACGACATCGTCGGCGAAGATTTCAAGTTCCGGCTTGTTGTTCATCGCCGCCCGATCGGACAAAAGCACGGCTCTGGAGAGCATCTTGCCGTCGGTCTTTTGGGCGCCCGGCGCGACACGGATCCGGCCTTGGAACACGCCGGTTGCTTCCTCGTCGAGAATGGTTTTGAAGGTCTCGCGGCTCACGCATCCTTGTGCCGCGTGCTCGATGCGCAAGGTCGTATCCGCGTGTTTGCGGCCACCAAGAAGCGAGACGCCGCTCAGCGAGACGGCCGCCCCCCTGCCTTCGAAACGCACAAAAATCTGGCGGCGGACGAGGCCGAGGCCGGAAACGAGGGCGAAACTATCAAGCTTCGCCCCGGCGCCGATCCGCGCCAGCATGGTTTCGAGCCGCACACTCCCGGTAGCGGCTCCCGTCACCGATGCGGTATGCGCAAGCGCTGCCCCGTCGCCGAGGGTGACGATCAGACAGGCATTGGCTTGGCTGTCACGGGCTGTTCCGGCCTGGTTTGTCGCATGGCAGGACTCGGCCAGTCTTATCGAGGCGCCCGCCCCGATAATCAAGGCCGAGCGGGAGAAATGCGCGGCGGGCAGGGACGAAGACGTGGCATGGATGAGATGAATAGGCTCGGTGATCACGGTTCCCGGCGCCACCTCGATCACGACGCCGTCCTGCATCAAAGCCGCGTTCAATGCGATGACGGAGTCCGGAGCGCCAAGCTCTTGCCCAAATGCTTGCGAAGACAACAGCGCGATCAGATCGGGCCGCCCCTCGGTCAATACTGAGGCGAGTGAACGGACCTTCAGTCCCTCCGGCAAAGCGGCGGACAATTCCGGTACGAAGAAGCCGTCCGCCAGGACGAGACGCGGTGCCGGGGTGTTGGCGGCGGTGAATTCCTCGCGCAGGGCGGCAAGGGCCGCCGCGCCAGGCGCGGGTGCAAGGGGCCAGACCTCGCGCATAAGAGCGCGCAAATCGGTATAGTGCCACGCCTCGACACGGCGATGGGGCAGCCCCGACGCCTGGAAGACCTTGAACGAGTCCTCGCGCCATTGGGCGACGCTGGAGGTGCCGGGCAGCCTGGCCTTGCAATGATCGAAAGCGCTGGCCAGGAAAGTCTCGGCTGGCGTTCTCGCGTGGATAATCTCTGCGCTCATTTTGACCTTGACTTAGGCGGCGGCGGGATCAGCGATGTAATCGGCGTAGCCGCTCTTATCGAGTTCCGTGGCCAATTCCTTGCCGCCGCTGCGCACGATCCGGCCACTCGCCATCACATGCACCGTGTCTGGAACGACATAGTCGAGAAGACGCTGGTAGTGGGTGATGACGAGAAAACCGCGGCGGGGATCACGCAGCGCATTGACGCCATCGGCGACCACGCGCAACGCGTCGATGTCGAGGCCTGAATCGGTTTCGTCGAGAATAGCGAAGGCCGGCTCAAGAAGCGCCATCTGGAGAATATCCATGCGCTTTTTCTCGCCGCCCGAAAAACCGACGTTGAGCGCGCGTTTCAGCATCTCTTGGCTGATCTTGAGTGTGCCGGCGGAGGCCTTGACCCGTTTCATGAAATCCGGAGTGGACAGCTCTTCTTGTCCCCGCCGCTTGCGCTGTGCGTTCACCGTTGCCTTAAGGAAGTTCATGGTCGCGACGCCAGGAATCTCGATCGGATATTGGAACGCGAGGAAAAGACCCTTGGTGGCGCGGACATCCGGTTCGAGGTCTAGGAGGCTTTCGCCATTCAGCACGATATCGCCGGTCTCGACCGTGTAATCCTTGCGCCCGGCAATGACATACGACAGGGTCGACTTGCCGCTGCCGTTCGGTCCCATGAGAGCGGCCACCTCACCCTCTCGAACCGTGAGATCGAGCTTATCGAGGATGGTGCGTCCATTGACCGAGACGCTCAGGTTCTTAACTTCAAGCACGATTTTTATCCTCAAATTAAGAGGGGCCTTAGACGATTGGGCTCCGGTTTGCCGGCGCGCCACGCGGGCCTTTCCTATTGGCGTTCTTATCGCTCCCGCATCATGGCCCTTGGAATGCTTGCCCGGAGAGCCGGCGGCCAGCTTGATGCTTCGCCGCAAGAAGGAACCGTCAGCCGACGCTCCCTTCAAGCGAAATCGCGATCAATTTTTGCGCTTCCACCGCGAATTCCATCGGCAGATGCTGCAAGACATCGCGAACGAATCCGTTGACGATCAGGGCCGTCGCTTCCTCGGCCGAAAGCCCACGCTGCATGCAAAAAAACAGCTGGTCCTCAGAGATTTTCGAGGTCGTTGCCTCATGTTCGAATTGCGCGCTGGGATTTTTCGATTCGATATAGGGCACCGTATGAGCGCCGCAGGAATTGCCGATAAGCAGCGAATCGCAATTGGTGAAATTTCGGGCACCCATGGCGTTCCGGTGCGCCGAGATGAGACCACGGTAGGTGTTTTGCGACCGGCCTGCTGAAATTCCCTTTGAGATCACGCGGCTTGTCGTGTTCCGGCCGAGATGCAGCATCTTGGTGCCGGAGTCGACTTGCTGGCGGCCGTTGGAAATCGCGATCGAATAAAATTCGCCGCGCGAATGGTCACCGCGCAGGATACAGGATGGATATTTCCAGGTGATCGCGGATCCGGTCTCGACCTGAGTCCAGGAGATCTTGGAGCGGGCGCCCCGGCAGTCGCCACGCTTGGTGACGAAATTATAGATACCGCCCCGCCCATCCGCGTCGCCCGGATACCAGTTCTGCACGGTCGAATATTTGATCTCCGCATCGTCGAGGGCGATGAGCTCGACGACCGCCGCGTGCAGCTGATTTTCATCGCGCTTGGGCGCCGTACACCCTTCGAGATAGGAAACATGGCTGCCCTTGTCGGCGATGATCAGGGTGCGTTCGAACTGGCCGGTGTTTTGCTCGTTGATCCGGAAATAGGTCGAAAGCTCCATCGGACAGCGGACGCCCGGCGGGACATAGACAAAGGAGCCATCGGAAAACACCGCGCTGTTCAAGGTCGCAAAATAATTGTCGGTCGTCGGCACCACCGATCCGAGATATTTTTGAACGAGATCGGGATGCGAATGAACGGCTTCCGAGATGGGGCAGAAAATCACTCCGGCCTTGGCGAGTTCTTCCTTGAAGGTCGTGACGACCGAGACGGAATCGAACACGGCATCGACCGCGATGCGGCGCTCCGGGCTGATGCCCGCGAGAGCCTCCTGTTCGCGCAGCGGAATTCCAAGCTTCGCATAGACCTTGAGAAGCTCGGGATCGACCTCGTCGAGCGACCTCGGTCCGGCCGCCGTCTTCGGCGCCGAATAATAGCAAATATCCTGGTAATCGATCTTTGGGAAATCGACCCTTGCCCAGCGCGGCTCGCTCATCGTCAGCCAGCGCCGGTAGGCGCCGAGCCGCCAGTCGGTCAGCCAGGCAGGCTCGTTCTTTTTCGCCGAGACGAACCGGACAATATCTTCATTGAGGCCCTTTGGCGCCTTGTCGGATTCAATATCGAATGAATAACCATATTTATATTCACCGACGTCGATCGCTTGCACGCGATCGACGGTCTCCTTGACCGCAGCCATTCCATTCTCCTCACCTTGGCGGTTTCAAGGACCGCTGGTTCAGACATCCTACAGTTCTAATCTCGTAACCTGTTGTCTCATCCTATATGACTTTACAATCCTTATAGTTACAATCCCTATAATGATACAGCCAACCTTATAATGATACAGCCAAGTGACTTAGGCCGCCGGCTTCCGCCGCCTCGCCCGGATTGTTCCTAGCACCTTTTCCAGAGCCTGGACGAAGGAAACACACTCTTCCTGCCGCGAATTCCACCCAAGGCTGACCCGGACAGCGCCCATCGCCAATCCCGGTTCCACGCCCATCGCGCTCAAGACGTGCGAGTATTTCACCTTCCCCGACGAACAGGCCGAACCCGAGGATACCGCAAAACCCTCCATATCCAAAGCAATAAGCAACAGTTGCGCATCGATGGAGGGAAGGGCGAAACACGATGTATTTGGCAATCTCTCCGCGCCGGCGCCAAAAAACACCGCGTCCGGCGCCCCCCGCGCGATCCCTTTCTCCATCTCGTCCCGCCAGAGAGAGAGCGCCTGGGTTTGCTCCGCTCGCCGTAGCTTCGCCGCCGCGAGAGCGGCGGCCATTCCGGCGATGGCGGCAACGTTTTCGGTGCCCGCGCGGAGCCCCCGCTCCTGGCCGCCGCCGCGCAGCAGAACCTCCTTTATGTGGTATGAGCCGGAGCCGAAACAAAGGGCCCCGGCGCCCTTCGGGCCTCCAAATTTATGCGCCGAAAAAACGATCGCATCCGCCCCTAAGCTGCCGAAGTCACAAGGGATCTTGCCGGCCGCCTGAACCGCGTCGCAGACCAAGAACCCGCCCGCCGCCCGGATCATCCGCGCCGCCTCCGCGACCGGCTGAATGACACCCGTCTCATTGTTGGCGGCTTGCAGGGCAAGCATGATGCGATGCCCGGAGGCTTGCGCCCGCGAGAGCGCCGCGCCCAAGGCCTCGAAATCGAGCATACCCAAGGGTGTCAAACTGACACGCTCAAATTGGGCGTGCGCAAAGCGGTGGCCCGCGAGGACCGCCGGATGTTCCCCAGCTGAGGCCAGAAGCCGGTCGAAGGGCCTTGATTCTCCGTTGGAAATCTCGATATGGGGGGTCAGCGCCAAATTCAGCGCCTCGGTTCCTCCGGAGGTGAAGACCACGTTTTGAGGTTCGACGCCGGCAAAAGCCGCGACCTCGGCACGTGCCGCCTCGATCAAAGCCCGCGCCTTCCGGCCTTCGGCGTGAATGGAGGAGGCGTTGCCGCAAAGGTCGAAGGCCACCTCCATGGCCGCGCGCGCTGCAGGATGCAGGGGCGCCGTGGCATTATGGTCGAGATAAACAGGAGCCGGCGACACGGGAGAATTCCACAACCCTACGAGATTTCTAGAACCAAGGACCAAGAGGCTTGGCAAATCGCATGCCCTCACCGCTGGTCATTGATCTGCCCTTGTATTCCAAAAGCTCTTGCAATCCAACGGGGCAACCGTGCTAGAAGCTCTCTTTGCCTCGCAAGGGTTGCAAGGCGTGACAATGAGCTGCATGCCGCCCGTATGTGCCCGTGGAGGCACGTTGAGATCATAGGATTGAGATAGCGCGGTGTGTCCCTCTTCATTAATGCGGGCACGCCGGGAATGCGGATGTGGCTCGGTTCATGCGAAGAAACAATCTGGAGAAACAATCTAGAGCAACGATGAACGATCGCATTTGAACATCATGACCAAGGTCGCGGATGTCCACTCTGTCTGGATCGTTCAGATGCTTTCATCGTGTAGCCGCCCAATCATAGTGGAGAGAGCATGCCCGAGGTGATGTTCAATGGTCCCTCCGGCCGCATTGAAGGCCGGTTTCATCCCTCGCCGGTGCGGGGCGCGCCGCTGGCGATCATCCTGCACCCGCATCCGCAGTTCGGCGGGACGATGAACAATCAGATCGTCTACAACCTCTATTACACCTTCGCGGAGCGCGGCTTTTCCGTGCTGCGGTTTAATTTTCGCGGCGTTGGGCGATCGCAGGGCGGCTTCGATCACGGTCAGGGCGAATTATCCGACGCGGCCGCAGCTCTCGACTGGGCGCAGGCCATTAATCCCGAAGCGCGCGCCTGTTGGATCGCGGGAATCTCGTTTGGCGCCTGGATCGGAATGCAGTTGTTGATGCGGCGCCCGGAAATCGAAGGCTTCGTCGCGATCGCCCCCCCTGCCAATCGTTTCGACTTTTCCTTCCTTGCGCCCTGTCCTTCCTCCGGTCTTTTCGTGCATGGAGATCAGGATCGCGTCGCGCCCTTGAAGGAAGTCACCGGCCTTATCGAAAAGCTCAAGACCCAAAAGGGGATATCGATCGAGCACGCGGTGATTCCAGGGGCCAACCATTTCTTCGAGAATTGCATCGAGCCTTTGACCGAGGAGGTCGGCCTTTATCTCGACCGTCGGCTTGGCAATCCGCCGAAACTTCCGACGCCGACGCGCAGCGAACCAGCTGAGCGGGGTTGACGGTTTCTTCTCGCGAATGATCACACGGCCTTATTTGCCGAAAGACACACGCCTTGACGAGCGTCACTTGGCGGGAGGTGGAAATGAGCACGGTTTATGATTTCACGGCGCGTAACCTCGAAGGGCGTGAGACGCCTCTTTCGGAGTTTTCAGGACGGGTGCTCCTCGTGGTGAACACAGCGAGCAAATGCGGTTTCACCCCGCAATATGAAGGGCTTGAGGCCCTTTACCGCAAATATCACGCGCAAGGTTTTGCCGTTTTGGGCTTTCCCTGCAATCAGTTTGGCGGGCAGGAGCCGGGGGATGCGGCGGATATCGCGAAATTCTGCTCGCTCAGCTATCATGTGACTTTTCCCATGTTCGGCAAGATCGATGTCAATGGCGATGCGGCGCATCCGCTTTACCGTTTTCTCAAGGGCGAAGCCAAGGGAGCCCTGGGAACAGAGGCGATCAAATGGAATTTCACGAAATTTCTCATCGATCGAACGGGCAAGGTCGCGGCTCGTTTCGCGCCGACGGTGACGCCGGACGTGCTCGAAGAGGACATTGAGAAGCTGCTTAAGGAGCGTGGCGCCGGGTGAGCATCACGGCCGGGGAAGATCCGGCCTGGCGCGATGCCATTTCATAACGGCGGACTGCGCGGGCATCAAGGTGGTTGCGTGTCGAGGAGGTAAACGGATGCCCTTGCGGCTTGAGACCCAAAGCCCGGATTTTACTGGCGCCTTCCAAGCGCTTCTTGCGATGAAACGGGAAGCCGCGGAGGATGTCGATCAGGCAGTGAGGACGATTATCGCGGAGGTGATGGCGCTTGGCGACGCCGCACTCATCTTCTATTCGCGGAAGTTTGATTCCGTCGACCTTGACAAGCTCGGCTTGCGTGTCAGCACCGGCGAAATCGAAGCGGCATTGAAACAATGTCCCGCCGCCGCGCTCGATGCGCTGCGATTTGCGCATGGCCGGATCCTTGCCTTTCATGAGCGGCAAGTCCCGCAAGATCTGCGGTTTTCCGACGCGCTCGGCGTCGAGCTTGGCTGGCGCTGGCGCCCGGTCGAGGCCGCCGGGCTTTATGTTCCAGGCGGCACCGCGAGCTATCCATCCTCGGTTTTGATGAATGCGGTGCCAGCCAAGGTTGCCGGCGTTGAGCGGCTGGTGATGACCGTGCCAGCGCCGGAGGGGCGGATCAATCCGCTCGTTTTGGCGGCGGCCAAGCTCGCCGGTGTCGATGAAATTTACCGGGTCGGGGGGGCGCAAGCGATTGCGGCCTTGGCGTTTGGGACGCAGACGATCGCGCCCGTCGCCAAGATTGTCGGTCCCGGCAATGCCTATGTGGCGGCGGCCAAGCGAAGGGTTTTTGGAACCGTCGGCATCGACATGATCGCCGGGCCATCGGAAGTCCTGATCATCGCGAGCGCGGGCGCCAATCCCGAATGGATCGCCGCCGATCTTCTCGCGCAGGCAGAGCATGACGAGGCGGCGCAATCCATCCTGATCACCGATGACGCGGCTCTCGCCGGCGCCGCTGAGGCCGCGGTCGAGCGGCAATTGGCTGGGCTCGCGCGGGCAAGGATCGCGGCGGCGAGCTGGCGTGATTTTGGCGCGATCATCCTCGTCGGCAATCTTCAGGAAAGCATCGCGCTCGCCGACCAGCTTGCTCCGGAGCATCTCGAAATCCTGACCTCCGATCCTGAAGCCATCGGCGGCCAGATCCGCAATGCCGGGGCGATTTTTCTCGGCGCCTATACGCCAGAAGCCGTCGGCGATTACGTGGGCGGTTCAAACCATGTGTTGCCGACCGCGCGCTCGGCGCGGTTTTCCTCGGGGCTCAGTGTCCTCGATTTCATGAAAAGAACGTCGATCCTGAGATGTGACGCCAGCAGTCTCGAAAGGCTCGGACCGGCCGCTATCACGCTCGGAGCGGCGGAGGGTTTGGATGCTCACGCGCGCTCCGTGGCGCTGCGGCTGAACCATCGGACGCCATGAGCCGGAGCGGTCCAAGGGAGCGTAACCGCCTCGTTTCGGTCAGCCTTGACGAGGCTTCGATCGGCCGCGGCGCGGCGGACCAGGAGCACGAGCGTCAAATCGCGATCTACGATCTCCTCGATGAAAACAGTTTCGCTCTTCCTGGCCGCGACGCTGGTCCCTACGGGTTGAAAATCGCCTTGCAGGACGCCAAGCTTGTTTTGGAGATCGCTGACGAACAGGGCGCTCCGATCATCGCGCATATCCTGTCGCTGACCCCGTTCCGTGGCCTTCTCAAGGATTATTTTATGATTTGTGAAAGCTATTACGCGGCGATTCGAACCGCGGTGCCAAGGCAAATCGAGGCAATCGACATGGGACGGCGCGCGATCCACAACGAGGCGGCGGAACTTCTCCTGGAACGGCTGAAGGGCAAGATCGAGTGTGACCATGACACGGCGCGGCGGATCTTCACGCTTGTCGTCGCATTGCATTGGAAAGGCTGAGCGCGTGAGGCTTGATCATGCTGATCTTGGATTGAGACAATCCAAGATCAGCATGGTCGATGCCCGGAGATTTCAGGGGAATGCGGGCGGCAAGCCCTGGGCCTCTTTTCCTGATCCTGCGCAGGCGGCGGGTGGCGCCAGGGTGCCGTCGAGATGAAGCCCGCCGTCAAAAATCGTCCGCAATCCGTGCTTTTCGCCTGCACGCGCAACATTGTCCGCTCGCCGATGGCGGAAGGCCTCGGCAGATATTTCTTTGGTAAGGAGATCTATTTCGCGTCGGCCGGGGTCAAGCGCGGTCAAAGCGACGGCTTTGCCATCGCGGTGATGGAGGAAATCGGAATCGACTTGACCAAGCATCGCCCCCAGACCTTCGAGGAACTCGAAGACGCTTCTTTTGACGTGATCGTGACGCTGTCGCCGGAGGCGCATCACAAGGCGCTTGAATTCACCCGCATGCTCGCCACCGATGTCATTTATTGGCCAACGCTGGATCCGACAGCCGTCGAAGGGTCGCGCGAGCGGATTCTCGACGCCTACCGCGAGGTGCGCGATGGTCTCCTCGTCCGCGTCAAAAAATTTTTGCATTACCAGCCGATGGGGAATCTCTGAATGCAAGGCGGATTTTGCGGCACCGATCGGATTGGACCGGCGGCCTTCCGCCCGTTCATCTTCCCTTCGCGGCCAGTGCCTGCTATTGCGGCGCCATGACGACTCATCAGCTCAAAAATATCCGCAATTTTTCCATTGTCGCCCATATCGACCACGGCAAATCCACGCTTGCTGACCGGCTGATCCAGGCGACTGGCACGGTCGCCGCGCGCGACATGGTCGATCAATTGCTCGATTCGATGGATATCGAGCGCGAACGTGGCATTACCATCAAGGCGCAGACGGTGCGACTTGAGTATCAGGCGCGGGACGGCAAGACCTATGTCTTGAACCTGATGGATACCCCAGGCCACGTCGATTTCGCCTATGAGGTCTCGCGGTCGCTCGCCGCCTGTGAAGGCTCGCTTCTTGTGGTGGACGCAAGCCAGGGCGTCGAGGCGCAGACGCTTGCCAATGTCTATCACGCGCTCGACGCCGGTCATGAGATCGTTCCGGTCTTGAACAAGATCGATCTGCCCGCCGCCGAACCCGAGCGCATCAAGCAGCAGATCGAGGATGTCATCGGTCTTGATGCGTCACAGGCGGTGCTCATTTCGGCGAAGACGGGGCAGGGGATCGGCGAGGTCCTGGAGGCGATCGTCACCCGCCTGCCGCCCCCCAAGGGCGATGAAACAGCGCCCCTGAAGGCGCTTTTGGTCGATAGCTGGTACGACGCCTATCTCGGTGTCGTCGTGCTCGTGCGCATCATCGACGGCACCTTGAGGAAAGCCCAGAAAATCGAGATGATGGGAACCAACGCCCATTATGAAGTCGACAAAATCGGAGTCTTCCGGCCGAGGATGCAGGATGTTTCGGAGCTCGGTCCGGGCGAGGTTGGCTTCATTACGGCACAGATCAAGGAGGTCGCCGACACCCGGGTCGGCGACACGATCACCGATGCGCGCCATCCTTGCGCCGAGCCTCTGCCCGGCTTCAAGCCCGCGCAGCCAGTGGTTTTCTGCGGCCTGTTTCCCGTCGATGCGGCGGATTTCGGCGATCTTCGCGCCGCCATGGGGCGGCTGCGGCTGAATGACGCGAGTTTCACTTATGAGATGGAAAGCTCGGCGGCGCTCGGCTTTGGCTTCCGCTGCGGGTTTCTCGGTCTCTTGCACCTTGAAATCATTCAGGAGCGGTTGGAGCGCGAGTTCAATCTCGATCTCATCGCGACGGCGCCATCGGTCGTCTATCGGATTGTGCAGCGGGATGGCCAAACGCTTGAACTTCACAATCCGGCTGATTTGCCCGATCCGACCAAGATCGAGGCGATCGAGGAGCCGTGGATTCGCGCGACCATATTGACGCCGGATGATTATCTCGGCGCGGTGTTGAAGCTTTGCCAGGAACGCCGAGGGGTGCAGGCCGATTTGAACTATGTCGGCAAACGGGCAATGGTCGCCTATGATTTGCCGCTCAATGAAGTTGTGTTCGATTTCTACGACAGACTGAAGTCAATCTCGAAAGGCTATGCGAGTTTCGACTATGCGATCACCGGCTACCGGCCGGGCGATCTCGTCAAAATGTCGATCCTCGTCAATGCCGAGCCTGTCGATGCGCTCTCCATGCTGGTGCATCGTGAGCGGGCCGAAACACGCGGGCGTGCGATGGTCGAAAAGCTGAAGGAATTGATCCCCCAGCATATGTTCCAAATCCCGATCCAGGCGGCTATCGGCGGCAAGATCATCGCGCGCGAGACGGTGCGGGCTCTGCGCAAGGATGTGACCGCCAAATGCTATGGCGGCGACGTGACCCGCAAGCGCAAACTGTTGGAAAAGCAGAAGGCGGGCAAGAAGAAGATGCGGCAATTTGGCAAGGTTGAGATTCCGCAGGAAGCCTTTATCGCGGCGCTGAAGATGGATGAGTGAAGGCAAAGACAGCTTGCTTTGATTGTCGCCTGCCGCCCTTCCGCTGGCGGACGGTCTCCAAACCGTTGCAAACCCAATCACGGCATTGTGAGAAACATCTTTGATGCAACTCAATGCTGGGTGTTCTAGGAGGGGCCAATGAGCGAAAGGTGGTTTTTGCCATTTAACCGCTCATCCAACGTGGTATGGAAGAACCTGTAATAAACTGCACGTCAACGATACATAAGTTCTTCCGCTGCAGCCGAAATGCCAGCGGGGAAACGCTTTTGGGAGGTCTGATAATCATGATCATAAGAGTATTCGCCGCGTGGTTGCTCGCCACGATAATGGCCAGCACGGCCGCCTATGCCCATGGCGGGGTGGGCATGGTGGACAATCGCTGCGTGCTGCGGATTGGTCCGGACATCATGTTCTTCACTGGGTACCAGCCGCAAAATTCCCGCGAAGAGTTTTGTGACGATGTTCCCAATATTGGACAAACGGTTGTTGCACTCGACATGCAAGAGACCGAATTGCGCAACATGCTCACGGAAATCCGTCTGATCAAGGATGATGGCACTCATACCAAGATGAACGGGCTTCCCTATTTGACGGACGCGGAGCTGGCCAACAAAGACGCGCTTGATGCCGTCAGCATCGCCTATTTCGCCCCTAAGAAATATCCAACGGGCACGCTGACCTTTGATCATACTTTTCCCGAAAAGGGGAAATTCATCGGCATCGTCACGGTGGAAAACGATCACGGCCAAAAGTATGTTTCGCAGTTCCCTTTTGCGGTGGGTGAACCTTTGGGCCGCAGCATCGGGATGTACGTCGCGTTGATCGCCGTCCTTGCCGCTGGAGTTTACGGCATTTGGCGATTTGGCGGAAGCAAGTCGAAGCCCGCCCCTCCCAAGAGCCCAGTGTGAAGAACTCCGGCATAGGAGATATTATGGCTTGGCCGGACCTCTTTTGCGAAATCGATCGCGGGTCCGGTCGAGTGAACCTACGCCTTCTCGTGGCGGATGGCAGAAACCTCAAGAATCCCAGAGCATGTTCTTTGCCGCATGATGTCGTCATAGTTTGCGGCTTTTTGATTATTCCCTAACCCTGATTTTGTGAGACATCGGCGAGGGTGACCTCGACGGGCCGCGAATGATCGCCGCGGGAGACCGTCAAAGTCACCGTTTTTCCGACGCCGATCTGTTCAAAGATGCCAGCGAGATCGGCGACATTATGGACCGGCTGACCGTTCGCCGCGGTGATGACGTCTTCGACGTCGCCGTTGGCGGTCACCCCTTTGAGACCGGCTTTCGCGGCCGGAGAGGCGGGCCGGACCCGCAGGACGATCACGCCATCGACGCCGATTTGCGCGGCGGCCGTTTCGGATGCCGCCGAGATGCCGATCCCGGGTGTCGGCACATGACCCGTGCTGATCAACTGCGCCGCGACGCGATTGACGACATCGACGGGGATAGCGATGCCAACGCCCGCCGATGCGCCGGAACCCGATATGATCATGCTTGTGACGCCAATCAAACGGCCCGAGCTGTCCAGCAAGGGGCCGCCGGAACTCCCAGGGTTGAGCGGCGCATCCGTCTGG
>DATJLX010000142.1:0-7578 GCA_035509135.1 Methylocella sp.
CGACGAACTTGGGTCGCAGGCTGCCAATAGACGGTGCGGACGCGAATGGCCGCTTTGGTGCCCCGCTCGCCCAAAGCGGACCGCCCGCTCCCGGCCCACTATGGTCGTCAGCTCGGTTGTTTGCCATGTCCGCTTCGGGTAGAAGGCGGTGATTTGCCGCGCGAGTCCTAAGCGTCGGCCCCCTCCCCTAGCGTGTGACCCTAAAAAGTTGCACAGTTTTGGGATAAGACCATGCTCTAGGACTTATTCATCCGTGCACGCTTTGGAATTTCCGGTTCCCTTGGCAACTCCGTCCGCCCCCAAAAATTTCATTCTCGCCCGCGATCCCCCGGCGCCGCCGCCGGGGCTTGAGGGCGCGGTCGCCGCGATCGGCAATTTCGACGGCGTCCATCGCGGCCATGCGGCCGTGATCGAACGCGCCAAAGCCTTGGCGCGAAAGCTTCACCGCCCTTGCGTGGTCCTCACCTTCGAGCCGCATCCCACCGATTATTTCAAAGGCCAAAACACGATCTTCCGCCTCACACCCTGCGCCGCCAAGGCCAAGATCCTGGAGCGGCTCGGCCTCGACGGCATGATCGTCATGACCTTTGATAAGGCTTTGGCGAGCCTTCCGGCGGAAGCCTTTGTCACCGAAATCCTACTGCACCGCCTTGGTATCCGTGCCGTTGTCGCCGGCTATGATTTCCATTTCGGCGCCGGCCGCTCCGGCTCCCCCGCTTTCCTGAAACAAGCGGGCGAGCGCCTTGGCTTGCAGGTCGAGATCGTGGAGCGCGTGCCAGCGGGCACGGCGGACGAGGCCGCCTCCTCCACCGTGACAAGAGCCGCGCTGGAGGCGGGCGATGTGGCGCTTGCGGGGCGCTTGCTCGGTCACCCTTTCGCCATCATGGGCACCGTCGTCCAAGGCCAGAAACTTGGCCGGACCTTGGGATTTCCGACGGCCAATCTGGTGCCGGACGAAAGCTGCCGGTTGCGTCATGGCGTCTATGCCGTCCGGGTGATGGCTGGAGTCAGCACCTACGATGGGGTGGCGAGCTACGGCCGCAGGCCGACCTTTGATAATGGTCCGGCCCTTCTCGAAGCCCATCTTTTTGATTTTTCCGGCGATCTTTATGGCGAGACGATCGAGGTTCTCTTTATCGCCTGGATCAGGCCCGAGGCGAAATTCGAGTCCGCTGACGATCTTGTGCGGCGCATGAAACAAGATGAGGCACAAGCCAAAGAGTTCCTGCGGCAAATACCCGCATGCTGAACCTTTTACCGTTGTTTTGCTTTGGATCAATCAGCCGTGGCAGCCATTGGACTAGGCCTTGTCACAAAGAGAGAAACGGCCAGATTGTCGTTAATGTCTGGGTGCTTGGGGCTCGCGGGCCAAAAGCGATTCCGTCGCGATTCTTGTTTATGCTGCAGCGCATCATCAACTTGACGTGTTTTGTGCGGCGCACTATTAAAAAAGAGCGCGAGCCGAAAAATCGGCTCCCGGATTAAACCGCGTCAAGCCAATGAGAGCTGGCGTATGTTCGAGGAACGGAGTTTAAATGGCCTATCTGTTTGATGGTTTCCAGAAATTCGGCAAGGAGCAACTCGAAGCTGTAACTACGTCGTCTTCTTCCCTTGCCAAGGGCTGGCAGACAATCGCCACGGAATCGAGCGAATATTCGAAAAAGTCCCTTGAAAATGGTTCCGCTTACTTCGAGAAACTGCTCGGCGCCAAATCATTCGAGAACACCCTTCAGATTCAGTCGGAATATGCAAAGACTTGTTTTGATGGGTTCTTTGACTATGTAAAGAGAACTGGCGAGCTCTATTCCAATCTCGCCAAAGAGTCCTATAAGCCGATGGAAACAGCACTCGCCAAGGTTCAATCCTTTAAGGTTCAATCCCTTAAGGAATGATGCGGAGGGTTGCGCGGAACGGCGAAAACCGTCGCCCAGCCGCCGATCGGAGCCGGCTCGGCGTGAGGGACCTTTCTGTCCAGGTCCGGGCAAGCCATCAAAACTACGGTAGCCGGCAGGTGCCGGCTCCCAACTGTCCCCAATCACTGCTGGAATTGAACAGGATCGGGCGAAGGCCCAGACTGACAAGGAGTTTAAATGAGCGCGTTGCTTTCGATTACGGTTTCTCCCCTCATCTCCTATTCCCTTTGCCTTGCGGCAGGTTGGTTTGTCGCTTTTGTCATATGGAAATAAGAAGCGCGGCTTCCCTCTTTCCTTCAATATCTTCGCGGTCATGGGTTCCGTGAGCGCCAAGCGGCAATAATCCGCGCGCTTGCCACGGCAGGTCCGGAGTTTTCCGAGGCCAGCAGCGCCGCCCAACTTTGGCCTCAAAACTTAAAAGTTATGATCCTTCCGCTCATGCAACGTCCGCGTGCGGCAACAGGCTGAAGGTTCACGATGCTCCATATATTTGCCCGAATAAGCATTCTTCCCGTGCTCTTGATCGGGCCGCCGGCTGCTGCCTTCGATAATCCGCTGAGCAGCCTGCAACGGGCCAACTTCAACCCGCTTGACCGTGGCCCCTTGGCCGATTTTCTCAATATTTTCCGCGAGCAAGCCATCCCTCGCGAGGTCGTCGCCTGGCACCGCGGCTATAAGCCCGGCACGGTCGTCATCTCGACGAGCGAGCGCCGCCTCTATTATGTCCTTCCAGGCGGCGAAGCGATCCGCTATGGCGTCGGCGTTGGCCGGGAAGGATTCACCTGGTCCGGCACCAAGACCGTCACAAGGAAACGCGAATGGCCGGATTGGACGCCGCCGCCGCAAATGCTCAAGCGCCGCCCAGACCTCCCACGTCATATGGCGGGAGGAATCGACAATCCGCTCGGCGCCCGGGCGATCTATCTTGGCTCGAGCATGTATCGCATCCATGGCTCGAATGAGCCGGACACCATCGGTGCCGCCGTGTCGTCTGGCTGCATAAGGATGACCAACCGGGACGTTGTTGACCTGGCCAACCGAGTCAAAGTGGGCACCAAGGTCGTCGTGCTCCGGTAACTTCGGTAAGGAACCGGGAAGACACGAAGGCCTGCGGGCGGTCCGCGTCCCCCTATGTCCCTAATGGTTACCGCTCGTGACCGGCCGCACTGTCGTGCCAGCGTCCGAGCAAGGAGGCGGAAAGCGCGGCGAGCACCGCATAGATCGCGATGCCGGTCGCCGAGATCAAGGCGAGCGCCGCAAACATGCGCGGGATGTTCAAGCGATAGCCCGCCTCCGCAATGCGGAAGGCAAGGCCGGCGCCCCTGCCGGCGTTGCCCGCCGCGAGTTCGGCGACAATCGCGCCGATCAAAGCCAGGCCGCCGCCGATCCGCAGCCCCCCGAGAAAATAAGGCAAGGCCGCGGGCAGCCGCAGATAGATCAGAGTCTGCCAGCGCGTCGCGCGATAAAGCGTGAAGAGATCGATGAGATTGCGGTCGGCGGAAGCAAGTCCAAGCGCGGTGTTTGACAAAATGGGGAAAAAAGCGACGAGAAAAGCGCAGACGAGCACCGCCGACGGGGCCTCAAGATAAATCAAAAGCAAGGGCGCAATGGCCACGACCGGAGTCACTTGCAACACGATCGCGAAAGGCAGGAAGGAGCGTTCCACCCATTTCCATTGCGCGAAAAGGACCGCGAGGCCAACCCCGCCAAGCACGGCTGCGGCGAGCGCGCCAAACGTCGTTTTCAGCGTCACAAGCAAGGCCGGCAACAAGATGCCGCGGTCGGTCACAAGCGTTTCCAGCACGAGCGAGGGCGACGGCAGGACGTAGGGCGGCACCTGGCGCAGCCGGACATAGGCTTCCCAGGCCGCGAGCATGGCGATGAAGACCAGAATCGGCGGTCCCTGGCGCAGAGCCCATCCTGGGAGCCGAAAGCGGGCGCGAGAGGGAGTCATGGCAAAACCTGGTCCATCGCGCCTTGCAGGGCTTCTGAGGCTTGCACGCAGGCCAGGGCATAGGCCGGGCTTGTACGGAAATCCTTGCCACGCGGCGCCGGCGCCTCGATGGCCATCTCCTTGACGATGCGGCCGGGCCGCGCCGCCATCACCACGATCCGGCTTGAAAGATAGACGCTCTCATAAACTGAATGGGTAACGAAGACGATCGTCGTGCCCAATTCGCCTTGCAAGGCCAAGAGATCGTCGTTGAGCTTGAACCGCGTGATTTCATCGAGCGCGGCGAATGGCTCGTCCATCAAGAGCAGCGGCGGGCGCAAGACAAGCGCCCGGGCGATCGAGGCACGCATGCGCATGCCGCCGGACAGCTCACGGGGAAAAGCCTCGTCAAAAGAGGTGAGCCCAACAAGCGCCAAGACATCGTTGACTATCGGCGTGGCATCGCTCCGCGAAAGCCCTTGCAAGCGCAGTCCCAAGAACACATTGTCGAAGACGCTCGCCCAGGGCATCAAGGTCGGGTCCTGGAACACGAATCCGACGCTGGCGCGGCCGGCGTCAAAACTCCGCGTGAGCACGCCGGAAGAGGCGCGATCGAGACCGGCGATCAGCCGCAAAATCGTCGATTTGCCGCAGCCCGAAGGGCCGAGCAAGGTCAGAAACTCGCCGGCGCGCACTTCGAGATCAAGGCCCGCGAGCGCAACCGTTCCGTTTCTGTAGGTCTTCCCCATATGGCGCAAGGAGACGAGCGGTGTTGTCACGGGCGGGATTATCGGGCTTCATGGGCGCGGCCGCAACTCAAGTCCGACGCCTTGGCCGATGAACTGCAAGGTGTAGGCACGCTTATAATCGAGATACGGCTTGAAAAGCCCGGCGCCCACCATCTTGGCAAAAAAGCTTTTGACGCGGACATCGCGCATGGCGCCGATCCCGAGCGTCAGGGAATCGCCCGAATCGACAATTCCATACTCCTTCATCTTCGCGACGGAATAGGCAAGCTGATCGTCGCTGATATCTGGATTGTCCCGCTTGATCAGCTCATTGGCCGCGCGATTGTCGCCGTAAATATAATTGTACCAGCCGATGATCGAGGCATCGACGAATCGTTGAACGAGGTCTGGATTTTTTTCGATGAGGCCGCGCGTCGTCTCGATCGTAGTCGAATAGGAATCATAGCCATAATCGGCGATCAGAAACACATTCGGCTTGAACTTGCCTTGCCGTTCGATTTCGAAGGGCTCGGACGTCACATAGCCTTGTTCGATGGAATTTTTATCGGCGATAAAGGGCGCCGAGTTGAATGTGTAGGGTTTGACATTCTCGTCCTTGAAGCCATAGGCGAGCTTCAGCCATTGGTACACGGAGACAAAGCCATCCTTGCCGATGAAGGCGGTGGCTCTTGGCAGATCCGTGATGTGGTCGAGGCCAACGCCCGGATGCGACATCAAGATGAAAGGATCTTTTTGAAACATCGCGGCGACCGCGACGATTGGAATGTTTTCCGCCACCGCGTCGAAGGCTTGAATCAAATTGGCGCCGAGATCGAATTGGATTTTTCCCGCCGCGAGCAAGAGCCGGTTGTTGGCGTTGGGGCCGCCTTGCAGGATCGTGACGTCGAGCCCGTACTTTGCGTAAGTGCCGTCAGCCTTGGCCTGATAGAAGCCGCCATGCTCGGCCTCGGCCAGCCAATTCGTCGCGAAGGTCACTTTGTCGAGGGCGATCGCGGGGGCGGCGGGAAGCGCAGCTAGGAGAAGGGCGAAAAGACGGGCGAAAAGTTTCAAGGTGCATCCTCGATCGGCCCTGTTCGGCCGGGCCGCGCGCACAGATGATCGCAATAATTGGGGGAAATATGGCCGGTCTGCCTCGTTTTGTGGCTCCGCGCGCCACGCCAGTAAAACACAGATTTTTGCTGTCCCGCAGCAAGAATTCGGAAACTTTAGCGTAGGTAAGCGCTGACATACAGTATTGCCGTTGCATGGTTTGGGGTGTATATTTTAGCGAAAAGGAGCAAAACGTGACGGCACTTTTGGCTCTTTGGCTCTGCGCTCTTTGTGTTGGGGCTATGTACTACAGCACTCCGCAAAGAGGCGTGGGCCCGGACGTGTATGGCGTCGCACTTTGGATCCTGTCGAGCGGCGTGCTGGCAGTGTCAGCCACCATTCTCGTGGTCAGCGTCATCTCGCCCGTCGGCATCCATCCGCCAAAATTTTGGTAGTTTCGTCCGCTGCTGTTGCAATTCCCGTCTGGCATCGCTTCCGGGCATCGCTTCAAAGGAAATCGTCGCGGGTGAGAGAGAATTGGGCCGGGATGAACCGGCCCAATTTTCAACGGCGGGACCGCGTTCAGCTCCCCGGCCGAAGTGTCATGGCCGCGACGCCGCCAGCGAGAGCAAGACCGGTCTGCGCCTGAACCGATATGGGCTGCAGGGAAATCGAACGGTCCGACCCGCCAACGAGCGCATTCGCGCCAAGCCCAACCCCCACGGTTGCCGAAGCGCTGACGCCGCCATAGTCCCCCGCGAGCGCCCCGTGCTTGGGTCCTGCCGTTGGCGCAAAAACGGTCCAGGCCAAAACGCCCCGGTCCGTCGCGCCGATATCGAGGCCGAATTTGCGAATCGTGCCGAAGTATAGCTCATGATGCCCGCGAATCGAGGTGAAAACGCAGCTCATCTCCTTGGTCGATGTAATGATGAGACCGAGGCCTCCCGACACGTTGCAGCGCAACCGGCCGACCTTCAGGCCTTGCTGGGCAACCGCCGTTTGGGCGGTCGCAACCAAAACAGCAAGAGACGCGGTACAGAGGAAGGCGCGAATGTTCATGGGGTTTCCTTTGCGTAGAGGGGTGAACGGAACCAAAGATGCGTGCCGAGGTGGACCCAGGCATCCCAACGGATGCGCGCTTTCATATTCGTCCTCTTTTGAGGAGGTCCGGAGTAGCCTCTGAGTTTTATCCTTTCAGACTTTTCGACACCAAGGGCTTGATGCATATCAATGGGGCAATGGTTTTATCCCGCCATTGCGGCAGGTGCATCTCGGAGCGAATCACCTTATAGAGCAATCGTCGCCATTCCATGGCACAGGGGAGTCGAAAAATGGCGGCTAGGAATTTTAACAGGCCATGTTTCATGCGTGGCCTCATCGCATCTGTGGTTGTGATGGCATTCCCGCTTGGTGCGCATGCCGCCGATGCAATAAGAGGCGAGGTGATCGCCAAGCGCTGGTGCGCCGCCTGCCATCTCGTCGCGCCGGATCAGAAAGAGGCGAATTCCGATGCGCCGAGTTTTTCCTCGGTCGCACATAAAATAAAGTCCGCGAAAGCCCTCACAACTTTCCTCATGGATCCGCATCCCAAAATGCCGGACATGAGTCTGACCCGCGACGAGATCGCCGACCTTGTGGCTTATATCGAGAGTCGCGGCCACTGAGCGGGCCGAGGCTGCGCGGATCGCTTCAAAACGGATCCCAGCTCGCCCCGGACAATCATGGGAGGGAAGGTGCTTTGCGCACCGGGGCCAAATATGCAAGCTTTTGCCTCTGCCCGCGCGCCGCGCCAAGGAGCTTGCATGCCGGACACACGCTTTTGGGCCGAGATGGCCTGGACCGATTTCGCCGAGGCCGACATGGCGCGCGTCATCGCTGTCTTGCCGCTCGCCGCGACCGAGCAGCATGGACCGCATCTGCCGCTCGGCACCGACACCTTCATCATGGAAGGCAT
>DATJLX010000143.1:0-6608 GCA_035509135.1 Methylocella sp.
CCGGGCCAAGCCTACCAAGACGCCAAACAGGATATCGTCTCATCTTATGCTCGCGTTGCGCAAAGCCTGACGCAAATGCAAGGCTGTCTCGCTGCGGGGTATCCCTTCGTTTTTGGGTTCACGGTCTATGAAAGCTTTGAAAGCGATGCGGTTGCCTCCACGGGCGTGGTTCCGATGCCAGCCTCCGGCGAGCGCGTGCTGGGCGGCCACGCCGTGGCCGCTGTCGGATATAACAACGCCACGAGGAGTTTCATCGTTCGCAATTCCTGGGGGCCCGGCTGGGGAGCGAAAGGTTATTTTTACATGCCTTACGAATACCTGCTCACGCCCGACTATGCGGATGATTTTTGGACAATCCGTTCCGTCACAGGATAGCCCGGCGTCCTGACTCTGGTGACGGCCCGGACTTTCCTCTGAAGCCCGGGCCGGAGAACGCAGGCGCCTTAAAAGAATATTGTTTCCGTTGATTGCCATGATCTGATTTGTTTCGGAGGGCCATGATAGGGGTTGCCCTGCCCGCTCCTAACCAAATCTGGCGGCTCCGCCGGTTGCAAATCCGATGATTTGGATTGAAATAGCGTGGAATTGGCCCTCGACCTTTTCGAGCTTGCAGGGCGTCTTGAATGCTTCAAGCAGCGGCACACTGGCTGTCCGGCCAGCCGACGACCTTTGCGGTTATCGTTTCAATTTTCGTTGGCGCGGGCCTGTCGACGCTTGGACTGTTGGTTGTCCATCCAATTTTACCGCATGCGGTGCGCCGCGCCCACAATGATGTGTCGGGTTTCATCTTGGCGACGGTCGGCGTCATTTATGCCGTCTTGCTCGCCTTTGTAGCCGTTGCCGTGTGGCAGAATTTTACGCAAACCGATAATCAGGTTCAAACGGAGGCCAATCTCGTCGGCGATCTTTATCGCAGTACTCCGGCTTTTCCAGAACCTGCGGCCTCACGATTGCGGCATTATCTTTTCGTCTATGCCGAAATCGTCGTTGACGACGAATGGCCGACGCTGGCCGCCGGGCGGATCGACGAAACCGAAGGCTGGCAGTTGCTCGATAAATTTCATACTGAGCTCCTCCAGATACAAGCCAAGGACGAAAGTGTTGTCGTCATGCGCGCCGACGCGGTGAAGACCTTAAATGCGCTTTACGACGCGCGGCGCGGCCGTTTCCACGCGGCGAGCCTGGAAATGCCCGCGATTCTGTGGTGGACACTCATCGCCGGCGCGGCAATACTGATGATCTTTACATATCTTTTCGCCACGCCTCGATTATGGATGCATGTGGTGATGGTGTCGCTGCTTGGATCCTTGATCGGCCTCGTCCTGGCGCTCATCGTCGTGCTCAATAATCCCTTTCGAGGACAGAACCACGTGTCGATCGAGCCATTCCATAGGCTCATGATGTCGGTTGAGACGATGGCTTACCCGCACGAATGAGCTTTGCAACGGTGGCGGTAAAAACGGCCGGCCAAACAGGGCCTCTCATTCTGTTTGTGAAATTGCGCGAGAAACGAGGGGACGATCCCCGAACGCTCCCTGGAAAACGTGGCGCCTTAAGCTGATTGACTTCTATATATGATATATAAGAATATTTAATATAAGACACCTCAAAGGCCGAAGATAGGAAAAGGCAGGCCAACCCCTGCGTGCCGTCACGGACGGCGGGCGCGTCGACCAAAACCGTGATGGCGGCCCGTGTTTTTTTTCGTTTATATTGACTGAATTGAGTAGCTAATATAAATTACTCATCAATCATTAGACGCACGTTGTATTCGCAACATGGACGCTCTTCCGCCTTTGCCAGGCTCCCCGTTTGAGAGCGCAACAAACAAGGAGGACTGCGCGGGGCAGCAAACGGAAAGGCAGAGCAAGCAGTATCGATGATGGGCTTCGAACCGTCTGCCCAGCGGGAAAGAAATTTTATCCGTCGTAATCACCTACAGTTTTTTTCCATCCGCTCGACGACAGCATTTGCTGGACGCTCAGGCAAAAGTGCGAACAATCACCAAGGAGGAACCCCATGACGCGTCTCGCGGCGGTATTGCCTGCGTGGCTGCTGGCGATGGCCATGCTTATCATGATAGCGATTCCAACCAACGCCCAGCAGCTCAACCCCTGCGCGGCGCCCAATGCGATCGCGGGGAATTACTCTCTTCAAAGTACGAACTTTGCCAAGACCGCGTGGCAGATATGGGTCGCCGCGACCTGCCCGGTGAACCAGGCTCAGTATCCATTCGTGGTCTGGGAAAACTGGATTGAACAGGCCCAAATGTATCCGCCGAATCCGGCTGCGGGCCTCGATGTGCCGAACGCGCAAGCGGCCGCAACAAACGGCGTGCGGCTGTTGCACGGCAGTCCGCTCACTCTGTTTAAAAATCCGAGGCTCGCCTCGGTCCTTCCGGGGCTGCTCGGCGGCGCCGATGAGAACTGCAACAAGGCAGCCACGCCGCCGGCGAACCAGCCCAATCTGATCCTTTGCGAGGAAGTGCGGCTGAATGGGTCGGCCTCGGATTACATCGCGGGAACCAATCTTTGGAATCGCGGCGGCCAGGCGGCGGCGGCAACAGCGGGCGCGAATATCCAGTTTTCTCCTCCGTCCGTCGAAATCAAAGCTGACTGGGTCTCGCTGGCAAGCATTGGGCTCAGTTGCAACAATCTTCCCCCCGGCTTCGCCCAGACGATCCATATCGAGACCATCAACGGAAACTGCTTCGGGCTGGCTGGCATGCATTTGATCTCGAAGCTGCAAAACCAGTGGATATGGGCAACTTTCGAACCGCAGAACGCGACCACCAATCCCAACCGTTGCCAGGTTTTGGGCTGCACCGACACATTTGGTTCAAATCCGTCGGTGACGCATGGCACGAATACGCAGTTGACAGCTCCCCTCGCGGCGATGATGACAGCGGCAAATTTGGCGCCCGAATGGTTCAATTACCGGCTGGATGGCGTGCAGACAGGGTTTTTCACGCCGGAATTGTTGGGAAACTCGATCATCGAGGGCGAAAACGCCGGCGTACCTTTGACCCAATCCTCATGCATTACCTGCCATGATGTCTCCTCGGTCAAGAACGACGGCACCGATGGCATCACCCTGTTGACCTCCAATCCGGTTGGCAATCCGGCGCCCTTGCCATCGAGCGCTTGGATCCGGCGCGACTTTGTGTGGTCGCTGTCCGAGGCCTGTCCCAATAGCCCGTTTCAGACCTGCTCTGCTCCGTAAGGTGCGCAAGACGATAATCCGCGAAACGGATTTTCCGCTTTCGCGGATTCCAATTTAGAGCGCTTCCCAATCAGAGTGAATCCTCTGATCAAAAAGGAAGCGCTCAGATTCTGGGGTTGGAGCATGTTCTGATCAAAAAAGCCGGGCAGCTTTTTTGAAACATGCTCTAAGGCGTCATGCCGCGCGCTTCCGCGAGATGATCGAAATGGTGGCGATAATGCCCAAGCCCCTGCGTGTCCGACCGCAGCTCGATGATGAAATCATGCAGTTCGGCGGCCGGCACGAGCGCTTCGACATCATCCCAGCCAGGCCAGCCGGGCCGCTCGGCATAGCCAAGGATCTGGCCCCGGCGTCCTGACAGCAAGCGTTGCGCCGCGGCGGTAAAACTGTTCGGAACGCTCGCCGTGACATGCTCGATTGGCTCCAATAACACCGGATCGGCTTTGGCGAGGCCCTCGGTAATGGCGAGGCGAGTCGCGGTCCTGAAAGCCATGTCGGAACTGTCGACGGCGTGGAACATGCCATCGACCAGGGTCACGGCGACATCGACGACGGGATAGCCGAAGGGCCCTTTCTGCATGGCTTCCTCGGCGGCTTCGCCGACCGCCGGAATATATTGTCTCGGCACCGCGCCGCCGACGATCTTGTCGATGAACAAAAAGCCCTCGCCGCGGCCGCGCGGCTCGATCTCGAGCTTGATGTCGGCGAATTGGCCGTGGCCGCCCGTTTGGCGTTTCAGCCGGGAGTGCTGGAAAACCTTGCGCCGGATCGTCTCCTTGAAGGCAATTTTCGGCGAGGCGGTGGTGATCTGGAGGTTGTAGGTGGTGGCGAGCCGCTCGATGGCCGTGTTGAGATGGATCTCGCCTTGTCCCTTCAGAAGCGTCTCGCCGGTTTCGAGATTGTGCTCGATGCCGAGGGCCGGGTCTTCCAAAACGAGTTTGTGCAAGGCGCCTGACAGCTTGACATCGTCCTTGTGGTCCTTGGCCATGATCGACAGCGCATAGACCGGCGGCGGCGGCTCGGGATAGGGAAGAGACCCGCTGTTGCCGGGATTGCCAAGAACCGCTCCCGTCGCGACCCCTTCAAGCCGGCCGAGCGCGACGAGTTCTCCGGCTTCGGCCTCCGGCACGCGGACAGGCTCGCCGCCGGGATAGCGGTGAATGCCGCCGACCCGGACGCCGTCGAAGCTGGCGCCGTCGCGCAGCACGCCGCGCCAAACGCGGCCATAGGAAAGCTTCCCCGCCTGGAGGGTCTTGAAGATTTGAACGAGCGGCTCGCCTTCGGCGGCGATGCCGCGATGGCTTGCCGTTTCGCCCGCATCCGGCACATCGTGACGCATCGCTTTCCAAAGCGGGAAAATGCCTTGTCCGCGCGCCGCCGACCCGAGCAAAACCTCGACGATCGCGCCGCTCGCCTGATCCTTGCGCAAATGCTGATAGAGTTCCGACGCTGTCGGCTCGACTTCTTCGATCAGTTTTTCGAGCAGGGCATCGTCCTGATCGGCCAGCACCTCGGCCAGTCCGTCGAGCGCGTGCTTCTCGGGATCGCGGAGCTGGGGGGGGATCTCGATGCGCTCGGCCGCTTGGTTGTTGCCATACCGGTAAGCGCGCCCGCTCACGACTTCGATGTAGCCGACAACGGCATCCCCCTCGCGAATCGGCAATTGCCTTGCCGCCAGCGGGTATTTGGAAGAGGCCTGAAGCGCCTCGATCATGCCGTCGAGAGGACCGGAAAGCGTATCGATCTTATTGATGAAAATGAGATGGGGGACGCGGAAGTCCTCAAGGGCTCTCAGCAACAGCGGCACGCTGGACATCCGGCTGGCCATGGGCTCGCAGACGACAATGGCTAGATCGGCCGCCGTGAGCGCACCTTGCGTCTCATAAGTGAATTCGACCGAACCCGGACAATCGACGATCGACCAGCGATCGCCGAGAAACGAGCAATGCCCCAGCCGCACCTCGGTGCTCACGACGCGCTTGCGAATATCGCCGGGCCTTTTCAGCGGCGAGCCTGCCGCGGCCATCAGCGCGTCGAACAGGGTCGATTTGCCGCTTCCATAGGGACCAATCAAAGCGACGGAGCGCGGTCCGGAGACCGCGGCCTTCACAGGTGAACCTGTCATGCTGGCGCTTCCTTCTTGCCTTTCCGGCTATCGTTATGGGGATGCTATGCCAAATAGAGGCGGGGCGCAAAGGCTGGAGGAAAGAGCCAAGACGCAGACTTGGCGAAGGGCGTCTATTCTGGCAAATCCACATGAGGGGGCGCGTTTCCGGCGGCTTCGATCGTACCAAAATGTTTCACGTGAAACATTTTGGTACGATGGCGCTGAAAAATTTTGTCTGGCCGCGGACGAGGGCGCCGTCTTGGTGGGTTCAGATCGATCGATTTTTTGGTGCGATTGGCGGAAAGCGGCGGCGGCGCGCGGATGATGCGGGGCTTGTTGCCGGAACGCGTTCTCATTTGTAAGATTCGCATGAATGATGGTGCTAAAAAGGAGCTTGGCCGCCACACATTCAGCTTGGGGCCGTTCTGCTACGGTTTGGTATAATTCCTCGGTCTGAAGGGTTCCCCACACAAGAACGGGATCGACACGAAAATAGCCATGAGACAGTGAATTTCTCATTCCGTAAGTTGCTTTAAGCTCCATGCCAGGGTATTTTTTGTCAAACTCGCGGTCCAACCGCAGAATGTTATTGGCCGCTTCACCAATAAACTCAACGTTGCGAATGACCGCGTCTTGAAAAAGCTGGCTTTTCATAAACGCTGCCTCGTCAACGCCCGCAGCATAGGTTTCAATTTGGGTTATTGCTTGTAGAATATGCCGAAGATAATCTGCTATTCGTAAGTCTTTTTTATCTGTCATATGGGCCGTGCTTCGGCCATGACTTTGGCGCGGAATGACTCAGACAGATCGCCCGGCGTTCTCACATCAACCCGGACTTTCGTAATTTCCTCAATCGCCAAGGCAATTTTGGCGACGCCAAGAAGCCCCAATCCTTGGCCAGGGTCGATCAGCAAATCAAGATCGCTGTCCTCCGTGTCATCTCCATGCAAAGCGGAGCCAAACACGCGCGGGTTGAGACCCTTGTGGGCTTCCACGATCCGCCGAATTTCCTCGCGGTGCATTTCAAGGGCAGCAGAAGGTTTCATAAAATAGTTTTACTACAAGCAAGCTATACTTTCAATCTTCTGTGCCTTCATGTGCTGTTTTCTCGATAGGGTTCCGATCCGCGAACACCATCAGGGCCGGACAACCCTACGTAGCCCCCTTGCTCACGGGACTTCCCACTGGCGGTGAGCTTTTAGCAACGGAAGTTTTGCACCTGAATTCTGCACCAGGAAAACGCTTGAAAATCAAACGCTGATTTTTGGTGCAAATCTCA
>DATJLX010000144.1:0-10458 GCA_035509135.1 Methylocella sp.
CAGGGGGTGGCGCCCAAAGTGTGGCTCGTCCGAAACCACTGGCCCTCATCCATCGGTTAGGCGCTGATCCGAACCAACACCAGTCAGACAACAAGCAGAACCAGAATATAGTGAAGGCGAGAGCTTGGCGCGCGTGCCCAAAGTGTGGCTCACTTCAACGATAGCTATATCACTTTTTGTTCCTTTCGATGAATTTAGGCTTGATGGTAAATGTATTAAGATTAATGGTATTTGCTATGGCTTGGGCTACGGCTTCCGCCGAGAATGCCGCCCGCAAAGAAGCAACCGGGGGGCTCCTTTAAATCATACGCGGGAAGACTGTTGGGAGCGAAAGAGCCTGTTCTCCCTGCCATAAAAATTCGACAAAAAGGGAATGCAAATTGAGCAGTCGAATTTGTCTCGTAACAAAAAGGTGGAGGAGCGGAGTGGGCTGGTTTGCCGCCGCCCTCGTCGATGGTCTTGCGGCATCGGGCGTTTCGGTCGTGTATGTTGCGCCCCCCATGAGTCCGGCATACCGCGAACCCACCAACCCGAATATCATTAGAATTGCCGTGCCTCCCGAGTGGCACGGCAGTCCGTCGAGAATTCATTTCACGCTCAGCAAATTGAAACGGATGGCGTGGACTTTGATTGCCATAGCCCGGCAGATCCCCAACTCAGAGAAATTTCTGTTTACGATACCAGAAATTGAAATCATTACCGTCCCGACATTCCTGTTGCTACGGCTATGGGGCAAGAAGGTCATTTTGATCGTTCACGATCCCCTGCCGCATGATTTCGCGCTTCTGAAACGCAAGCAACTCGCGCGTTTCCTAAGCCGCTTGCAATATCACGCGGCCTCGGTACTCGTGACCCTTAGTGAAGCCGGCCGGCAAAAGCTTATGTCGGAATTCCAGATCAGCGCCTCCAAGATCCACGTCATTCCCCATGGCGCCTTTGGCTTTGCTCACCAATCCCGGATCCCCGGTGAGCACGTATTGCTCGCATTCGGAAGTATTCGCCAAAATAAGAACATGCTCGAGGTCCTCGAGGCCGTCAAATTGGCAAGAGCTTCCGGGCTCGATGTAAAGTTGTTAGTGGCCGGTGCTTACGATCCAAGTCCATATTGTTCCGCGTGCGAGGCTGTCATCACTGGCGATCCTTCGGCATTTATCAACAAGACTGGTTCTGTCCTCGATGAGGAGATCCCCCACCTCATCGAGCGCACGGACGCCTTCATTCTTGCTTACTCGGAATTCGATTCGCAAAGCGGTGTTGCCGTCATGGCTGGCGTTAACGGGCGGCCGGTCATCTCCTCTTTCATGGGTGGAATCGCTGAGCTGAAACCCTTTGGACTCACGGGCGTGGAAATCGAGCAGCCGATCACCCCGTTCACGATTGCCAGTGCCATCCAGGAGTTCTACAAAACCCCGCTCGACCAATGGCGAGTAGCGGCAGAGACCGGCCGGTCCAAACTGTCTTATTACCTTGATTGGGCCCGCCTTGCGCGCTTCTATCTGGATCTATGAATGCCGGTAGCTTCAGTGCGATAAACGCCAATCATCACAACATTAAAGACAACAAAGGGAAACATCCGAAGGAATCCGGTTCAAGGGAACTCTTTGGAACTCCCTGGCTCCGTTCCCTTCGATCCGCAGAATCTTAAGAATCGTGACGTCCCGCGGATCGCAATTATGCAGCACGATGCGCGAGATAATAAAACACGATCCCAATGGCAATCGCGACAGCGAAAATCTTGGCAAGGTCGAGGCGGTTTGTCACTGGTACAACTCCCATCTTCATGAGACCGGTATTGTACTTGGCTCAGGCTACGACGAAATCAACCTCCGCCCGACTCTTCCCCAAAGGATCATTTTGTGATCATCCCGCGGATGCCAGTGCCTGGAAGGGGTGCCGCTTTCCCGTCCACAAATGCCATTACGGCAGCAGGCCCTCTCGGACGCCGGCCGCCGCTGATGCCTTGATCACCGGGGCCGTGCCACGGATGCTTGCCATGGCGGGGCGGCGTTGCGTGGCTCCGATCGCGCTAAGCCGGCCCACGCTGGCCCCTGGAAGGCAGGTTTCGATTCCGCCGTCTTCCGCTTCACTGCCGAGCGTTTGCAGGAAATGGGAAGCCCAATCGTGGACACTGTTTGCGCGCAACACCTGCATATTGGCGTGCCAGCGGTCCTTGCGTTCATCGAGCGGCATCGCGAAGGCCCGGGCGATCGCGGCGGCGGTTGCCTCGATATCGTAAGGGTTCACGATCAAGGCGCTTTTGAGCTCCTGTGCGGCGCCCGCGAATTGCGACAAGACCAGCACACCGGGGTTATCCGGCGCCTGCGCCGCCACGTATTCCTTGGCGACGAGGTTCATGCCATCGCGCAAGGGCGTGACGAGGCCAATGCGGGACATGCGATAAAGTCCGGCAAGCGCTGATTGGCTCATCGATTTGTTGATATAACGCAAGGGGGTCCAATCGACATCGCCGAGCTTGCCATTGAGACGGCCAGCTTCTTCCGCCAATTCGCGTTGCATGCGGGCATATTCGGGAACATCCGAGCGCGACTTTGGTGTGATCTGCAGCATCGTCGCGCGGGCCCGTACCGCTTGCGGCGAGCGCTCCAGGAAGGTCGCGAATGCTTCCATGCGCTGCTTCAAGCCCTTGGTATAGTCGAGCCGGTCGACCCCAATCACCAAGGGACGGCCCTCAAGGCTTGCGATGGTGCGTTTGACCGTGTTGTGTTTTTCGGCGGCACGGGCCTCTTGCGCGAAAGCCTCGGTGTCGATGCCGATTGGAAACGCACGGACTTGCATTCGGCGGCCATCGATCTCACACCAATCGCCGCTGACGGCTCGCCCGGCGTTGGCGGCGACGATGCAATCGCGGAAATTGTCAGCGTCGGCCTCGGTTTGAAAACCAACGACATCATAAGCACCGAAACAGCGCAGTATCCGCTGGTAGGCGGGCATGGCACTTGCCACATCTGGCCCTGGCCAGGGGATGTGCAGAAAAAAACCAATCCGGCTGGCGCAGCCCGTCTGGCGCAGGAAACGCGCCATCGGAATGAGATGGTAATCATGCACCCAAATCCGGTCACCGCCTCGCAGCAGCCCATGGAGCTCGCGGGCAAATCGCTCGTTCACCTGGAAATAGGCGGCGGCGTTGCTGTCCGACAGATTGGCGAGATCGAGGCGATAATGACAAATCGGCCAAAGCGCTCGATTGGCGAAGCCGCAATAATAGTGTTCCATGTCGTGAGGGGAAAGGTCGCTGACCGCATAGGTCAGCGACCCAACGGTCCTGCATTGGGGGGCAGGGCAGCTCTCCTCGCTGGTGTTGCCCGACCAGCCGAACCAGAGGCCGCCGCACCGCTTGAGGGCTGCCTCAAGCGCGACCGCTAGCCCGCCGGCCACGGGCCGCGCCGGTGAGGGCGGCAATGGGACGCGATTCGAAACAACAATCAGTCTGCCATCTCTCTCGCTGCGATCGATCGCGGCAGGCTTGTACAGAAGTTCAAGGTTAATCATCGGAGCGACCACCATTATCTGACAAAACCTGAGCCAGGAACGCGTCAAGACAAAATTTGTTCCTGTTTAATTCTAAGAATACCGAATCCAATTGTTGGATAAGCCAACAAGATTTCGTTACTATTGCGGATGACAGCGGCAAAGTTACGGCTAGAACACGTTCATATGTGAGGAAAATCGTGAAACCTCGGGGCGGCGGTGTCTCGATGGACCGGGAGCGATCATTCTTGTTTGGGCTTGTGAGGCCAGCGATGAGCTTGCCTGGCGAGTGTCAATTGCGTATCGGATAGGTGCACTTTTATGCGGCCAAGCCTGCCTGCCCGAAGGGGAGCGGAAACTTCGTGTTACAATCTCATCTTCAACCGCTCATTGTGCTGCATGGCTACTGGGTGGTCTTTCTCATCGTCATGCTTGAGAGCGCTGGCGTTCCCTTGCCGGGAGAAACCGCTTTGATATTGGCTTCTGGCTATTCTGGGGCCACCGGCCAGCTTGACCTTGCCCTTGTGATCACCTGTGCTGCGGCGGGCGCAATCATCGGCGACAATATCGGCTTCTGGGTTGGCCGCACTTATGGCGCGAACTTCCTTTTGCGCTACGGCAAATTTATCCACCTTCCTGAGAGCCGGCTGAAACTTGGGCAATATTTGTTCGAAAAACATGGCGCGAAAATCGTCTTTTTCGGCCGTTTCGTGGCCTTTTTGCGAGTCTTTGCGGCTTTGCTCGCGGGCGTGAACAAATATCGGTGGCCGCCATTTTTGTTCTTTAACGCCGCCGGCGGCATCACTTGGGCGCTGGTGTTTGGAATTGGCGCTTTTCTCTTTGGCGATGCCATTCATCGTATCAGTGGGCCGCTTGGCATCACTGCGCTTGGGGGTATCGTTCTGGGGGTGATCGCCTTCATGTATATTGTTCGCCGCGAGGAAAAGAAGATGGAGGAAAAACTTTCACGGGGCGGTGTGGATCTGAGCACGCTCTCCTGACAAACGCGGGCGCGCCCCGTCTCAATCATCGCGGCGGTGGGCATAATCAAAAATTCAAGCAGCGGGCGCCGGTACCGTCAAATCGACGGCCTATTGAGAATCGATGTGGATCCAATTTAAATCCTTGGGTTCAATGACGATTTTCTTGGACTTGGCGAGGTCCTTGACCGCCTTGCGCCAAACGAATTGCCGACGGTCAAATGTCACATATTCCCAACTATCGAATAAAATGACCTCATTCACCGTGAGGCCACGGGCGACCGTCCAGTGGCTATCAAACCCTTCAAAGCCAAAGATAAAGACGCCATCCTTTTTTTCGTCGAACATGGATTGCATGGCTTGGTCTGGCCGTTTGAATGTGTCCGCGCCATTGGCCAGCGCCGTGAGTTTCATGTCGGACTTGAAATCGGCGACCACTTGCTTCTTGACGAACTGAAAGACTTTGAGCAGATCTGGCTCTTCGCCACCATTGCGGATGTTATCAATCGTATAAATCGTGCCAATGGTCTTATCGAACAATTTGGTCAGATAGTCGGTGTCCCGGGCCTTGGGCAGCAGCCATTGTAAGGCATTCAAGATCGAATAGACGCCGCAAAGCCCGTCAAGGTCGCCTTGCCGTATGGGCTTCAAATGAAGATTGAGCTTATGCTCGGTCATGATCGTGGCCCGTTAGAACTTTTTTTGCTCAGGTTACGTCGTACCCAGCGGCGGCGAAGAAGTTTGCGCATTGGTGCGCCCCTGCGGGGTAGGAACGCCACTTTTGCCATCGGGGACCTCGGCGCGAAAGAGCTTGCCGTAGCGTGGCTAATTAATTTTGAAGTCGAAATATTTGGCTCTGATCTTCGCGAACGCGCCATCGGCCATGCTCGCGTCGAGCGCCTCCTCGAACATGGCTTTGAGAGTCTTGTCCTCGGGGCGAAGACCGATGCCAATGCCGTCGCCGAAATAGGCCGGATCGCGCGGCACGTCCGCGATGATCACGCAGCATCGCGCCTCCATGCGCCTTTTCACATAATCGGCGAGAGCATCTTTGTCGCTGAAGACGGCATCGATTTGCCCCTCGGCGAGATCGAGAATCGCTTCCTCGAGAGACGCATAGAGATGAATCTGCGATTGTTTGTAGACATCCTCGACATAGGCTTCATGGGTTCCACCCGACACGACGCCGATGGTTTTGCCAACGAGACCCGCCGGAGTCGTGTCTAGGGTGGTATGCTGCTTCGAGACCATGAAAGACGACGGCATGCGGATGTAAGGCTTGGTGAAGGCGATTTTTTTGCGGGCCTCGTCGGTGATCGCCATCGCCGCCATGATCGCATCGTAACGATGCGCGAGAAGCCCGGGAATAAGCCCATCCCAATCCTGCACAGTGAAGCTGCAGGAAACCTTCATGCGGACGCATAAATCCCGCGCAAGGTCGATCTCGAAACCGGCCAGCTTGTTGTGCTCCAGATAATTGTAAGGGGGGCGGGCCCCTTCGCTGGCTATTCTGATGGTTCGCCAGGCGCTCTTCGAGACTTCCACGGCGGCGCAATTCAGCGGCCAAAGAAAACTCAAGAAGCAGCAAATTGGAAAGAAGAGCGCCACCAGCCTGGAGGAGGTCCGCGCGCGGACGTGTCTCAAGGACAATGACTTTCTCCTTTGTTGCTGCGTTTCCGTCCATGATGACCGGCGGACGCCTATATAGAATCAATTTCGGATTCCGGAAATAGGCCGTGGCCAAACGGTGATGAAAGGGACCAACGCACGCCTTCACAGAACGGGTCGCATTTCTTGTTTTCCTTGAAAATGATCATAAATGCCCATTTGGGGGGAGCCAATCGATCATTTCAGGCCTCATGCCTGGCAGAGATTTTGCTTCGTGGGTCGACGGTTGTACGGTTCACCACATACCCCTATAAATCAAAATCCGTACTAATGGAGCTGCCGGGAATGGTCAGCGATCAAGATGTCCGCTCCGCACTTCAATCCGTCCCGGGGCCTGATGGAAAAACGCCTTTGCCGGACTCAGGCGCGATCTCCGGCCTTTCGATCAAAGATGGACGAGTCTATTTATCGATCGCCATCGACCCGGCCCAATCGGCGGCGCTCGAGCCGATGCGCAGCGCCGCAGAGGCGGCGGTCAAGAAATTGGCCGGCGTCGCCAATGCACTCGTGAGCTTGACGGCCGAAAAGCCGCCGGAGCCGCCAAAAACTGCCGCGCCGCGCGGCATCACCTTGCCAGGAGTTGCCAATATCGTGGCCGTTGCTTCTGGCAAAGGAGGGGTAGGCAAATCGACGACCAGTGTCAATCTTGCGCTGGGTTTTGCCGCGCTCGGCTGGCGTGTCGGTCTCCTCGATGCCGATATTTATGGGCCGTCGGTGCCTCGCCTCCTTGGTCTCAAGCAAAAACCCGAATCGGATGGCCCTCATTTGATTCCGCTCTCCGCTTATGGTCTCAAGGCCATGTCGATCGGTTTCCTGGTCGGCGAGGAAGAGGCGATCATCTGGCGCGGTGCAATGGTCGTCAATGCGATCCAGCAATTGCTGCGTGATGTCATCTGGGGCGAGCTTGATTGCCTGATCGTGGATATGCCGCCCGGCACCGGCGATGTACAATTGAGCCTTGCGCAACACCTGCCGCTCGCTGGCGCGGTGATCGTGTCGACGCCGCAGGACCTTGCGCTGATCGACGCGCGGCGCGGCATCGCCATGTTCCGCAAGGTCGAGGTGCCAGTGCTGGGCATTGTCGAAAACATGAGCTATTTTCTGTGCCCGCACTGCGGCGGCCGTACGGAAATTTTCGCGCATGGCGGCGCCCGCGATGCGGCCATGAAGTTTGGTGTGCCATTCCTTGGCGAGGTGCCGCTCGATATGGCTATTCGCGAACAGTCCGATTCAGGACGGCCGGTCACGGTGGCGGATCCTGATGGCGCCTACGCTCGGGTCTACCGGGACATTGCCGCGCAGGTCAAAGCGAGCCTCGAAAAAGGCCGGGTCCATATCGCCCCGAAGATCGTGATTGAATAGGCTCAGCGCGGCAGCACGCGTCACGGCGCGTGGGGAGCGCGACGCTTGGGTTAAACGCGCCAAGCCAAGCTGCGTTGGGAAAAAGCCAACGCGTTGCTCTGAACTTGCTCAGAAAGACGAGGCGTTTCGGGAATTGGGATCAAAACACCATGGATGGAGACAATTCCCTCGCGGAGAACCCACTGCTCGCGGCATGGACCGGGCCTTTTGAAGCGCCGCCTTTCGAGCGCCTGAAACCGAGTGATTTCGAGCCAGCCTTCGAGACCGCGCTCACCAAGGCAAAAGCCGAGGTTCAAACCATCGCGGAAAACTCTGATCCGCCGTCCTTCGCCAATACAATTGAAGCGCTTGAACGAAGCGGCCGCGAACTTGCTCGTGTTTCCGCCGTTTTCTTCAATCTCGCATCCGCCGACACCAATGACGAATTTCAAGCGATCGAGCGGGAGATCGCACCACGGCTTGCCCGTCATCACAGCGAAATCTATCTCAATGACGCGCTTTTTCAGCGGATCGCCGCGCTTTATGCGCGGCGAAGCGATTTCGGCCTTGACACCGAACAGCTGCGGGTTCTCGATCGCTATCACACCGCCTTTATTCGCAATGGCGGGGGCCTGCCGGAGGCAAGCAAGTCGCGGCTCGCGGAGATCAGTGAGCGTCTCGCTATACTCGGCACCAAATTCAGTCAGAATGTTCTGGCCGATGAAAAGGCCTATTTGCTGGTCCTCACGGAGGAGGACGATCTCGCGGGACTTCCCGCTTCGCTTCTCTCGGCCGCGGCGCGGACCGCTGCCGACCGTGGCCTGCCTGGCATGCATGGCATCACTTTGTCGCGATCGAGCATTGAGCCTTTCCTGCAATTCTCGGCGCGCCGCGATCTGCGGGAAAAGGCCTTTCGTGCCTGGGCGCGGCGCGGCGAAAGCGGCGGGGTGACCGATAATCGGATCGTTGCCGCCGAAATGGTACGGCTTCGGGCGGAGCGCGCGCGGCTTCTCGGGCACGAAAGTTTCGCGCATTACCGTCTCGCCGATACCATGGCGAAAACGCCGCAAGCGGCGCTTGGCCTTCTGCATAGGGTGTGGGAGCCTGCCCTGGAGCAGGCCCGGCGCGAGGAGGAGGCGCTGCAGGAGATTGCGGCGGGCGAGGGCGGCAACTTTGAGATCGCGCCATGGGATTGGCGCTATTATGCAGAAAAGCGGCGCAAGGCTTCCTACGATCTCAATGAGGCCGAAATCAAACCCTATCTCCAGCTCGACAAAATGATCGAGGCGGTGTTTTTTACCGCGAACCAGCTTTTCGGCCTTTCCTTCACCGAGCGCACGGACATACCGCTGTACCGGAGCGATGTCCGATCCTGGACCGTCACCGCGCGAAACGGGCAGGCGATTGCGCTCTTCATCGGCGATTATTTTGCGCGGCCGTCAAAACGAAGCGGCGCCTGGATGAGTTCCTTCCGCACGCAGCGCAAGCTCGATGGCGATGTGCGCGCCATTGTTGTCAATGTTCTGAATTTCGCCAAGGCTGCCGAAGGAGAAGTCTGCCTCCTCAGCTTCGATGATGCGCGCACGCTCTTTCATGAGTTCGGTCATGCGCTGCACGGCATGTTGTCCGATGTCACCTATCCGTTGCTCTCTGGAACCAATGTTGCCCGCGATTTCGTCGAATTTCCTTCGCAGCTTTATGAACATTGGCTGGAGCAGCCGGAGGTGTTGCGCCGCTTCGCCCTCCACCATGAAACGGGCGAGCCCATGCCGGAGGCGCTGTTGCAACGGCTGCTTTCGGCGAGCCGGTTCAACCAGGGTTTCGCGACGGTCGAATATGCCGCCTCGGCCTTGGTCGATCTCGCGCTGCATCTCGATCCCGAGACGGAGGCAATCGATATTGTGGGCTTCGAGGAAAAGCAGCTAGAAAAGCTCGGCATGCCTTCCTCGATCATTATGCGTCATCGGACCCCCCATTTCCAGCACGTCTTTTCAGGGGATTCCTATTCGGCCGGCTATTACAGCTATCTCTGGTCGGAAATTCTCGATGCCGATGGTTTCGAGGCCTTCAAGGACAGCGGCGATATTTTCGATCCCGCGGTTGCGCAAAAGCTGCACGATTATGTCTATGCTGCGGGCTACAGCCGTGATCCCGAGGAGGCCTATATAGCGTTCCGGGGCCGCCCGGCGACACCTGATGCGCTATTGCGCAAGCGCGGCCTCGCCGGGACGCTGGGTGGGGACGCTTGACTTCGGTTTTAGGCCCCTGTCGGTGGATGCGCGGCTGCTGGACAGGGCACAGTGGGTTTGCTAAAGCCGGGTTACTAGCCATTGCGCCGGGTTGCGGCGCGGGGAGGCAAGCCGCTGTGATGGGCGTATAGCTCAGTTGGTAGAGCAGCTGACTCTTAATCAGCGGGTCCACGGTTCGAGCCCGTGTGCGCCCACCATCGAAATCAACTACTTAGCACGACATCGCTCATGGTGCGGGTGATCTCAGCAACCACATAGCAACCGCCACTCGGGGCAATTGTAGGCAAATCATTCCTCGCCAGCGGCTTAAACTCGACTGCACGCGAATGCGATATTGTGGCGTCTAAGTTTCAGCCTCTCCCCTCCAGTCGCTAAGCGTTTTGCCATCAATGTTTACTGCCTTCATCGTTGCTGCCTGTTCAAGCCGGGACCGAATTTGCCGGCTGATTGGCGAGATCATATAGCCATGTTCAAGATCGCCGATCATTGGGCCGGTTCCCAACCGCTGATGGTCGCGTGACTCCTGCACGAGAGCGCTACCCACGGCGGCCTCAGGGCTCAGTGAGGTTCGCCTTCTTCGTTGGCGATGAAAAGGAGCCACGCTTGGCCGATCGAGCATGATTGAAGCACATGCCTGGCTCGACATTTCCCACATCGAGGGATTAGGTCTCGGCGCGTGAAGCCACGCTACGTCTGGCTGGCGTCAAAAAACAAAAACCGCAGGTTACGCG
>DATJLX010000145.1:0-3727 GCA_035509135.1 Methylocella sp.
GACATTGGCGTGCCGCCCGACCCGGCCCCGATGGACTATAATGCTTGGTTCGAAGCCTATCTCGATGGACATTGGTTCACTCTTGACGCGCGCCACAATATGCCGCGCGTCGGCCGCATCACCGTCGCCCGCGGGCGCGACGCGACGGATATCCCGCTCGTTTCGTCGTTCGGCCCTCACATATTGAAGACATTCCGGGTGTGGAAGGATGAAGTGGACGCTGCGGCGCTTCAGGACCTCAATCGTCGTAGCGCCTGAAAACTCGGGCCTTGCCGCTCGGCAAAAAGTCCGAATGCACCTCCAAGAGGTAAGGTCGCCGCTGACAGAAGAAATCAGTGGGGCAACTTATTCTCAAGTTAGAACTTTCCATGTATCCTTTGCCAACGGCATCATCCGCGACCGCGCTGCCAAGCGAGCGGCGATCGTAAAACCTTGGTCCAACGGACAAACTGAGGGCCAGATCACAAAACTTAAACTCGTTAAACGCCAAATGTTTGGAAGAGGAAAGCTCGACCTCCTCCAAGCCCGACTGATCGGTGTTTCGTAGCAAGAGTCGTTGACAACACTGCCGCATCACTTGCTAGTGCAATCATCACCGCTTCCCGGCAGACCTCATTCTGTCGAGGAAGCACTAAGTGTCCTCATGGATGTAAGTTTCTCGCAGTTCCCGTTGCCGGGGCACGGCCGATATGATCAATGGAAAAAAACAGCGAAGCTAAAGGAAGTTCATAAGTGATCAACGTCACCATCAGAATGCGGTTGCGGCCTGTCTATTTTTTCTCCCAGCGCAAACCGCTGAATAAATGACGCGATACTTTCGCCAAATTCAGGCGAAGTGAATTTGTGCAACTCTCCCTGAAATGCCGTTAGCAAAGCATGGGCGGCGAGCGCAAGGCTGAATTGTTCTAGTGTTATCGGCAATGCTTCGTTTTCTGACGGATCATTGAGCATTTTTGAGCGATTTAGCGCGCGTTCGTTTTTTTGATGGCTCATGATCCTTGGGCGTAGGTTTATGTTGCGCGATTTTACCTAGTGCAGCCTCAAATCGCTCTTTGTCTTCGTCGCAGCCAAGAGCGCGAGCGGTTTCAATAAACCGCTGGGCTTGCATTTGTTTGTCAGCTTTTGCCATTGTCTCCAAATAAAAAGTTGAGCTTGTTTGCGGATAGTGACCGATCCGCCATGGATGAAAATTGGCCCGAGCAATTTGATTAAAAATAGAAGATGACGACAAATGACATAAGTTATGTCAACGGACATCACCCAAATAGACCAGACGCCGTTTGGACGCTGCCGTTTCAATCACGATCATTGCCCTGGCGCTTGAGGCCGGACGCGGAAAAGTTAGCGGCGCTCGTGCGCAACAATTTGCCGTCCAATCCTCGCGCCTTGTTGCACAAATCCCACACCGGCAATTCAATTTCATTCTGGGCGAGATGTTATCGAAGTTTTGACCAAATGCTGGGCGCACCATCGCCCACGTGATGAGATTCGCTCATTGCAGCGGGAGATGAAGCAATTGGGCTGCGGCGGATTTGACCAGGACTTACCAAACCTGTCGCTGGCCTTGCAACGATTCAATCGGGGGATTCACTCATGTGGGTTGTGCCGTCAATAATCGTTCTCATGATAACGGCTCTGATTGTTTTTCACCGGGAGCTCACCACGTCTTGGGCCGCGTCAAATTCGAAGACCGCGCATGGTACCAGGCAAGACGGATGTTCCTTCAAGCAGCCGCCGTGTTCGCCGAAGGCGCTTCAGGCTGACGGCGTGGTGCGCGGCGATGGCCTCATTGACCGGGATTTGGTGACCGTCCGGAGGCTTTAACGTCATGGCCGAGGGAACCCGCCAAGAAATCATTGCCGAAATCATGGAATGGTCCGCCAGGTGGGGCTCGCCCCTAAGTCGTGAACAGGCCGAAGCCAAGGCCGATCTGGTCATCAAGGCCACGCGGCCAAGTCGGGGCTGGTTCATTCCCTTTGTGATCGTCGCAATGCTTTGGTTTTGGTTTTTTGCTTCAATTCTCGCAAACACCCTTCTCGGCTTTCACAGCGGGGGAGGGGACGGTTGAATGACAAACTTTGCAGTGAAGAGCGCTCCCGCCAAAGCGGTGACCGGAACATGATGCGCGCTGCGCCGGCGGGATTTTAGGTGCGAAGAGGGACGCTGGTGGAGAACTGAATTCCAACTTGTGACAAACCAGGTGCTCGGATCGCGCAATGCGCGGACGCAGGGCTACATTGAGTTCGCAATCCTGGGGACGTTAGCGCTGCGCGGGCAGTCCGAGGGCAGTTGCCAACATGGACTATGCCGTGAACTCATAAAGGCAATGATGGGCCCAAAATGATTCACGCCAACAAGTCTTCGACGTCACGTAGACTCAGTGTGAACCCTACGCGGCTTCGTCCAGCTTCCGGCCTGATACGTGAAGTTCGCATAGAAACGCCGCACTTCATTTGATGGACGGCCAACAGGGCGCTTGAGCAGATAGGCGATCCGCTCTTGCAAGACGCGGTTGGCTGGGGGCCGAATGGCGTATTGGATTCCCTCACCTTCGAGATACTCGTAGGCCTCGGGGTTGTGACGATATCTGCGGTATCAAACGTCTCTCCGTGCTGGCGACGCACGGTAATGTAGCTGGCGAATTGCTCAAACCGCTTTTCGTCTGGGATGGCAGCAAGATCGTGCTCGCTCGTAAATTCTTTGAGCAACGACTCGGTTATCTTGTCCATATGCGGCTCCCCGCCCACGCGCAAAAACCTTTGGCGAGCATCAATAGCCGTGTTTGCTAATTTCACAGGGCGTTCGAGGTCACGTGTGTCAAGGGGATAGCCGACCGTATAGTCCGCTCATCCCCGGCATCCCCGTTCCCTAAGATATGGAAGCGGACGCCTGGCGGTTAGACATCGGTTCCGATGCGGAATCAGCGCCGTGAGGTCCCTATTGAACGAAAATAGCGGGCTCGATTACTGGTTTTGGGTCACTATAGCTTGCACCAAATTGGCGTTAGCCTCCGGCGCAGAATGCTTTATTCTGGTAATAAACGCCGCTAAAGCCCTCGCACGATCGGCATCTGTGATTGGCTCTCTGGTCTGTTGGACCGCCTTGGTTTTGGCTTCGTCGGCGAGTTCTTGCTCGATCCTTTGCACCATATCGATAAGTTTCCGCTGAGCGGGGCCATTGCCCTTTGCCGCGAGCCGTACGAGTTGGCGCATGACGGCTCGGATCGCTGGAAGCGTGAGTACATCGTCGCCTTCTCGCACGGTGATCGGCCGATAAGCTTCCTGCAGGACCACGGCTTTTGCCTTTGACGCCTTTGTGCCGCCTGGCCGGCCGCGGGGGTTGCCGGACTCGCCCTTGCGGAACCGGGTCTCCACAGGAGGCCGGCCATATCCAACGGTATACTTACCCGGAGGGTTTCGTGGCGGGCGGCTCATATGACTTCCTCCTCATGGGCCGGCATTGCGGCGCGCTGTTCGGCCATCGTCTCGAACGTCTGGCCGGTAGCGGCGTGGCGGGGCAGCTTACCGGTGATGCGCTCGAATCGACGAAGGATCTGATCACAATAGGCAGATCGCATTCGATGAGCCGCGCCCGTCGGCCTGTGTTCTCGGCAGCGATGAGAGTAGTCCCCGAGCCGCCGAAAGGGTCGAGCACGGTTTCACTTCGCCGGGAGCAGTCCCGGATGGCGTCGGCAACCAGCGCCACCGGTTTGACCGTCGGATGCATG
>DATJLX010000146.1:0-3427 GCA_035509135.1 Methylocella sp.
ATATGAGGAAAAAGTGCCGGGAGTTCCGGGACTTGGGGAAGGAAATCTATGTTGGGCACGCGGGTGGCGAGGCAGCCTTGCTTAAATGGAGCCTTCTTGAGGCAGAAAGTAAACTCTGGAAATGGCGACAAGAGAAGACTAAGGGCAAAATTATCCTAGGAAACTGGTTGAGCGGGGAACGCTGGCTGGAAATCGTCGAATCCACCCGCGGCTTCGGAAGGGGAGGTGTGTGAGCGTTTGTCTGCGGAAAGCTGAAACGTGCCGCCCCCGGTTGCGCAAAGCGGGCTGACCCTCTAGAACCAAGCCGTAAACAAGAACAACAAAAACGAGGGATGTCATGCGCCCGTCCAAGCGCGCCGCCAGCGAGTTGCGGCCAGTTTCGCTCGAACGCAATGTCGCGCGCTATGCAGAAGGGTCTTGTTTCGTCAAATTCGGGCAAACCCATGTGTTGTGCACGGCGTCCCTCGAAGACAAGCCGCCTTCCTGGCTGCGCGGCCAGGGACGCGGCTGGATCACCGCCGAATATGCCATGCTGCCGCGCGCGACGCATACGCGGACGCGGCGCGAGGTCAGTGCGGGCAAACCCACCGGCCGGACACAGGAGATCCAGCGCCTGATCGGCCGAAGCCTGCGCGCGGTCACCAATCTTCCGGCCCTGGGCGAACGTCAGATCACGCTCGACTGCGATGTTCTGCAAGCCGATGGCGGCACAAGGACCGCCTCGATCACCGGCGCCTGGGTCGCCCTGCACGATTGCTTGAAATGGATGCATGGCCGCTCGATCCTCAAGGAGCTTCCGTTGCGCGACCATGTGGCGGCGGTTTCTTGCGGCATCTCGAACGGCGAAGCGGTGCTTGACCTTGATTATGAAGAGGATTCGGCCGCCGAGACCGACGCCAATTTCGTCATGACCGGAGGCGGCTTTCTCGTCGAGGTGCAGGCGACGGCGGAAGCGGCGATCTTCACCGAGGCGCAGCTGCAAGATTTGATCGCGCTCGCCAAAACGGGCATCGCCAAGCTCGTTGAGCTGCAAAAGAGCGCGATCGCTTAAACCAAAGTCATTGGCTCTTTGCACCCCCGAGGAAGGATAGCACGTCGCGGTTGAACTGCTCCGGATTCTGCAGAAACGAGAAATGGCTGACATCTTTTTGAATGAGCAGCCTTGCGCCCGGAATCTCTTTTGCCATGAATTCGGTATTCTCCCGTTTGATCGCCTCATCATGGTCGCCGTCCACGATCCAGACTGGCACGCTGATGGCCTGAAGCTGCTTGGCGGAAAAGTCCGGCTGCGTCGCCCACATTTTGGTGATCTCATCGAGGAAGACTTGGTAATCGCGCGGCGTCGGCGAGAGCTCTTCATACTCTCTGCCCGCGCGGGCGATGAAACGGGTGAAGACGGGACTCTGACTGACGTCCTTCACCCCGCTTGGATCAGAGTTCGCGGCGAAGGCAAAAAGTTTCGTCAGCCGATCGGGATGATGAATGGCGATATCGAGCCCGAGGATCGCGCCATCACTCCAGCCGACAATCGCCGCCTTCGGAATCTTCAAGAAGTCCATGAGCCCGAGTACATCGGACGCCATGAGATCATAGCCGAAGGGAGCGCCGTCGCGGCTGCTGCGCCCATGGCCCCGGCTATCCATAACGATGACCCGGTAGCGGTCCGCCAGCACCGGCACCTGATTGCCCCAGTAATTGGCGTTGGCGAGCCCGCCATGCAGCAGGATCACAGGCTCGCCACGGCCAAACTCGGCATACCAAATGTGAATGCCATTGACCGGCGCGATGCCACTGCGCTCCGGCATGGGCAGTGACGGCGTCGAAGGCAGCAAGAGCCATGGGGGGTCGGCCCGCGCCGGGGCCGCGGCAAAGACGCCAAGGAGAAAGACGAGAAGCAAACCACGGTGCATGGGATGAGGCCTGGCCAATGGTGATGATGGCGAACCCATCTATACGGCAGTCGCGCGCTTTGTGCATCGCGGCTTGCGCCTTGGGGCCGAACCCGGGCTCGAAACGATGTGTCGTCTGTGGTAAAGCCGCTCCGGCATCCGGTGGCCATGCGCCTGCCCGGCTTCCGTTAGGGGATTTCATGCCCGCCAAGCTCGCCGGAAAGCTCGTCATCGCGACGCATAATGCGGGCAAGCTCGCCGAGATGCGCGGCCTCCTCGCCTCTTATGGCGTTGTCGCCCTTTCGGCCGCGGAACTCGGCCTGCCGGAGCCGGACGAAACCGGTACGAACTTTATCGAAAATGCTGAACTCAAGGCGCGCGCCGCCGCCGGTCGCGCCAAACTCCCCGCGCTTGCCGATGATTCGGGGCTTTGCGTCGAAGCGCTCGATGGGGCTCCCGGCATCCAATCCGCGCGTTGGGCGGGACCTTCGCGGGATTTTGGCACCGCGATGGAAAAGGTCGAACAGGCGTTGCGCGCGGCGAAAGCGAGCCCACCGTTCAAGGCCCATTTCACTTGCGCTCTGGCCCTCGCCCTTCCCGGCGGAGGCGGGCAAAGTTTCGAGGCCGAGGTTCATGGCGAACTCGTTTTCCCGCCGCGTGGCGGACTCGGCTTTGGCTATGATCCGATTTTCTTGCCCGATGGTTTTGCGCGGACCTTCGGCGAAATGACGACGCAGGAGAAACACGGAATTCCCGCCGACGGTGCGCCCGGTTTGTCGCATCGCGCCCGCGCCTTCCAGCGTTTCGCGCTGGCCTGCCTTGGCGGGCCGCCGGTCCGGTAAGCGTCTTTCACTTTATGTTGCACCGTAAAACAAGAGGTGCGGCGCCGCAACGTCTTGCTTTCTTGGGCCGCGCAAAATATATTGCGACGCACAAAAACGCGGGGGCGCGGGCATCTGGAAACGCCGCTATGTCGACCGTCTGGAATACCAAATATGGCAAGCGGCGGGTGCGGTTCGATCCGCCGACGCTCAAGGAAGCGATTGTCGCGGCGCAGGGGTTGACCGACGATCTCCAACAGCAGGCCGAAATCGCCGCTGCTTTGATGGACGTCCAACTGGACGAGGTGCGCGCCGAAGTCCTGAAGATGGCGCCGCCGCGCAACAGCACGCAAATTGTAACCTCTGGCGGCCGTGAAGGCAGCGTGCGGACGGTGATCGTCGAACGCCGGATGAGCCGCCGCGCCGCCGCCGGGGCGGCCGCTGTCAGGGCCGGATCGACACGCAGCCTCGATCAGGGCCAGCCCGCGCAAGGCAATCATCAAGGCGGTGGCGTTGCCTCGCGGCGCGATCCATAAAACGTCACATCCCCCATCCTTGACGATGCGGCGCGAGCGGGTTTCAGCGGTCGATATCCATATAGGCGCTGAAATCGGGCGGCAGAATGGGCTGCGCGCCGGTGATGAGCTTCGGCAAAGCGATCCGGTCCAGCAGGCGCTTGGCAACAAGCGCGGCACGGCTCGGCCGGTATGGCGGCAC
>DATJLX010000147.1:0-12532 GCA_035509135.1 Methylocella sp.
TCCTTGTAGTGGGCAAAGAAATGCTCGAATTGGCGCCGCGTGATTTCTGGCAAATCAGTGAAATTTTCGATCTTCTCGTAGCGCTTGGTCAGGTGCGCCGAGGGAACCGCGACGATCTTTTCGTCCATCCCGGCTTCGTCGCGCATCAAGAGAACGCCGACCACCTTGCAGCTCATGACAGCGCCTGGCACGATCGCGCGGGTATTGGCGATGATCACGTCACAAGGATCGCCGTCATCCGACAGAGTATGGGGAATGAAGCCATAATTGCCAGGATAGCGCATTGACGTATAGAGGAACCTGTCAACATATAGGACGCCTGCAGTTTTATCCAATTCATATTTGATGGGCTCGCCGCCGATTGGCACTTCAATCAGGACATTCACCTCGTGTGGCGGATTTCTTCCAATGGAAATCGCGTCAAGAAACATATCTTTCTCCAAGGCCAGAATAGTCGGTTTTCGGAGATCGCTCACACCAGGCAAATCATGGCTGAGCCCGGATCATAGCGTAGCTGCGGTTGCCAGCGGTAGAAATAGCGAATGATGATGTCCGCAACGATACGATCGAAAAAATGTCAAGGCGCAGCGTCATGGGCCTTTCTTTATGTGCGCTGGTCCTGGAGCGCTTGCCCTGCAGATGGACTGAACCTCTAGGGCAAGCGCTTAGATGCAATGTTGGGTTGGGGCATATTCGAATCGAAAGCCGGACAACGTTTTCAGAACGCGCCCTAGTCGAACGCAAATGCCGTCCTGGCGCGGATTTCGGAGCCGAATCGTTCGGTTGCCTTGCGGATATTTCTGCCACCGAGTTTTAAGTAGAATTGCACCGCCCGCTCATTGTCGGACAAGGCCCAAACAAGAAAAGACGAATAGCCATGCTCAGCAAGATCCTTGCGGGCTACCTCGAAAAGACGGGTGCCGAATCCAAGCCCCTGAAACTCAGGCGCTATATAGAGCTCGAAAATCTCTCCGCCATAATGCAAGGAAGCCACGCGATTGCGGCCGTAGCTGGCGTAGCCGCCGATGGTTTCATCGAAATCAAGGACCAGAAGGCGTGACCCCCGGACAATGGCCGAGTGCCACCATTGGGGTCCGCGGCGGGCGATCATCTGTTCGAGCTCGCGGCCCGGAATGAGGCCGCGATAGGCATCTCGCCATGCGGAATCATGCACCTCGGCGATACCCTCGGCATCGCCTTCACGCGCATTCCGGATCGTGATGACTGTCTCGATCATCCAGCAATGTTAAGGCCGCTTGGCCTGTCACCGCAAGATCTCTTTCGCGATTCTTTGCAAATGTCTGTCAACCATTGCATGCGGAACACGCCTGGCTGCCGTCAAAAAGCATCCTCAGCCTCCATCCGGCGATCACGAATCCGCGATTTTTCTCAGGGCTCGGCGGCGGAGCCATTGGAGCGCGTGTCGCGGTCTTGCCCCGGCCGTGGCGTTTCCGGTTCGATTGCCCGAACCGCCTCCGCATCCAGCCGTTGCGCCTTGTCTATTCCCTTGAGGAGAAGCACGTAGGCGATGGCGACGCAATCCAGGAGGGTCACCCACCAGATCTGGGCTGTCGCTATGCCAAGAATGGCAATCGTCAGGATCGCGACGAGCCCGGCCAGCAGGGCTGGGGCGGCCTTTGCCGGGATCGCCCCGGCGTTCCTGAAGGTGAACATGACGAGGAGCACGAAACCAGCCGCCCCAGCAAGGCCAAGATCATACCAGAGCACGAACAAAAAACTTTTCGGCGTGCGTTCTGGCAGATAGCCGAAGCTTAAACCTTGATGTACGAAGTCGAAGCCATGCCCCGTGATCAGCCGGGGCCATTGCGAGACAATGAGATCGCTCCAAATCAGCATGGGGGCGGAACCGGCGCCAGGGACAACTCCCATCGCCCAGAGAAGCAGACGATAGAGGAAAGGGAGTGCCGGGGCGAACAGAATTAAGAGCCCGAACAGCCAAGCAAGAATCCGGGCCGTCCGGACTGGGCTGGACATGGCCATGGCGAAGGTGAATGCGCTGGCGCCTGTTGCCAGCAGCGCAATCTGAGCGAAACCAGCCAGCGCCACTCCAGCGACGAGAATGGCGAGAATCGCCGCGCTGATCCAATGCTCACGAATCGACAAGATGCCAAGCGCGGGCCAGATCAGAACGATCTCCGTGATCATTGAGCGTTCAAACAGCGTTTCATCGAACTCAAAGCCGTTCAAAAACCAGGACGAATCAAAAAGGGCCAGGGCGAGCGTCGCCAGGCTCGCGGCGGAGAGCCCCGCCGGCAGCAGGTAAAGATCAAAAGTTCTGCTCTTTTCGGGCAAATAGACCGCAACGAGCACCGCGAGGACGGTGGTGCTGGCGGATTTCAAGAACCGCCCGCTTGCCTCGTCGGGAAACGGCGTCCAAAGCAAGGACAAACAGGCCCAGAAAGTCAGAAAGAGCGCGGCTCCACCAGCCGGCGAGAACAGGGCACTATGAAGCCGCCGGCCGCTATGTTTGGGCACGTCCAACAGAACGCCCAGCAGAATCAAAATCGCGCCGACCGGCAAAAGCACATAGATCGCGCCGCGCCAAAAGATTCCCAAGCAGGGCAAAGCAACAAATAGAGCAGCCAGGCCAAGACGGATGAGGACTTTCGCGGCGGCCTCGGCCGGCGGGTCACTCGATTGTAAGGCTATGGACATGGCCTCCGCTTCATGTAAAGGCCCGGATGGCCAGCTTTCGGAATGAGAGGACACCAAAATGAAAAAGACTCAATAGCGCAAGGGTGCGAATTTACTAACAACCTATATTCATAATTTATTATTTATCATGGCCTTAACCAGAATGCAAAAAAGTATAAAGCCGAGTATTCGAGCAATGCATGCCAGTCCGCACGGCCTCGCCGACGCCACGCAAATAATCGCCTCATATCAAGCCCCGCGCAAGTTTTCGCTCCGCGTCCTCGATCGCTTGCGGGGTGCCAACATGAAACCAAAGTCCGTCAAGCCGCTGGCCGAACAGGCGTTCTTTCTTGGCCGCCTCGAAAAAAAACGGCGCGAGAGGAAAAATGTCGCGGGTCTCCGCCGTGAATAGCCCAGGCTTGACGATACCAATGCCCGTATAAACAAAAGGCGCGATCTCGCATTCCAGCCGCCGCGTCAGACGGCCATCTGGCGCCATGTTGAAGTCGCCCGGCGAATCAACCCCAAGGCTCGCCGCCACCGCCGCCACGAGCAACAAAATATCCATCCGCTCCGGATCCCACGCGCTCGCCAGACGGCGGAGATTGTTGGCGGGGCCCTCGGCCCAGAAAGCATCCGTGTTGGCGAGAAAAAACGGTTCCGGCCCGAGCCATGGTAAGGCCTTGGCGATCCCGCCGCCTTGATCAAGAAGTTTTTCGCGCTCGTCCGAAATCAAGATCCTCGGGGATTTTCTGGCGGCAAGATGCGCTTCGATCTGGCTGGCCAAATAATGCACATTGACGATGGCGGTTTCGACGCCGGCCTGCGCGAGCCGGTCGAGCACATGGTCGATCAGCGGCTTGCCCGCAACCGTGATCAATGGCTTTGGAACGTGCTCGGTCAAGGGCCGCATCCGGGTGCCCAAACCTGCGGCGAAGATCATGGCTTTGGCGGGCAGGAAAGAGGACATTGGTGTGCCGGTTGCCAAATTCTTGTTAAACGTGAGGCCCTAAAGTGCTTGCCCTTCGGATGGATTCATTGGATCGATAGGAATCGCCAGAGTCAGAGTCCGATTACCCAAGTCCGATTAAACGACTCCCATGTAACAAGTCCGCTTCAAGGAGCAGCGGCAAAGATTCCCGGCAGATTCTCCGCATACCAGAGTTTAAGGTCAGCCAAAGCCGGATGCCCAAGGTTCTTCGAAAGATAGCGTTCGACGCGCGGCAGATGAACGAGGTACTGGGGCTTTTGGTCGCGTTCGTCGAGGCGCGCAAAAATTCCAAGGATCTTCGTCGCGCGCTGTGCCCCCAAAATGGCATAAGCGCGGGCAAAACCGGCCATGTCGAAGCCCGTCTCTTCGCCGCGGCGCAGCCAAGCGTATTGGGCCAGCAGTTTCAACTCAACCTCTTGCGATACATCGACGCGGGCATCTTGAAGCAGGGACACGACATCATAAGCGGGATGGCCGAGGACACAGTCCTGAAAGTCAAGAAGTCCGACACGGGCGATTCCTTGGCGATCGTCGAGCCAGAGGAGATTGGGTGAATGATAGTCCCGCAACGTCCAGGTCGGCCGCGCGGCGAGGACATTTTGAACGGCGTGACGCCAAAGATTGATAAAAGTTGCCTTCGCCCCGGAGGCGAGCTGCGCGCAAGCGATAAAAGGCGCATACCAATCGAGCAGCAGCTCGACTTCGATGGAAAGGGCATCGACGTCATAGGAGGGGATCCGGTAGGTCTCCTGGTCGTCGACCGGCAAAGTGTCGGGGAGGCTCGCGCCGTGCAAATGGGCGAGGGCGGCGAGCGCCATGGCATAGCGGTCCTCGATGATGCCGCTTTCGCCGGTGAGGGGTTCGCAGCCGAGGTCCTCGATGACGGCAAGGCCGGCGGCAAGATCGAAGGCCAGGATTTCGGGCGCCGAGAGGCCTTGCTCGCGCAAGCCTTTGCCGATCGCGATAAAGGGCCTTATGTCCTCGGCAAGCTTGGCGATGGCGCTGTAGGATTTGCCATAACGCAGCGGCGGTCCGTCCGGACGGGGCGGTGAGATCATCAAAATCGCGCTTTCGCCGGTGGGGCCGACCAACCGCTCATAGCTTCTGGCCGATGCGTCGCCTTGCATGAAAATCCGCTCAGCGCCGTGCCAGCCGCTGCGATCGAGGAGCTCGTGGACCGCCTTGGCGCGCGCGAGCCGCTCCGCGAAGGAACCGATGCCGGTCAGGGTCACGGCGCGGTAAAAGAGATCTTTGTTTGGATCGAGGCGTAGCTCGATGTCGAGCCGGTCAGGTTCGAGAAAATCGCCGGCGCGCTCCGGCCATTCGACAAGGACGAGGGCGCCCTCGCATGCCTCCTCGAACCCCAGTTCCAAGAGTTCCCGCGGCTTCTCGATCCGGTAGAAATCGGCATGGACGATGGGGAAATCCAAGCCATCGTAAATTTGCATCAAGGTGAAGGCCGGGCTCGGCACCTCGATGTCTTGATCGCCCGTCAAGATCCGGATGAGGGCACGGGCGAACGCCGTTTTGCCGGCGCCAAGCCCCCCCGACAAGGTTATGAGATCGCCAGGACCGGCCAGCGCGGCGACATCGGCGGCGAGCCCGGCGAGCGCGCTCTCATTGTCAAGATCGCGCCGCCAGATTGTAATGGAAGCGGTGGCGCGGATCGTTCCGGCGGCCATGGCGTTCACAGTCCTTGCGGCAATTCGCGGGCCGCCAGCTTCACACCTTGGGAGGGAAAGAAGCAAGTCGCGCGGGTCCCTTTTCCGGGGACAGAAAGGATTTCGACGCGGCCGCCGTGCAGCTCAACAAAGGAACGCACAATCGAAAGGCCAAGGCCCACGCCGCGATGACGCGATCCCGTCGTATAGGTCTTGAAGCGATCGAACACCTGTTCAAGGATTTCAGGCGGAATTCCACTCCCCTCGTCGGTCACGGTGAACAGGATGTCGCTGCCTTGCCGCGCCGCCGCGAGATCGACGGTTTGACCGGGTGAAGAAAAGCCAATCGCGTTCGAGAGGAGGTTGAAAAGGATCTGCCGGATGCGTTTGCCGTCGGCGACAAAGGATCCGATCCCCTCCATCGTCGCGACGTGAAGGGTCAGCGCGGATTCGGCGATCCGGTCCTGGACGCCTTCCGCCGCCGCCTGCATGGTTTGCGCGATGTCGACGTCCTCGAGTGACAATTCCATCGCATCCGCGTCGATCGAAGCGAGATCGAGAATATCGTTGATGATGGCGAGCAGGGCCGATGAGGATTTCATGACATAGCCCGTGTATTCGCGCTGTTTGGCATTAAGCGGGCCGATCGCGGGATTATCGAGGAGCTGGATGAAGCCGATGATATTGGTCAGCGGCGAACGCAACTCGTAGGAGACGTGGTGGACAAAGTCATTGCGCAGCTTCTCGGCATCGCTCAGGGCCTGATTCCGGTCGCTCAGCGCTTGATTGCGTTCCGTCAAGGCGCGCTCGACACTCACGCTGGCGGTCATATCGATGAAGGTGAGCAAGGTCGCACCATCCGGGAGCGGGGCCGCGGCACAATCGAGCACGGAGCCATCGCGGCGCGCGAGGCGGCGTTCGAGCCCGACGCGTTGATCGGGCAATCCCGCGACGGCGGCGCGCAGCGCCCCCCAGCCTTCCTCGTCGGAAAACAGCGGTGCACAAAGCAGAGCGACGCGATCGATATGCGGCCGGTTGTCGAGCCAGCTTGGATCGAGCGCCCAGAGGCTGGCGAAGGCCGGGTTGAACAATTTCAGGCGGCCATCGCTGCCGAACACGGCAACGCCTTCCTTCAAGGCATCGAGCGTTTCGCTCTGCACACGGATCGAGGCATTATACTGGGAGACGAGATGATAGCGTTCGGTGACATCGTCGAAGAGATAAGTGACGCCGCCTTGCGGATTGGGGCTGATGACGGCCCGCAAGGTCCGCCCGTCGGGCAAAAACCAGACCTGCTCGTCGGTATCGAGTGATTGATAGGCGGCGAGCAGATCCGCTTTCCAGGCTCGGAAATCGGCTTGCTCGGGCAAGAGCCGGGCCGCCCGGAGACGATCGAGAATCTCGGAATCGGTTGGCTTCTGATCGAGCCACGCCTGATCGAGTGCCCAAAGCTGGCGATAGGCCGCGTTGTGGAAAAGGAGCTGCTTTCCACCGTCGAAAATGGCGACCGCCGTCGAAAGCTGGTCGAGCGTGCGCGCATGAGCCTGCGTTTGCTGGTCAAGAGCGGCCCGCACGGTTTCGACTTCCGAGACATCGGCGGCCATTCCGGCCGAACCGGAGCCTGTTGGCGCATCGACAATTTCGAGCATCCGGCGGGCGCCGGCAACGACCGCCGGCGCCCGTCCATGCCAGACCGCGCCAGCCCCGCGCGATGCCGCGCCCGCCTCGCGCGCCTGACGCTCGATCAGCTCAATGCCGCGCAAGACGGCGGCCTCTTGATCCTTGGCTTCGACGGCGCGGGCATAGGCGGCATTGACCCAGCTCAATTTGCCGCTGCCATCACGGAGCCAGGCGGGGTATGGGGCCGCGTTGAGAAGGGCCCGCATGGCCTCGACCTGCCCCATCGTGCCCGCTTGCAGCTCTTGCAGACGAACGGCCTCACGGCGATCCCCGGAGACATCCCGGATCCGCAGGACAGCCATGCCGGCGACCGGCCGTCCTTCAATTTCAAGATGGCGCCCGTCCGAGCTCGTGACGGTGAAGCGGAATGATTCGCCCGACGCGCGCAACCGCGTGACCGAATGCTCGACGGTTTTCGCCCAGCCGGACGGCAACCAGGAACCGAAGGCAAGCACGCGGCGGGCATTTGGCTGGTCTCCCGCAAGCGCGAGATCCCCTTCGATATCAGGCTCTTCTCCTGCTCCAGCCCAGGCGACGACAATTTGCGTCTCGGCGCCAAGAAAAACCTCGGCACGATCGAGTTTCGCGCGCATGGCCGCAAGCTCGTGATGATGCCTCGCCTCCCGTTCCATCCAGGCCCGCCGCTGGGAGAGATAGATCATCGCGACGAGCCCCGAAAATGCGGTGAGGCTGGCAATCAGCGTCAGTTCCGCCAGAACGGCATGTCCGCTCATGCCTGTTGCCACGCCCATCTGACCGGTTTCCTTCCCCAGAACGGGCGGTGTCACCCGAATGAGGGGAGCGTTCGCACGTCCGGCGCACGCTCCCGGTGCCACGCTAAGCCTCGTTTTCGCTGGCGCCCGCTGCAAACCATTTACCCCTCCAGCCGGGCCGAATCGAAACTTCTATGGTGCGATTTGGCCAACTTTATGCCAATCGCGTCATCCTCGCGCCATCTTATACCAATTCCCTCTGAACATGATTCAAGTATGGATTCCAGCAGAGGCGGGAATTTGATTCACATGGCGAAGGGGGAGATTCGCCATGCTGGTTCCGTTTCGAGGGGATTTTGATGCTCTGCAATTGCGCCGCTTTGCCCGCCGTACGAAGGACGGGCCGCAAGCGCGCCGCTTGCTGGCGCTCGCCGCCGTCTACGACGGGCAACTGATCGAAAGAGTCTTCGATGAAGATATCTTTGCGTACGGCTCTTCGGCCGCTTGTCGCGCAGCTGATGGAACTCAGAAAAGATCAAGTCGATCGAAACAGAACTCCATGCCTGACATCGCACAAGCCAGGAAAGCCAGCGGTTGGAAACGATCCCCGGAGGGGGTTTTTTACGGCGATGATGGAACCGCTTAAGCTCTGAGCGCATTATGCAGCTAGCCAAGAAATATAATTCCACCTCACATCGCTTCGGGCAAGAGGGGTTCGAGGGTTATGCATTCGAGCTGACATACGCCAAAAGTCCGTCCTAGGATATTTCAGATCGTCATGAGAAATTCTGTTGTTGCGCACGACCGAATTTTCTGTATGTGCGCCTTTTCGGCGGTCTTCGCCGTCTGCGTTGCGACGAAGGCCCTCGGCTTTGAGGCGACGCGGACGGCGGCGCTGGGTTACTCTTCGTCATTCGACTCCGACCGGTCTTGGACCGCACACAGGGCAAACCGCCATAGCAGCCCGAAGATCGGCGGTGCGCCCTCTGCACCAGGGGCGAAGCGTGCCGCAATCAATAACGGCGAGTTGCCGCTTTTTGCAGTTGTTTCGATCGCTGACCAGCAGGTCTCCATATACAATCACGATGGGCTCGTCGACCGCTCGGCGGTTTCGACCGGCATGCTCGGCCATGCGACGCCAAAGGGCGTATTCACCATCATCGGCCGCGAGCGATACCATCGCTCGAATATCTACTCTGGCGCACCGATGCCGTTCATGCAGCGCATCACATGGTCGGGAATCGCCATGCATCTCGGCGTCGTTCCCGGTCATCCGGCTTCGCACGGCTGCATCCGCCTCCCCGCCGGGTTCGCCGCCAAACTTTGGGGATTGACCAAGATCGGCGAGCGCGTCGTCATCTCGCCGGAGGAAGTGACGCCGACAGAATTCGCATCTCCGCTGCTGCCTGCGCCAAAGATGCTGGTCGTGCCGGAAGCGGACCAAACTGCTCCCGACGCGCCGCTGGCGTCCCTCGCCGCCGCTAAGCCGTTTCTGATTAATCCGCATCAATACGCTGAGCAGCTCAGGGCCAAGGCTGTAGCCGAGAAGGCCGCAGCCGGCAAGACCATAAAGGAGATGTCCGGGGCCGTCCGTGTCGGGCAGCAAGAAGCTGCTCACGCGGCTGCGGAGCTCGAAGCGGCCGAGGCTGCCTACTCTTCAGCTCGGGCGAAAGCCGAAACCGCGGCCAAGGCAGACCCAGCTGGGGAGGCCGACACATCCGCCAGCCAACAAGAATCCATTCTGGTGGCAGAGCCCAAGGCCGCCGATGAGAATAGCGTCGGTAGGTCAGTGGCTCGACACCCGACTGAGCCGTATGAACCTGTGTTCGCCACCACGAATGCGGCGGTGGGCACAACGAACGTCGAGGCTGAGCTCGCAGATTCCGCGGCGAAGCTCGAGGCCGCACAAACGGCTTCCGCCGCTAAGGCTGCTAACTTGGCGGACGCCGTTCGACGCTTGAACGATGCGACAGCGGCCTACGACGCCGCCGCAAATGCCGAGAAGGAAGCGGTGCGGCGAATGTCGCCTCTGTCCGTGCTGGTCAGCAAAAAAGATCAGCGGATTTACGTGCGCCAGGGTCTTGCGCCAGTTTTCGATGCGCCGGCCAGTGTGCGTGATCCTGAGATGCCGCTAGGTTTGCACTTTTACATCGCAACGGCAGTGGAAGACGATGGGACTTCGCTCAAATGGTCGGCCGTGTCGATCCCGACTCGGATTGCCGAAGAATGGCGCGAACGTAAGAGCAAAGCGGCCTCGATCGAGGAACAGGCTGGGTTAACGCCGAAACTGCACGAGTCCCCTTCGAGCGCCGCTGATGCGCTCGAGCGAATCGAGATTGCCCAAGACGTTCACGACCGGATCGCGGAGCGTCTGTGGACAGGCGCCTCGCTCATCATTTCCGACGAGCCGCTCAGCGGAGAGACGGGCCCCGTTGGCACCGACCTCACTGTGAAGGTGCACTAGCAGCCCGCAAGACAGTATCCGCCAAGCGTCGGAGGTCTTTCCATGTCGCACGCTATCGCCCGTTGATGGGTGAGCGTGATTCAATGCTGCATCGTGTCACTCCAACAGGAAACGTCCGCTCATGGGTTTGTCCCCGCTTGGCGGGAAGAACTCTGATGCTCGCGCCCTTTGAGCGTCTTGGCGATCCAATGCGGGCACTGTAGCGATGACTCGTGATGCAGTGCACATTTCCTTTTGTGAATCACGCTCTTTCTTGGCACATTAAAGCAATTTATAAAATGATTGGGCTCACATAGACTCAACATACCAAGGGAGTGGAAACAATGGCTTCAAATCCGAGACCTCCTTAATACGGCCACCTGGACGACGATCAAGCGCTTCGAGAATGTCGGGGTCGACTGCCAAACGATGCACGTTACCTACGACGGAAAGTACGTCCTGCAAATCTTTAGCGGCTTCCAAAGGTTGGAAGGTGGCACATTCGTATTCACACAAGATACCCTGGAGCCAGTCGGCTATATGCCGAACTTCGGCGGCCACCACGACTGCGTGATCGTCCCTCGCAACAACCAGGAACTGATCCACAGCCGCTGCACAACCGTCTGAACCAGGATCGTCTATCAAGAAAGATGTGGCGTGCCCAATTTCGAACGGCGGCTTGCTTGCTCCTTACGTCTTGGCGTAGGGACGGCCCGCCTCATTCCAGAGTTCAAGCGCCAAGGCGCCCGAAGACGCAATTCGCATCGACGAGCCCCATGACAATACGCCGCGGAACCCTTTTTCTATTGTTGCGGCTCGCCGCTCAGAATGTTGGCAGGCGCCGTCTGCGAACGCTGTTTCTTGGCCTCTCGGTCACAATGGCCGTCGGCGTCGGTTTTGCCGCCTTTGTCACCGGCTGGTCGCTGCGTAACGGCATCGCTACAAGTTTCTCCCGTATGGGCGCTGATCTTGTGGTCGTCCCCGTCGGCACATTGGTAAACATTACCAGCACTCTCCTGACTGTGCAGCCGACGGATCAGGAGTTCGACGCCTCGTTGGGTGAGAAATTGAGGACGATCCCCGGAATCGCGCAGGTGGCGCCGCAAAGAATCGTTCGGCGGCCGGCATTCCGATCGCCGCAAAGCCCGTCGCGCCGGCGCAAGCCGTGGATCCGCTTGCGGTGCTCGCGACGCATCATCATTCTGGGCCGGCTGGAGCGATCAATTGCCTTCCCGACCTTGCGTCCGGCCAGGTCTCGGCCTTCTTGCTTCAACTTTCTCCGGCGGCTTCCGCTGGGTCGGTGCAATTTGCTGTCGGCCAAATTCCGGGACTAAAGATTGTTGCGGGCAATCCTGTCTTCACGGCATCCCGGCAGGCGCTCGGCAGTCTGTTCTGGGGGATCGCGGTCTTCGCGGGCCTGCTGTTGCTTGCCCTGTTCTTTCTCGTCACGCTGTTGTTTTCAGCGATTGTCCAGGAGCGCTACCGCGAGATTGGTCTCCTGCGGGCGATGGGCGCACAGCCGGGACAGATCATGAGTATCATCCTCATTGAAGCCGGGCTGATCACGAGCCTCGGTGGCCTCCTTGGCCTTGGTCTTGGTCTTTCCCTTGTTCTCGCTTTCGCTCGTTCACTCGGTCTTTACTTCGCCTCGCTCGGAGTGCCTTTTGCTTGGCCGCCTGACTGGGCGATTTGGCTCGCTGCTGCGGCCTCGATGGTGTTCGCCGCAGGTATCGGGATTATCGGCGCCTTCATTCCTGCCTGGCGCGTTCGTCAGCTGGAGCCCTCTTGATGATCCAGACCGAGAACGCGCGATGATCTTGCGGACCTCCGGGCTTCGAAAGCGCTATGGCGCTGACGCCGGTTACGAGGCGGTTAGCGAGGCTGATCTCATTCTCAAAGAGGGGGAATTCATTTCGATCGTCGGCCGGTCGGGGTCCGGCAAGTCAACGCTTCTGGCGATGATCGGGGCGTTGACGAAGCCCAGCGATGGCCAAGTGCTGTTGGACGGCGAAGAGATCTGGTCGCTGCCAGAGAAAGTTTTGGCCGACCTCCGCTGCCGGCACATGGGGTTCATATTCCAATTCTTCAGCCTTCTCGCCAGCCTCCGTGCCGTGGACAATGTTGCTTTGCCAGCCCTGCTTGGCCGCAGCATGACGGCGCAGAATGCCTATCTGCGTGCCCAAAACCTGCTGATGCGGGTCGGACTCGAAAACAGGATTTTCGCGTATCCTGGTGAGATGTCCGGCGGCGAATAACGGCGGGTGGTCATTGCGCGTGCGCTCATCAATGAGCCTCGTCTGCTCTTAGCCGATGAGCCAACAAGCGATCTCGACGAAGAGACCGAGAACGACATCATTATGCTCTTGGAGGAACTGCGCCACGAAGCAAA
>DATJLX010000148.1:0-6851 GCA_035509135.1 Methylocella sp.
GAATGCCCTGGGGCCGCGGCCCGGGCCGCCCGCGGCGATCCTCGCCAAGACCTTCCGCCTGACGCCTTCGGAAGCCAAGCTCGCCTGCATCATCGCGCGCGGCGCGCCTCCCGACATCGCCGCCCGCGAATTGAAGATCTCGCGGGAAACGGCGCGCAATCAGTTGAAATCCGTGTTCGCCAAGACAGACACGCATCGCCAAAGCGAGCTCGTCGCGCTGCTCTTGCAAGTCGGGTAAGGGACCAGCGCCGCACAAAGGGTTGCCGCCGGCGCGAGGCGCCGGCCTCCCTATTGCCCTGAGCTTCACGGTATTCACAGAAAAATCAACATAGACCCTTGCGCAGGCCAAAGTGCTCGACACGTAATTGGACGAGGCCGAATCATGCGGCATTTGGTCCGCCGGGAGCGCCTGGCACGATTGGTTAACCAAAAGCTAAGTAGATTTGTCGAATAATAGGCCATGATCGAAAGTCGCGCTCGCGCCAACAAGGCCGCGCCATGAAACTCACCAAGCTGCGCATCGCGGGCTTCAAGACCTTTGTCGATCCGGCCGAGTTCCTGATCGAGCCAGGATTGACCGGCATTGTCGGGCCGAATGGCTGCGGCAAGTCGAACCTCGTTGAATCACTGCGCTGGGTCATGGGCGAGAGTTCGTCGAAAAACATGCGCGCGTCCGGCATGGACGATGTGATTTTTTCGGGTGGCGGCGACCGGCCGGCCCGCAACATGGCTGAGGTCGTTCTCTTTCTCGACAACCGCGACCGCTCGGCACCGGCGGCCTTCAACGATAGCGAATCGATAGAGGTTTCCCGGCGGATCGAGCGCGAGGCGGGATCGACCTATCGGGTCAATGGACGCGAGGTGCGCGCCCGCGATGTGCAATTGCTGTTCGCCGACGCCTCGACCGGCGCCCGCTCGACCGCCATGGTGCGGCAGGGCCAGATTGGTGAGATCATCGCCGCCAAGCCGCAGGAGCGCCGCCGGATCCTCGAGGAGGCCGCCGGCATCGCCGGGTTGCATTCCCGCCGCCATGAAGCCGAGCTGCGCCTCAAGGCGGCGGAGGATAATCTCACCCGCCTCGACGACATTTTGCAGCAGATCGACGGCCAGGTTGAGAATCTCAAGAAGCAGGCGCGCCAGGCGACCCGCTACCGGGGGCTCGCGGCGGAGATACGGCGCAACGAGGCTTTGCTTGCCCTCATTCATCATAAGGAAGCGGCGGCGGCGCTCCAATCGGCCGAACGGGCGCTCGAGGACGGTCTGCGCGACGTCGCCGAAAAAACCAAAGCGCAGGCCGAGACTGCCCGGCTGCAAGCAATCGCAGCGCATGAGCTGCCCCAGCTGCGCGAGGCTGAAACCGAGTTGGGTGGAGAATTGCAGCGGCTCGTGCTCGCCCGCGAGACCTTGGACGGAGAAGAAAGACGGGCGAAAAGCCGCAGCGACGAGCTGGAGCGCAGGATCGCGCAAACGGCGAGCGACATCGCCCGCGAAATCGCGCTGATCGAGGATGCGGCTGCGGTTCTTGCGCGGCTGGAAGCCGAGGCGACAGAGCTCGCGCGTGCCGGCACGGCTGAAGCCGAGATCAATGCCGCGCGCAGCCGGCTCGCGGAGGCCGAGATGGCTCTGGCAATCACCGAAAAGACGTTTGCGGAGGCGCAGGATTCAAGGTCCGCGATTGAGGCGCGGCGCGCCGCACTTGAGGCAACGCTGCGGGAAGAGTCAGCCCGGCTTGCGCGGCTTCAGGCCGAAATTGAGAAGGTGACAAGGGAGCGGGACACTCTGCTTTCGCGTGCTCCCGCCAATGCAGACCTTGGCGGTCTGCAGGCGGCACTCGATGCGGCAATCACGGCAGCGAGGGTGCGGGACGACGAACTGGCGCAAAGCGAGACCCGCCATGCCGAGGCCCGCATGGAAGAATTCAAAGCGCGGGGGCCGCTCGCCGAATCCGAACGAAGGGCGCAAAAGCTCGAGACGCAAATTGCGACTTTGTCGAAATTGCTGAATACGGGAACCGGCGGGTTTTGGCCTGCGGTCACCGAGGAAATCACGGCCGCCAAAGGCTATGAAGCGGCGCTCGGGGCAGCGCTCGGCGATGATCTCGACGCCTCAACCAATTGCGCAGCGCCCGCGCATTGGGCGGTGACCGATGGATCGGACGATCCCGGCTTGCCGCCCGGCGTGGAAGCGCTCGCCAAGCGGGTCACGGCGCCAGCTCCGCTCGCGCGGCGGCTGAACCAGATCGGCGTTGTCCTGCGAGCGGAAGGCGCCGCCTTGCGCAATCTGCTGAAACCTGGTCAGAGGCTCGTCTCGAAAGAAGGCGATCTATGGCGCTGGGACGGTTTTACGCAAGCCGCCGAGGCCCCTACTCCCGCGGCGCGCCGGCTCGCTGAAAAAAACCGTCTCGGCGATCTCGCGACGGAAGCAGAAACCGCGCGTGCCGAGGCCAACACCTTGAAAGCCACTGCCGAGCGTACGCAGACAACACTGGCCGCCGCCGCCGCCGCGGAAGGCGCGGCGCGGCTTGCCCACAAAGCCGCGCTGCGCGAGGTGGAAGCCGCGCACGAGGAAAAGGCCAAAGCCGAAAAGCACCAAACCGAGACAGCGGCGCGGCTATCGGCGCTCGACGAGGCCCTTGTCCGCCTCGACGCGACCCTCCGCGAAGCCGGTCAAAAGCGGACGGAGGCCGAGACAGGGCTCGGCCGTCTGGATTTGCCAGCGGAACTGACCGCACGGCTTGACAGCGCTCGCACCGCGGCGGCCCAGGATCGCGCCCTGGTGGCTGAAGCCAGCGCTCAACTGCAGACCCATCTGCGGGACGCTGAGACGCGCCTGAAACGTCTTCATGGCATCGTGGAAGAACGCCGGTCCTGGCTTGCCCGCGGCGAGCAGGCGCGCGGCCAAATCGGCGCCTTGGAAGCCCGCCACGCGGAAGCCACGCAGGAGTTGGAGCGGCTCGTGGAGGCCCCGGACCGGTTCCTGGCAGCCCGCCAAACCTTGATGCGTCAGTTGGAAGCAGCCGAAGCCGCACGCAAAAGCGCGGCCGACAAACGGGCCGCGGCCGAGACCCGTCTCGCCGAGGCGGATCGCGCCGTGCGCGGCGCCCTTGATGCGATGAGCACGGCGCGGGAAGAAAAAGCCCGTGGCGAAGCCCGGGTTGAAGCCGCTCGGGCGCGCTGCGCCGAGGTCACCCATATGATCGCGGCCGAGATTGGCTGCACGGAGGCGGACCTTTTTGGCCTCGCTGAAGCAGCGCCGGGGTCCGAGCTTCCGCCTGGGGAGGTGGTCGAAAAACGGCTCGATGGTTTGAAGGGCGACCGCGAGCGCCTGGGCGGCGTCAATCTGCGGGCCGAGGAGGAGCTCAACGAAATCCTGGCATCCAAGACCAATCTTTCCACCGAGCATGCCGATCTGACTGAAGCCATCCGGCGGCTGCGCCAAGCCATCCACAGCTTGAATAAGGAGGGCCGGGACCGACTCCTTGCCGCATTCGACGCCGTCCACGCCCATTTCAAGGCGCTGTTCACGTCTCTTTTCGGCGGCGGCTCGGCCGAGTTACAATTGATCGAATCCGAGGATCCGCTTGAAGCGGGGCTGGAGATCCTCGTGCGCCCGCCCGGAAAAAAGCCGCAGGTCATGACGCTTTTATCCGGCGGCGAACAGGCGCTTGCAGCGATGTCTTTGATCTTCGCGATCTTTCTGACCAATCCATCGCCGATCTGCGTGCTCGACGAAGTCGACGCCCCGCTTGACGATGCCAACGTCGAGCGCTTCTGCGATCTCCTCGAAACCATGCGCGCGAAAACCGAGACCCGCTTTATCACCGTCACCCACAATCCGATCACCATGGCGCGGATGAACCGGCTCTTTGGGATCACCATGGCCGAACGCGGCGTGAGCCAGCTCGTCAGCGTCGATCTCGAAGAAGCCGAGCGCTTCCGCGATGCTGGCTGAACCTCGCTGGCTATTTTGCCACAGGAAACCAAAAAATTCGAATTCTCATGTGATTTCAAGTGCTTTTGCCTTCACTCCCTGGTCTTGACAGGGGCTTTCGCCACTCCTATGGTGCGCCGCGTCAGCAAGCACCCCGCTTGTCCTCTGACGTCGCCCGCTCGCATTAGCCGCGTTTCCTAAGTGCCGTCCCGCGCTTTTTGCATGGAATGGTTGAATAGATCATGGTTACGTGCTTTTACGGGACGGCCTAGAGAGAGGGCGGAAAAGGCAAGCGACGGAGCACGGCGTGTGACGGAGCGCGGCGAACGGCAGGACGGCACTCGAAACCAACACCAAAAGCAGGGACATGATCGCCGCGAGAGCGACGATGAGGGGTTAAAGGCGCGGCTCAACAAATTGTCCACGGCGCTTGACGCACAACGGCAAGCGGCGGCGTCTTCTGAGGCAGCCAAGCCGGAGCAAGGCGGGGGCTCGCCTGGAGGCGCCATCGGGAACGCGATGGGTCTTGCCGTCCGCGTTCTGAGCGAATTCGTGGCGGCGGTGCTTGTCGGCGCCGTCATAGGGTGGTGGATCGACCGGGCTGCCGGAACAACGCCGGCGTTTCTGATCGTCTTTCTCCTTCTGGGAGCGGCGGCAGGATTTTGGAACGTTTATCGCATCGCGATGAAGCCGCCAGATTCGAGCGGCTGAAAGAGGGTTGAGGACCGGTGCTGGAGCGTGAATGCTCCATAGTTCTTGAAACAGTGATTGAGACGTTGATCGAGGCAGGGAAGCAGGACGTGGCCGAAGAAAACGCAATGGATCCGATCCATCAGTTTGTGATCAAACCGATTATCAGCCTGCATCCCTTCGGCATTGACGCCTCTTTTACCAATGCCTCCCTTTTCATGATGATCGTCGTTCTCTCGGCCGCCGCCTTGATGCTCCTTGGAACGCGATCGCGGGCGCTCGTTCCGGGCCGGGTGCAATCGCTGGCCGAGATGGCCTATCAGTTCGTTGCCTCAACGGTGCGCATGGCGGGCGGCCATGACGGCATGCGTTTCTTTCCCTTCGTCTTCACGCTTTTCCTGTTCGTTCTGTTTTGCAACCTCATCGGCCTCATTCCCTATACATTCTCGGTCACAAGTCAGATCACGGTCACCGCGGCGCTTGCGCTCCTTGTCATTGGCATCGTCATTGTCTACGGATTCCTGCACAATGGCCCCCATTTTATGAAGTTGTTCGTGCCATCGGGAGTGCCCGTTGCGCTTATGCCCCTTTTGGTGCCGATCGAAATCATCTCGTTTCTTTCCCGTCCGGTCAGCCTTTCGGTTCGTCTTTTCGCCAATATGCTGGCCGGGCATATCACGCTCAAGGTGATGGGCGGTTTCGTTGTTAGTCTGCTCGGCGCCGGCGTCTTCTCGGTCCTCGCGCCCCTGCCTTTTGCGATGACGATCATCTTGACGGCTTTCGAATTGCTCGTGGCCATCCTGCAGGCTTATGTCTTCGCTATCCTCACTTGCGTCTACCTCAACGACGCAGTTCATCCGGGCCACTGAATAAATATTTGAACAACAGATCGGTCGCCCTCATCGCAAGCTTACGGAGTGCAAAATGGATCCCGCAACAGGTAGATTTATAGGCGCCGGTCTCGCCGCCATCGGCACGGGTGCCGCCGCTATTGGCGTCGGACTGATTTTCGGTAATTTTCTTTTGGGCGCCTTGCGCAATCCAACGGCTTCCGATGGTCAGTTCGGGCGCGTTTTCATCGGTGTTGCCCTTGCCGAGGGATTGGGCATTTTCGCACTCCTCGTGGCAATTCTTCTGCTTTTCGTGGTCAAGTAAAAAGCGGTTCCCGTGCGCCCGGACGGAGTCCGGGCGCATCCGCTTGCTTTGGAGAGCCGGTCCGTGAACGACGTGAAAGCCCCCTTGGAAGCCATCGCACAGTCACTAGGCAAAAGCCTCGCCGAAATCATGCGCAAATTGGGCAAAGCGGTGACCGAAGTCAAAACGGCGGTGACGGTGGCAAGTCAGTCCGAACCTCTCCTTCTCGACCCTAAAGGCCCCAAACTCGCTGGAACGAGCCTTTCGCCACTCAACTGGCTGCTCATCGCCGCAGGGTTTACCGGCGCCGCGGCGGCCCTCGTTATCGGGCTCGGTTTTGCGTTGCTGGACAACACGAGCGCTGCCATTCCACCCCTCAAAGAACGCGTAAACGCCTTGAGCAAGCGTTTGGATGAGGCCGAGCGCACGCAAACGGCGCTGACGCATCGCCTCGCCGCGGCCGAGAGCGCGATCACCGAGAACGCAAACGTCGAAAATTCAACCCTTGCCGAAATCAAAAAATTGCAAGAGGCGCTTTCCGCACAGGCGGCACGGCAGATCCATTCGCCGGGCGAGGACGCCGCCGGACTTGCTGATCTCGAAAAGCGCGTCGCAGTTTTGGAAAATAAGACGGTTGCGGGGGGCACTCCCTTGGCAGAGGTTAAGCCCCCTTTGAAAGCAGCCGGAAGCGGCGGCCAAGGCGAGACCGCTTTCCCGCCCTTCGACCCGGCCAATTTCACGCCACTCATCGTCTGGCTCACTTTGAGTTTCGGCTTCCTCTATCTTTTGATGGCGAAAATTGCCGTGCCGCGCGTCGAAAACATCCTGCAGACCCGCACCCATAAGATCACGCAGGACATCAGCGAAGCCAATGCTCTCCGGGCGAAGGCGGAAGAAGCCGCGGCAGCCCATGAGAAAACAATTGCCGACGCGAAAGCCAAGGCGATGGCGATGGCCCAGGAAACTCATGTGCGGCTCAACGCCGAGGCCGAGGCCAAGCGCCACGCGCTCGAAACCGAACTCAATGCCAAGATCGCCGCTTCGGAGGAACAGGTTCTCGCCATGAAGGCCAAGGCCATGGGTCATGTCGAGGCAAT
>DATJLX010000149.1:0-50229 GCA_035509135.1 Methylocella sp.
AGAATGAAGAAGCCTCCATCGCCGTCGCCAAATCGGCGAAAAGGGACAAAACAAACGACCGCTTGTCGAGATTGAAAATTTCGATCTCGCGAGCTGCCTCCGTTAGTTTTTCCCATACAAGCGCGTAGGGTGCAAGCTTTCGCGCGCCAACCCCTGGCAAGGCCCGCACACCAAGCCATACCCGCGCATCGAGCCAGTCCTCGATCGTGGCGAGCATCGTCTCGTAATCCTGGCTGTTGTTTCGCAGGGCGATCCGGTCGGCCAAGGCATGGACCTCCCGCCAGTCTATTCGCGGCAAATCGTTCAGCACGCGGTCGAGATGGGAATTGAGTTCAATTCCCTGATCGTCGAGGAGCCGCAATGCCTTATGGACCGAGCCCTGCGCGCGCCCGATCGCAGCCTCAAGCTTTGTTTCGTCAGCGCTGGACCAGGGCGGTCCGAGCGCCGCCACAATAGCGCGGATGTCCGCCGCCGCGAGGGGTTTCAGAAGGATTTTTTGACAGCGAGAACGCAATGTCGCCAGCATTCGCCCCGGCCGGTGCGCAACGATGAGGAAAAGTGAGCGCGGCGGCGGCTCCTCGATCAATTTCAACAGCGCATTGGCACTGCTTTGATTGAGGTCATCGGCGCAATCGAGGATGCAGACCCTGTAGCCACCCCGCCCCGCTGCCTGTTGAAACAGGTGGCCGGCACGCCGGACGTCGTCAATCCGGATTTCGGTATAAAGCGCTTTTTTTTCGTGATTCCATTCGCGCCGCAGGAGGACGAGATCGGGATGCGCCATGGCTGAGATTTGCCGGGACACGGGATGATCCGGCGGTACGCAAAGATCAACCTTCGCCTCGCCAGTTGCGGGATCTGGGTTTGCCAAAAGAAATCGCGCAAGCCGCCAAGCAAGGGTGGCTTTGCCGATGCCGGGCGGTCCCCCCATGATGATGGCTTGCGGCAAATGTCCTGACAAAAAGGAAAGTAGAAAATTCCTTTCCGCTTCCGCGTGGCCGAAGACATTGTGATTTTCGCGCGGATGAGGTGTATCTTCGAAACGGTCGGACTCTGGAATGGTCTCCTGCGGTTTGGAGGCAACCGTCCTAGCCATGGCGCGCCTGCCTTGCCGCCGTGGGAACGAGGAGTCTGTTTGACACTGCCTCGAAGATCGCCTGCGCAACATCTTCCTCGCCGCCCGCCGCGTCGATGACGATACAGCGCGTGGGTTCGGCCGCCGCTATCGCCAGATAGGCTTCGCGCAGGCCCTCGTGAAACGGCAAATCCTCGCGCTCGAAGCGATCGGCATTTTCTCCGGTGGCGCGCCTTGCCGCGGCGCGGGCTCGTCCTTCGGCTGCCGGAAGATCAAGGATAAGGGTCAGATCGGGCTGCACGCCAGCCAAGGTGATGCGTTCGAGCGCTTGCAAGAAACGCGGATCGAGCTGGCCGCGCGCTCCCTGATAGGCGCGCGTCGAATCGGCGAAGCGGTCGCAGACGACGAAAGTGCCAGCCGCGAGGGCTGGTTCAATCGTCTTCTCGATATGATCGATCCGGGCCGCCGCGAAAAGGATGGCTTCTGCGGCGGGGCCAAGGTGGGCAAGGTGGCCCGAGAGAAGCACTCTGCGCAAAATTTCAGCACCGGGCGAGCCGCCAGGCTCGCGGGTGCCAATCGCCTCTATTCCCGCCTCGCGAAGATGGCGCAAGAGATGGCCAAGCTGAGTTGATTTGCCCGCTCCTTCACCACCTTCGAGGGTAATGAAAAATCCCCGCTGACGCTCTGCACGAAGTTGTGCATGCGCCCCGCTCATCGCTTGACGACATATTTGCGAACGAGTTCCGTCGCATATTCGATCCCGGCATCCATGGCCCGGCGCGGCAATGCGCCTTGCTCGACCGCCGTGGCGGTCTTCAACGGCAGGTCAAGGATTTGCTCCGTTCCACGAAATATCTTGAGACGCGCAACCTCCTTGCCCGCTTCCACCGGCGCGATCAAGGGACCTGTATAGACAATGCGCCCTGTAAGCTTTTCGGTTGCGGCCCGCGGAACGAGAATTTTTACTTCCCCGCTGGCGACCAGAGGCACATTCGAGGAGCGGCCGCCATAGACCTTGGCGCCGCCGATAATCTCGCCTGATTGGAAAATTGTTTTCGAATCGAAAGACCGAAAACCCCAAAGGAAAATCTTGCGCGCTTCCTCGGTGCGCTCCCTGGAGGAAGATGCACCGTAGAGGGCCAAGATGAGGCGCTGCCCATTTTGAACGGCGGAAGCGACAATGCCATAGCCGCTATCATCGATGTTGCCGGTTTTCAGCCCATCCGCGCCGAAGTCCATCGTCAAAAGAGGATTGCGATTGGTCTGTTTGATTTTGTTCCAGGTAAATTCTTTCTCTCCGAAATATTTATAGAAGTCCGGATAGGTCTGGATGACGTGATTGGCGAGAGCCACCATGTCCCTCGGGGTCACTTTTTGATCGGGATCGCCCCTGCCCCAGGCGTTCGTGAAGGTCAAATGCTCTAACCCCAGCTCGCGGGCCCGTTTCGTCATGAGCGTGGCGAAGGCGCCTTCCGATCCGGCGATCCCTTCGGCGAGAGCGATAGCCGCGTCATTGCCTGAGTCAATCACGAGTCCGCGAATCAAATCCTCGACCCTGATTTGGCTGTTTGGCGCAGCGAACATGGCAGAGGCCCGGGCCGGCGCGCCGCCTTCACGCCACGCCGTCTCACTAACTAGAAATTGATCATCGAGCTTCAGATGCCCCAAGGTGATTTCGTGGAAGACGATTTCGGCGGTCATGATCTTGGCCGTGGACGCCGGAATAACGAGGGCGTCTGCATCCTTCTCGAACAACACGCTGCCGGAGGTGGAATCGATCAAGATCGCATGGGGGACACTGGTCTGAATGGTCTGGGCGAAAGACTTGGGAACAACCCCGCCCGGCGCGAAGCAGAAAAGGGTCAGCAAAAAGAGCAAGAGAGAAGACCGCTGCATGCGGCGCGGGAAGAGGCGAGCGGTCAAGCTGCTGATTTTCATTGCGCCCCGCCCATAGCCAAGCCCTTTGCTTCGCGGCCTCCTGTGGCCAGCAGAAAATCCACGACAAGCACGGCCAAAGCCGCCCCGACGTCGCCGTTTCCGGTCATGGCTATTCCGGCTGGTTGCTCATTCTAACGCCGTGGGGTCGCGGTGTTCAATGCCCAGGCACCAATCATGCGGCGATTCATCGCGCAAATCCAATTAAAAAACGGTTTTGCGGCGGAGCAAATCAGCGTGATGCGCGGATTTCTCCGGCTCAGCGTAAGGCGATTGGGACGCTGGTTCCCGGGGTCTTGCCGAGACCATATGGCCGAGCGGGTGGCAAAGGAACCTCGCGGCCGCTGGCGCGCCCGGCGGAGGCTGTCTCTGGCGCGGCCCCAGCATCGCTTGCCACGACGCCGGTAGGCCGGGTGTCGGCAGCGGCGACGGGGTACGGCGCATTCTCGGCGAACTTGTTGTTGTGTTCGCGATCATCCAGGGCCTCGAGCGAGGCTGGCCCATTTGTTCGCAAAGTCGCGAGCAGTAATTGGTCATCTGAGCCGGCGAGGCTTGCGGCGCCGATATATTCGACCTTGACGCGAGTCGTCCCGCTGCGGCGGAAATCCAGGACCTCGGCGGTCTTGCGGGAGACGTCCATGATACGATTGCCAGCAAACGGTCCGCGATCGTTAACCCGCACGATCATTGAATAATGGTTGCTCAGATTGGTCACCCGCGCATAGCTCGGCAGGGGCATTGTCGGATGCGCGGCGGAAATGGCATCGCGGTCGTAAACTTCGCCATTGGCGGTGCGGCGGCCGTGAAACGCGTCCCCGTACCACGAAGCAAGCCCCGTCTGGGCATAATGTTTTTCGCTCGGGTAATAGGTGCGCCCGGCAATTGAATAGGGTTTTCCAACCATATACATCCCGCCGCCGTGCGGCACCGGCTCCCCGTCGGCGACGACGCGAGGGCTCGCAGCGCCATAGATGGTGGAGGGAAAATATTCCCTTGGATGGGCCGAGGCGAATTGCTGCATGGGTGAGTCGGCACATCCACCCAAGCTAAAGACCGCGCCGCTGGCAAGACTCACCAGAATACAACGGCCTCGCCTGTCTGCCGGATGGAAAAAATAGGGAAACCCAGCGAAGGAGCGCATGGTGGCATAAAAATAACGGTTCGCCCGCATGCGCGTCTCCTCGGCTTGCGGCGAGGACCGCGAAGCGGACCTTTGCCGGTTCAAAAAAAACAGGCAAATCGCTGATTTTGCCGCTTCCCGTTCGGAAGGCTTAAACCATCGCAAAGCCTAGCCGCAGTTCCGCCTCCAAATGCGTCCAAAGTGCGGCGTCGCGCATTTCCCCCGCTGCCCGAAAGGGGCCATAAGAAACTTAAAATTCAATTAAATTCAGAGGGATGGACATTTATGCAACAGTTGCCGGAAAACGGTCGCGGGCTCTGACTCGGTTGACTGCCGCCGCCAACTATTTCAGGTGGCAAATCGCGCAAGCTCAACCGGTTCGAGCCGTTCAAAGGAAACCGTTGGAAAAGCGTTTCCGTAAACGATGGCTTCCCAAGTTCGACGTAGGGCCGGGCGGCCCTCATCCCATGGGCGTCTTCGACCAGCTTTTGGGATAGGACGACACCACAGTAGCGGTCATGACTTGCGCCAACCTTACGTTGCCGGGCATGACGTCAAGATGGTTCCTAAAGACCGGATTCACTCCTCAATGTTACTGTACAGTAATCTTCCGGTGTCACTTGACTTGCGTCCGGGGTCGCGGATCGATCTGCACGGTGGCCGTCATCCCGGCCGCCAGGACCACGCCCTTCGGCACCTCATCGATGTGGATGCGCACCGGGATGCGCTGCGAAAGGCGCACCCAGGTGAAGATCGGGTTGACCGTAGCAAGCCCCTGCTGATTGGCTTGCGCGTTGGGGACATTGATGCCGCGCGCAATGCTGCCGACGTGACCACGAACGATCTGGCTGTAGCCCATCAGTTTGATCTTGGCAGGGTCGCCTTCGTGGATCGAGCCGAGATTGATCTCTTCGAAATAGCCGTCAACCCAGAACGAATCGGCGTCAACGACAGAAATAATATTTTGCCCGACATTCGCATAGTCGCCGAGCTGGGCCAGCAGGTTGGTTACCCAACCGTTGACCGGAGAGCGAACTTCCGTGCGCTCGAGGTTGACCCGCGCCTGGTCCAGGTTAGCCAAGGCTTGCTGATATTGCGCTTGGGCAGCAACCGCCGTCGTCGCATAGGTCTGCTGCTCCTCCACAGTGACTGCCAGCTGGTTCAGCCTCTGCCGGCGTTGTGACTCTATCTGTGCGTTGCGCGCATTAGCCTGGGTCTGCTGCACCTCCGCCTCAGCACGGCTGACGGCGATCCGGTAGTCCCTCGGGTCGATCAGCATCAGCAGGTCCCCCTTGTGCACGAACTGGTTGTCGGCGACTGGGAACTTGACAATTCGCCCGGCGACCTCCGGCGCCATCGTGACGACATAGACGCGCACGGTGCCGTCGCGCGTCCAGGGTGCCCCCATGTAGGCGTCCCACATCGCCCAAGCGAGCGGCACGGCAAACGCCACCGTCACCAGAGTGATCAAAAGCGGAATGATCCTTATGCGCCGCTTCGCCGTCTCGTGGGCAAGCGGCTCGGGCGCCGTGATGGCGTCGCTTTTATCTGCCGTGCTCTTGGCTTTTGTTTGAGCTTCCGACATGGCAAACTTAGCGCGCGACGATAAGTGTTATGGACGAAAGTACGATCAGATAAACGGCAAACACGAACAAAGCCGGATGCCAGACGTGACGCAACACGCCGAAACGGTCCGCAACTCGGCGCAGCGCCATCGTGACGAGCCAGGCCGCGACCATCATCAACGACATCGGCGCAACATAGACGCCGAACAGGTCGATCTCGGTGAACCTCACGCGGGCGCTCCGGCGTCGAAGTAGGAGGCATGCTGGATAAGCGCCTCCGAGATTGCAAGAATACTCCCGCGCGCTTGGAGAGCAATGGACGCCTCTGAGCCGCCGCCGGGGAGAGCGGCGAGACGCTCATCGAGCCGGACAAGGGGTGTGGCCGCGATCATACAGTTTCCTCGCGCCAACGCCTCGAGTGCCGCACTGAGGTCCGACCCCAAACCGAGCCGGGGGACGATACGGCGAAGGTGAATGATTTCCGTACCCACCGCTAGCGCCGCCACGAGCTGCGAGCGCTGCAAGGGCTCGGCCGCGTCCGGCAATGCCGCAAGCCGCCCATACATTCGGCCCTCCCAATCGTCAGACGTCGATGGGACGCGGCCCGTTGCGAGGCGGCGCAGATCGCGCAAGGTGAGTGCCAGGAGCCGACGGGCCCGAAATGCAGGCGAAAGTGGAGGCAGCAATCGAAACGAAACAGCCGCGGCACTGAGACCCGCGAAGATGGCCAGTGCGCTGTTATAAAATTGCTGGGTGTCGTAGCTCTCCTGGTTCGCGGGGGCGAGTAGCGGCACGAAATAGACGGTCATGGCGGTAAACATCGCTGTGTGCCATCTTTGGGCCATCAGCGCGCCGGCGGGTATCAGATAAAGACCCAAGACGAGGCTGAAGGCTTCGAAGGTCTCAAGCCCGGGCAGCACCGCAAATGCGATGATCGCCGTGAAGACAGTTCCAAGGGCGGCGCCGGCGGCAAACTCGATGGCGGCCACGTAGGCCCGGTCGCCTTGCGGCGCTAACAGGAGAATCCCGATTGCAGTGAAGGTAATGGCCAAGGCCCCGCTCGGCCATTCGGTAAAAATCCAGAAGATCGAGACGGCGCCGATGGCGACGAACGCACGCCCCGCATTGACGAGAGAAGGCAGCCAATCGGGCACGCGCAGCCTAAAGCCGCGATGGGGCGCAAGAGGCCGGACGGGGCTGTCAACGAGCAGGGCCAGCCCGTTAAGCGCATCGGAAATGCCGGCCAGCACCTTGGCCGTCTGGTCGGAAAGCAGCCGTACTGCTGGTGTGCTGGCGGGCAGAGCGATCAGCGTTCGCGCCGCCATCTCGCAGGCCCGGCGCGGGCGGAGGGGATCGGCCATCCAGCCCGGCACGCCGCACTCCGCCGGTCGCAGCTCCTGGGGAATGTTTCGCAAGACGGCATCAGCCTCCCGCCGAGCCTCGTCGTCCGGCAGCCGCGCCAGCAGCACCGCTATCGTCCGCCAGCTCACGAGAGCGGCAAATAAGCCGTCCACGGCAATCTGCAGCACCGGCGAATGATAGCGTATCTGGGAGGATTCTCCCTTGACGGCATCGATGACCGGGTCGAGCGCGATGACCCGCCGGACCAACTCGCGCCGCATGGGTTGTGTCTCCGGCATTTCCGGTCCGGCCAGGTCCAGCATGCCGGTAAACCGGCCGGTGATTTCGGCCGGCAGAACGGCGAATAAGCCGGCAAGCCGGCGCCGGGCGCCGCCGAAATCGGTCCCGGCGAGAACAATGCCGGCGCTTACGATACCGATCCAGGTCTCGCTGGCGCGGGTGACGGCGAGCAGGAAGACCGCGTCTGCGTTCGGGCCGCCCGTCGCGCCGAGTTCGTCGGCCGCGATGATCGCGGCCGTGTAGCCGGAAAGCGCCGCCGCATAGGACGCAAAATTATGCAGAAGCGTAGCGACGAGAGCGCCTGCCGCACACCAGAGAGCCAACCCGACAAGAAAAGCCACGCGGTCCTGCGGGAATAATGCCGTCAGGACCACGATCGCCACTGCCCCCACCAAGGTGCCGATCATGCGGTACCACCCCTTGCGCAGCGAAGCACCAAGCTGGGGCTGACAGACAAACGCGGCCGTGAGCCCGGCCCAAAAGGCATTGTCGAGTTCAAGCCAGAAGGCGATGTAGAGGGCAAGACAGACTGAAGCCCAAAGCCGCACGCCAAAGAGCAACGGAGGACCCGTAGCCCGAGCTGCGTTCGTCAAAACCCTGCGCCACCGGGCCAGTGTCTCCCGCCCACGGGCCCAGCCCGGCTGGTTGAAGACGTCAGTCATTGAATTTGTCCGGGATGACAGCTTTGCCGGTGCGAACCGGGTGGAGGTCGAAAGTGGTCATTAACGAGCCCTCCTTCCGAACCGATAGCAAGGCTGGAGGTAAACAAAAGCCCGCAAATGAGCCTGCCCCACTCGGTGATCACCTCCCTCGGGAACCTGCCCCGACATCCCAAAGCCAGGCGTTTTGACTTCATCGAATGCTTTTGGTGACCCCGGCAGGGCTCGAACCTGCGACCTGCCGCTTAGAAGGCGGCTGCTCTATCCAGCTGAGCTACGGAGCCGGCTGACGAAGCAATCAAATACTTACGGGAATAACACCCGTTACAGCCTTTTTTTCAGATAAAATTTGGATGCGGCCTGGTTAATGGGTCCATTGGTCGAGACGGGTGGATTTGAAGTTATCGGAATAACTCAGGATTTTTCGCGACACCGGGTTTGGTTCCTCGATCCGGTAACGCAAGCCATTCTTTTCCGCATAAGCGACGGCTTCTTCCTTCGTGGCGAACTGCAGCCTGACTTGACTCTTCATATCGCGGGAGCTCGTCCAGCCCATCAACGGATCGATCTGGCGCGGCGCCGCCGGATCGAATTCCAAAACCCAAAGCCTGGCTAGCGCCCTGCCCGATTGCGTCGCCGTCCTGGAAGGGCGGTAAATCCGTGCCGTTATCATGGTCATCACACGCCTTTCGATGCCGGAAGTGTCACTCTTAAGCCCGCGAATTCGGCGGCGTTGATGCCAAATTGATAAGCACTCAAGAGTTGGGCCGCCTTGACAATGGTCGGGGCAGCAGGATTCGAACCTGCGACCTGAAGTACCCAAAACTTCCGCGCTACCAGACTGCGCTATGCCCCGCATGGCGACGGTCCGCCTCTTCGCCACGCCTTCGCTATCACGCGCTTGCGCCGCAAACAAGGGCCGGGGGAGAGGGCACGGAGAGGCAAACGGACCGCACAGCCGCGCGTTGGGATCAAGACGAACCAGGCCTGTCACTCGCCGAACAAAGGATGCTTGACGCTATCCCCAATCTTCAAGCCAAGCCTTGCCGCCGTTCCGGCATTGACTTCGAGCACCCCATAGGCTGGCGCGCCTGATGGGATAATTTTTTCGGACAAGGGCTCGGCATTTTCGGCAAGCCCAACGACCTTGCCGGAGCGGCCGATGAAGATCATGTCGAGAGGCAAATAGGTATTTTTCATCCACATCAAGACAGGCCGCTCGACCCCGAAATCGAACAACATGCCACGGTCTTGTGGAAGATACCGGCGGAACATCAGGCCGCGTTCGCGCTGCGGCTCGCTGCGCATGACCTCCACGGAAAATTCGTAGGTTCCGCTGGCGGTGACAATCTCCAGCTTCTCGAGCCCGCTTCGCGGTGGGCTCAGCACGTCTTCGGCAAATCCCGCTGGGCTGTCATAAAAGAACAAAGCAATCCAAAAAACCAGGAAAGATGCCATTCGCCGTGCAATCTTGGAATGATCCATTCGAGGGGCACTCCATGTGTTCCAGGATGGGTCGCCGTGTCACCACGAGCCGCTTCAGGCGAAACCGCGTCCGCATTTAAAGGAGGATGCACGGTGAACCGGTGCCGGCTTCAGCGGGACTCATGAGTTTTCGTAAAGGAATAACCTCAATGCGGCGCGGGCATGACGGCGTCGAGGGGCCGCACCTCGGCCGCCATAAGCCCTTTCGGACCGTCGCCGTAGCGAACGAGCAGGCTTTCGCCCGGCCGTAATTCCGCGATCCCGTAGCGGCGCAGTGTCTCCATGTGGATAAAAATATCTTGCGTGCCATCGCCTTGGGTCAAAAAGCCAAATCCGCGTGAACGGTTGAACCATTTGACGACGGCGATCTGAAACCCACCGGCAGGCACCACTTCGGCACGCGTTCGCGATGGCCGCCATTCGGTTGGATTCACAACGCCCGAAATGTCCATGGAGACAACCTTAAGAACCTGCAATCCCTTGGCCCGGCGAACCGCCTCGCAAACGACGCGGGTCCCTTCGTAAGCGATCTTAAACCCGTCCTTGCGCAGAGTGGCGATATGCAAAAGAATATCAGGAGGGCCATTGTCCGGCACAATGAAACCATAACCCTTGGCGACGTCAAACCATTTCACCCGCCCGGAAATTTCAACAAGGCCGGCCGCATCAATCGCCGATAGGCCAGCGCCAGCGACAAAATCACTACGGAGCGAAACGGGATTTTTGTTGTCCAAGATCAACCTCCCCGAAATCGCGCGCGCAGCCGAAAACAGTGGTCCCACGCGACACTCACAGGTAACATCCATAACTGTCTTCGAATCCCAGCCAGGATAGCACCCAGACGCCAGCACAAAAGCCCTTGCCCTTAGGAACTTGTGGATGACGCCGGAAAATCAATTTATGAGGCTTATCTGCCACATATTTCATTCCGGTGTGTAACGGGCGTGCGCCGGAAATGGCGCCGACTCAGAGAACGCATGGTGGCACTGCACGGTCATGCACGAAGCGAATAGACGATGGCGGAATTGCTTTACTCGGCAGCAGGCCATGCAAGATTGGCACGGAGCCGTGATACGGCTACTGGGGCAATGAGTTGGGCATGCGCAAAACGAGAAGCTGCAGGCCTATCGATCGGATTGGGCCAACGCCCGAGATCAGTGCAACCGGAAAGCTTCAAACCGAAGCGTTCATCTCGATCGAGTGGCGGCCCATTTCGCCATCGCGATGAAAAATCGCATTGCAATTGAATCCGGTTGCTCGTCGAAAAGATTAAGCAATTTTTAGGATAGTCTCTAACGGGGAGGGGTGGCGTCCGGATAGGGTTCCGGCCCGGAATAATTGGCCGGAACCGAACCGGTTAAAGTGCCAAGAAAAGTGACGATTGCCTCTGCGTCTTCATCGGGAATGTCGACGCCGAGCTGCGTCTTGCCCATAATTTTCACTGCGCGAGGAAGCTCAGCGACCGAGCCGTCATGGAAATAGGGGGCGGTCTTGGCGACGTTTCGCAGGCTCGGGACCTTAAAGACGTAAAGATCGGCGTCGTTTTTCGTCACGTCCGCGCGGCCCTTGTCGGGCGCTTTCGTGCCAGTCTCCTTCCAGTAATCGACGGCGACGCCAAATTTCTGGAAGGAATTGCCTCCGACCCCGGCGCCATTGTGGCAAGCGGCGCAGCCGAGATCGATAAATTTGCGCAATCCCGCCCGTTCGGCGTCTGTGAGTGCTTGGAGATCTCCGCCAAGGAAGGCGTCAAATTTTGACGGCGTCAGCAGGGTGCGCTCATATGCGGCGATGGCAAAGGCAAAATTTTTCGACGTGATGGGATCCTTGTCTTCGGGAAAAGCCGCGGCGAAGGCCGGCCCGTAAGCGGGAATGGCCTTGAGTTTCCCAACCGGTGTTGCGAAATCGGGATTGCCGAAGCTAGCCGCCCCGAGCAATGATTTCTCCGCCTGATCTTCAAGGGACTCGCGATCACCGCGCCAATGTTGCCTGAAGTTGAGACTCGCATTGAAGATCGTCGGGGCATTGCGCGCATTTTCCCTGCCAAAGACGCCGATGGCCTTGGCGAGGCCATCGGTCGCCTGCCGGTCTGGCTGGTGGCAATGCGAGCAACTCACATTGCCGTCCACCGACACGCGGCTTTCGAAAAAGAGGCGCCGCCCGAGGTCTATGCGCGCGGCCATCGCGGGGTCTGTTGCGGTTGGGATCGCTGGAAGCGGCTGGAAAATCGCCTTTGCGTCTTCGAGCAGCCGCTTGGCATCGTGCCCCTGTGAAGGCGCCTGCGCGATCGCATCGGCCGCAAGACCAGCGACACCCGAAAGGATTAGGCCGGTCAATATCGCCTTGCGTATTGGCCCTTCCATACACCCTATCCAACCATCGATCCTAATAGCGGTAGTGGTCTGCTTTAAAGGGGCCGGCCTGCGGCAGCCCGAGATACTCCGCCTGGGTGGCAGTAAGCTTGGTCAGTTTCACCCCGATCTTGTCAAGGTGGAGGGCCGCAACTTTTTCGTCGAGATGCTTTGGCAAGGTATAGACCCTTCGATCATAGTGGCCCTGCTTTGTCCAAAGTTCGATTTGCGCCAAGGTTTGATTGGTGAAGGAGGCCGACATCACGAAGGATGGATGTCCGGTCGCATTGCCAAGATTGACAAGCCGCCCCTCCGACAAAAGGATGATGCGCTTGCCATCGGCAAATTCCACTTCGTCGACCTGCGGCTTGACATTGTGCCATTTGAAATTGCGCAAGCCCGCGACCTGGATCTCGGAATCGAAATGGCCGATGTTGCAGACAATGGCGCGGTCCTTCATCGCGCGCATATGATCGACCGTGATGACGTCGATATTGCCGGTGCAGGTCACGAAAATATCGGCCCGCGGCGCCGCGTCTTCCATGGTGGTGACTTCATAGCCTTCCATCGCCGCTTGCAATGCGCAGATGGGATCGATCTCGGAAACCAGCACGCGGCAGCCGGCATTGCGCAACGAGGCCGCCGAGCCTTTTCCGACATCGCCGAATCCGGCGATCATCGCGACCTTGCCCGCCATCATGACATCGGTGCCGCGGCGGATGCCGTCGACGAGCGATTCCCGGCAGCCGTAAAGATTATCGAACTTTGACTTGGTAACGGAATCATTGACGTTGATCGCTGGCCAAAGAAGCTTGCCGTCGCGCTCCATCAAATAAAGACGGTGGACACCTGTCGTCGTCTCCTCGCTCACACCCTGGATGGTGTGACCGCATCTGCCGTACCAGCCCGGATTATAGGCGAGTCGTTTCTTGATTGAAGCGAACAGAACCTCTTCCTCCTCATTGCCAGGCTTGTCGAGAAATTCCGTGTCGCCCGCTTCGGCGCGTATGCCGAGGTGAATGAGCAGAGTCGCGTCGCCGCCGTCGTCGAGGATGAGGTTCGGCGAGCCGCCGTCGCTCCACTCGAAGATTTTATGCGTGTAATCCCAATAATCGACGAGGCTTTCACCCTTGATCGCAAAGACCGGCGTGCCGGTCGCGGCAATCGCCGCGGCGGCGTGATCCTGGGTCGAGTAAATATTGCATGAGGCCCAGCGCACATCGGCGCCAAGCGACTTCAAGGTCTCGATCAGCACCGCGGTCTGAATCGTCATATGGAGCGAGCCCGCGATCCGGGCACCCTTCAGAGGCTGGCTCGCGCCATATTCGGCGCGGGTCGCCATCAAACCCGGCATTTCGGTTTCCGCGATTGCTATTTCCTTGCGGCCCCAGGCGGCAAGCTCGATGTTGGCAATGGCGTAATCATGCGGTGAATGGGTCATGGGATCTTGGCGCTCCTGAATGCGAATGAAGGTCTATATCAGGCTCCCGCGCGCAAGGCAATAAAGATATAAGCAAGTCTTTATGTCTAGGGCAGTCCCCTTCCCTCCGCCCCCTTTCAGACGCTTGGTTTTGTCCATTTGAGAATGGGGTTTCGGGCCGCGCGGGTCTCGTCGATGCGCTCGCGCGGCGCATGGCGGGGCGCCCTGGCAAAGCGTTCGGTTTCCCCCCGCCTTGCCGCGAGCGCGAGATCGCGCAAGCCCGCTATGAAAAGATCAAGCGAGGCTTTCGATTCTGATTCGGTCGGCTCGATCAGCATCGCCCCATGCACGACAAGGGGAAAATAAATCGTCATCGGATGAAAGCCTTCATCGATCATCGCCTTGGCGAAATCGAGCGCCGTGAGACCCGTGCCCTTGAGCCACGTCTCGTCGAACAAAACCTCATGCATGCAAAGCCTGTCGCCGAAAGGCTCCGACATGAGGTCTTTAAGGCCCGCCCGGACATAATTCGCGTTGAGCACCGCATCCTCGGCGGCTTGCCGCAGGCCATCGGCGCCATGCGACAGCATATAAGCGAAGGCGCGCACGAAGACGCCCATCTGGCCATGGAAAGCAGCGATCCGGCCAAAGGCGGCGGGGGCCTCGTTTCGATGCTCGATGAGACGCAAGCCGCCCTCGTCCCGGCGCAGAAACGGAACCGGCGCGAAGGGCGCGAGCCGGGCAGAAAAGACGACCGGACCCGCCCCCGGCCCGCCGCCACCGTGGGGTGTCGAGAAGGTCTTATGGAGGTTGAGATGCATCGCATCGACGCCGAGATCGCCAGGCCGCGTCTTGCCCATGATCGCGTTGAAATTCGCCCCATCGCAGTAGACATAGGCTCCGGCCTCATGCACCAGGGCGGCGATGTCAACGACATCCTTTTCGAAGAGCCCGCAGGTGTTGGGATTGGTCAGCATGATCGCGGCGGCGTCTGGCCCGAGCCGCTTCTTGACTTCGGCTGGGTCGATGGTGCCGTTGGCGCGCGCCGGAACCGGGCGAACCTCGAAGCCCGCCCCTGCCGCCGAAGCGGGATTGGTGCCATGCGCCGACTCGGGCACGAGCACGATTTTGCGTATCTCTCCATCGCCCTTGGCGGCGATCGCGGCCTTGATCGCCATCATGCCGCAGGCCTCACCATGCGCGCCTGCCCTTGGCGTCATGGCGACGGCGTCCATCCCGGTCATGATCATCAGCCAGCGGGCGAGTTCAGCGATGACCTCAAGCGCGCCTTGCACAGTGGATTGCGGCTGCAAGGGATGGATGTCGGCAAAGCCCGGCAGCCGGGCCATCGCCTCGTTCATACGCGGATTGTGCTTCATCGTGCAGGAGCCGAGCGGATAAATCCCGGCGTCGATCGCATAATTCTTCCGCGACAGCCGCACGTAATGACGCATGGTCTCAGGCTCGCTCAAACCGGGAAGGCCGGCCGGGTCTTGGCGTTCAAGCGCCCCGAGCCGGTGTTCGAAGGGGACGGGCTCGGCGATATCGACGCCGCTGTTCTCTGGGCGGCCGATTTCAAAGATCAGCCCTTCCTCGATGTCGAGGCCGCGATTGCCGGTGAAGGTTGCTGTCTCTTCAACCGGCTTGGCCACCTCCATGGGCCGTCCGTACCGCATCAGCATGACAAAGCTCCTTGCAAGGCTTTCGCGAAGGCCGCGCGATCAGCCTCCGTATTGACTTCCGTCGAGGCGGTGAGAATGAGATCATCCAATCCCTGATCTGGCAAAAGCCGCGAGATGGGCACGCCGCCGAGAACGCCCAGTCCCGCCATGCGCTGGACCGCCTGCGCCGCATCGCCTGCGATCTTGATCGTGAATTCGTTGAAAAATGTCTTGTTCAGCACTTGGACACCAGGAACCGCCGCGAGGCGGTCGGCGAGATCGGCCGCATTGGCGTGATTAATCCGGGCGAGACGCCGCAGACCCGCATCGCCGAGCAGGGTCAGATGAATCGTGAAGGCGAGGCTTGCTAGGCCGGAATTGGTGCAGATGTTCGACGTCGCTTTGTCGCGCCTGATATGCTGTTCGCGCGTCGAGAGGGTCAAGACGAAGGCGCGGCGGCCCGAGGCATCCACGGTTTCACCGCAGAGCCGCCCAGGCATCTGGCGCAAATATTTGGCCCTGGCGGCGAAGAGCCCGACATAAGGGCCGCCGAAATTCAAGCGATTGCCGATCGACTGGCCCTCGCCAGCGACAATATCGGCCCCCATCACTCCTGGCGGCTTAACGAGGCCGAGCGAGACAGCCTCGGTGAACACCGCAATAAGAAGCGCCCCATTGGCCTTGCAGGCTGCAGCCACCCCGGTGAGATCACGGAGGTTGCCAAAGAAATCCGGGCATTGCACGACAACGCAGGAGGTTTCCTCATCGGCAAGGGCGCCGAGATCCTCGGCCGCATAGACATCGGGTGGAAGCACCAAAGCCTCGCCGCCGGCCATCGCCGCAAAGGTGCGCACGGTCTCGGCATAATGCGGATGAAGACCGCCGGATAGGATTGCCTTGCGGCGTTTGGTGATCCGGTGCGCCATCGCAACCGCCTCGGCCACCGCGGTCGAACCATCATACATGGACGCATTGGCAACATCCATCGCGGTCAATGCCGCGACCTGCGTCTGGAACTCGAAAATGGTTTGCAGCGTGCCTTGCGCGATCTCGGGCTGGTAGGGCGTATAGCTCGTGAGAAATTCGGAGCGCTGGATCAGATGATCGACGCTGGCTGGCACGTGATGCTTATAGGCTCCCGCACCCACAAAAAACGGCACGGTGCCGGCTGGAATATTTTTTTCCGCGAGTCCGGAAAGCTGCCGCTCAACGTCCATTTCAGTCTTGCCAGGCGGCAGAGCGAGATCGTGATCGAGCCGTTGCGCGGCTGGGATATCGGCGAACAGCGCGTCGATGCTGGCGACCCCAACTCGCGCCAGCATATCGGCGCGGTCCTCGGAATTGAGCGGTAAATAACGCATCTTTGTTTCTCGTGGGTATGGAGCTCTGACAGCAGGCGATGAGCCATTCCTGAAAGCGGTCTTGTTTCAGGACAGCGTTTTCAGAAAATCGCGATAGGCTTCTTCATCCATCAGGCTGTCGAGTTCGGCGGCATCGGCCAGGGTGATTTTCAGAAACCAGCCCCCGCCCAAGGGATCCTCGTTGACGAGGCCCGGTTTATCGGCAAGCGCGCTGTTGACTTCAACGACGGTGCCCGACACCGGCGCGTTGACTTCGGCGGCTGCCTTGACGCTTTCAACGGTCGCGGCCTCGGCGCCTTTCGGCACGCTCTTTCCAAGGGGCGGCAATTCGACAAAGACAACGTCACCCAATTGGGCTTGCGCGTAATCGGTGATGCCGAGGACGCCAGTTTCGCCTTCGACACGGATATATTCGTGGCTTTTGGTGTAATGCGTGGCAGACATCAGGATCCCCTAAAGTAATGATGTGGTACAAAAGGCATGGCCGTGATTTTTGCCGCGAGAGGCTTGCCGCGCACCATCAAGGACAGCCGCGTGCCGGGTGCGGCATAAGCAGCATCGACATAGCCCATCGCGATCGGCTGTCCGAGGCTTGGCGCATAGCCGCCCGATGTGAGGTGGCCGATGCTTTGGCCATCAAGCGTGACGATGTCGGCGCCTTCCCGGGCTGGCGCCTTGCCCTCAAGCAAGAGCCCCACGCGGCGGCGCTTTGGACCATGCTCGATCGCTGATTTTATGTGCTCATGGCCAAAGAACCCACCTTCAGTGAGACGGCGTTTTGAAATCGACCATAAGAGCCCCGCCTCGACAGGACCGGTGGTGCGATCGATGTCATGACCATAAAGGCAAAGGCCGGCTTCAAGACGCAGCGAATCTCGGGCGCCGAGGCCGATCGGGCGAACCTCCGCATCACTGAGCAATGTTCGCGCGAAGGCCGGCGCGGCCGCGGCGGGAATTGAAATCTCAAAGCCGTCTTCGCCTGTATAGCCGGAGCGCGAAATGTGGAGAATCCTGCCACCAAACTCCACGCTTTTCGTGGACAGGAATGGCAATGCCAGGATGCTCTCAGCCTCGGCTGATGGGAGGTGCCGGCGCAAAGCCTCGGCGGCTCTTGGCCCTTGCAGGGCAAGCAAGGCGCGATCATCGAGGACAGCAAGAGTGCAGTCCGGCAATTCGGCGGCGAGATGGGCGAAATCAGCTGTCTTCATCGTGGCGTTGACGACCATAAACAAACGGTCGCGGCCCCCTTCGTCGGAAAGCCGTGTCACCATCAGATCATCGAGAATATGGCCATTTCCATCGAGCAATTGCGTGTAACGCATCCGCCCGGGCGCGAGGGTTTCGATATCGGCGGGCACGAGCCTTTCTAGACGCCGCGCGGCCCGCGGCCCAGCAAGGATCACCTGCCCCATATGCGAGACGTCGAAGAGCCCCGCCCGCGTCCGCGTATGAATATGTTCGCTAAGGATGCCCGTAGGATATTGCACCGGCATGGCATAACCCGCAAAATCGACCATGCGGGCGCCAAGATGGCGGTGCAAATCATAAAGTGGTGTGTGCGCGAGCGCACCCGCGGTTCCGTCAAAGTTGGCGGCTTGGCCCTTGGACATCAGATTCCCCGGCACGACATAGCAGCGGTCCTCGCGCGGCGGCCTCGCCACGCCCACTGCCCCCTCTGTCCTGAAACCTGAAAGATTTCCTTCCTTCGAAAAGAGGCTTCGAACGAAGTTTACTCCTTCGGTGGATTTCCCATTTGCAGCGGAAAATCGCTTTCCAGAGTGTCATCCCCGCACGGTCCTGCAGCCTGAGCGTTTCCGGGGCGGTTGCGCCTTCGGCGCCAGCTTGCCGCAACTTGCGTGAGCTGGTCTCTTCCGCTTGGGGTCTTTGATCTGACGCCCTAGATTTAGTGGGTGGAGCCTTTTTGTCAATGCGCGTCGCGAATTCGCACAGGCCAAAATCGAGGTTACAAACTGAAAAACGGGGCCTCGGCGCTGGCCTCTAGGTGAATGGCCTTGCCCGCATCAATGTTTGGCCGTATCGCCCCGGGACTTCTCCGCTTTTGCAGCCGGCTTATCCGCGCTCGGGCCTTCGTCGATGCCGACCTTGATCGTGTAATCATCCTCGGCATGGTCCTGGATGAAGGGAACGTGAAGCGGCTCGGAGACGATGGTGAAATCTGCTTCGGTCTGACCTGCAGGCATCGTTACCGTGGCGTGATAGATTTTGCTCGTAATCGGCGCATTATCTTGTTCTTTGAGAACCGCCATCCGCACTGGCACGCTAAAGCTGCCGGGGCTGCCTGCCGGTCCGAGTAGCACCTTGCCCGCGACACCGATTTTTATCGCGAGCTGATCGCCTTCCAGTGTGCATTCCCGCGCGGTATCGTTGAGGGCATATTGATAGCGCAGATTCTCGTTCGAAGGGGGCGTTCCCGCATAGGCCTGGCTCGCCGCGGTTCCTTCGAGAATCAGGACTTCAGGGCAGAAGATGTGCCGAACCTGCGTGCCAGGCGCCGCCGGAGCAACATTGTTCTTGAACCCCAGCATCATACCGAGCACCTGCGAGCCGCTCCCTTGGGGTTCGGGTGTATCCAAATTTCCAAGATGACCGCCGCAGCCAGTAAGCCCCAAAAACGCGGCTGCGCCCAGGATGAATTTTGTCACGCCGAGCAGCCGCAAAGGCTCCATCGATGTCTGGCCAAAATTACGGCAAAGCATCAAAACCTTCCTTGAACCCAGCGATCGTGAGCGGGATTCCGATTCCTTCCTCGGGCGTTTGAAATATGATGAATGTCGCCTTTTGGCCGGCTTTCATTTGATCGATCAGCTTCTGTTCCATGACGACCTCGGCTACGCATCCGGTAGGAAGGCACCGCACGAAACCAGCCCTCCCGACATCGATATCATCGATCTTAAGCCCGAGTCCGGATGGAAGCAGCACCCCAAGTGGCGCAATGACACGCAAAAGATAGCTTTTCCCATCGGCTGTCTTGAGAACGATGACGACGAGGTTGATATTCGGTTTGTCTTCGGCGGTGACACTCTGCAAAAGAGCGCATTGCTCCTTTGCGGCACCGGGCGGCGTCTCACACCGCATTTCCCAATCCCCATGTTTGGATTTGACGACGCCTTGGCAAATCGCGCCCCCACTTGCCAAGACCGCGATTCCGGTAAGAATCAGCCCCAAAAGTGTCAGCCCGAAAATCCGCCGCACTCCCCCGGGTTTCGAGAAGGTGTTCACCCGCGCCACGAAAAAGTCCTGTCTTGTTAAGGCATTGAGCCGCCCTTCACCCCGATTCAATTCGGACGAAGGATTGCTATGCTTGAGTTTAATTCGTGTGGTTCTGGTTGTGAACTGCCACGAGTCCGCCGCTGCGACGTCCCAGCATGGGTTTGCCCGGTCTCCGGCGCTCTGGCAAGACGTTGTCCCGGTCCAATCATTGGAAGGGCCGGTTCCGGCGCGGGCCCGCCTTCACTTATGCACGGAGGGGAAGGTCTTGATGAACCGCACTGCCGCACCCTTTTCAGGGACGGCCCCCAAGCTTTGAGAGCTATCATGGGAGCCACCCGGCCTTGTGCCAAGACCGGGCTTGTCCTGAAACAGCCCCTAGTGGGTAATGGCCCCAGGTGTGTCCTCTTCGGAGGCAAGCGGAGCAAGCGGCTTCGCCTCCTCCTCCCAGACGATTGGCACCGGCTGGTGAACTAGGGCATGGCTCAAGACTTCTTCCATGCGCGAGACAGGCACGATTTCCAGGGCATTTTTCACCGTATCCGGAATTTCTGCAAGATCCTTGGCATTTTCCTCGGGAATCAGAATCTTTTTGAGGCCTCCCCGCAGCGCGGCAAGCAGTTTCTCCTTGAGACCGCCGATCGGCAGAATGCGGCCCCGCAAGGTGATCTCGCCGGTCATCGCAATGTCGCGATGGATCGGGATGCCGGTCATGATCGAGACGATCGCGGTCGCCATGGCAACGCCCGCCGATGGACCATCCTTGGGCGTGGCACCTTCCGGAACATGCACATGGATGTCGCGCCGATCGAACACCGGCGGCTCGATGCCGAAATCGACGGCACGCGAGCGGACATAGGATGCCGCCGCTGAAATCGACTCCTTCATGACGTCGCGCAGATTTCCGGTCACGGTCATGCGCCCCTTACCAGGCATCATCACGCCTTCGATCGTTAGCAATTCGCCGCCGACCTCGGTCCATGCAAGGCCGGTTACAACGCCAATCTGATCCTCGGTTTCCGCCTCGCCATAGCGGAATTTCGGCACGCCGAGAAAATCGGGGATATTTTCGCCGGTGATCGAGACCTGTTTCGTCTTGCCGGTCAAAATCTGCTTGACCGCCTTGCGCTCAAGTTTGGCGAGCTCGCGTTCAAGATTTCGCACGCCGGCCTCGCGGGTATAACGCCGTATCAAGGTGATGAGGCCGCTATCGTCGATCGACCATTCCTTGGCCGCGAGACCATGCTTCTTGAGACCGGCCGGGATCAGATGACGGCGCGCGATCTCGACCTTTTCATCTTCTGTGTAGCCAGCGATCCGGATGATTTCCATCCGGTCCATGAGGGGCGCCGGAATATTCAATGTATTGGCCGTTGTGACGAACATGACGTTCGACAAATCATAGTCGACTTCGAGATAGTGATCATTGAAGCAATGATTCTGCTCCGGATCGAGAACTTCGAGGAGAGCCGACGACGGATCGCCGCGGAAGTCCATTCCCATTTTGTCGATTTCGTCGAGCAAGAAGAGCGGATTCGAGCTCTTGGCCTTGCGCATCGACTGAATAATCTTGCCCGGCATGGACCCAATATAGGTGCGGCGATGGCCGCGGATTTCCGCTTCGTCCCGCACCCCGCCAAGCGACATGCGAACGAAATCGCGGCCAGTGGCCTTGGCAATCGACTTGCCAAGCGAAGTCTTGCCGACGCCCGGAGGGCCGACAAGGCACAGAATGGGTCCCGTCAATTTGTTCGCGCGGCTTTGGACCGCGAGATATTCAATGATCCGCTCCTTGACCTTTTCAAGGCCGAAATGCTCGCTATCGAGGACATTCTCGGCGACGGTCAAATCCTTTTTAATCTTGGAGCGCTTGTTCCAGGGAATCGATAAGAGCCAATCGAGATAATTGCGCACGACCGTGGCTTCCGCCGACATCGGCGACATCTGGCGCAATTTCTTCAATTCGGCCGTTGCCTTGTCGCGCGCCTCCTTGGAGAGTTTCGTTGTCTTGATGCGCTCGTCGATTTCGGAGAGATCATCCTTTCCGTCCTCGTCACCGAGCTCCTTCTGAATCGCTTTCATCTGTTCGTTCAGATAGTATTCGCGCTGGGTCTTCTCCATTTGGCGCTTGACCCTGGTGCGGATGCGCTTCTCCACTTGCAGCACCGAGATCTCGCTTTCCATCAGGGTCAAGCACTTCTCGAATCGCTTGGCGATCGAGACGGTTTCGAGCACGGCCTGTTTTTCCGTTATCTTGACCGCGAGATGGGAAGCAATCGTGTCGGCGAGCTTGGAATAATCCTCGATTTGGGCGACCGCGGCGATGACTTCCGGCGAAATCTTTTTGTTGAGTTTGACATAACCTTCGAACTCCGCGACCACCGAGCGGGCGAGCGCCTCCACTTCGACCTTGTCATAAGGCTCATCCGCGATGGCCTCGGCCCGGGCTTCATAGAAATCATCGGTGCGCGAATATCCGAGCACATTGGCGCGCACCTGCCCTTCGACCAAAACCTTGACCGTGCCGTCGGGGAGCTTCAAAAGCTGCAAAACCGAAGCGAGCGTGCCCGTTGCAAAAATCGCGTCCGTTGTCGGATCATCGTCGCCCGCCGTCATCTGCGTGGCAAGAAGAATGAGCGTGTCGGCCTTCATCACCTCTTCGAGGGCGCGAATCGACTTCTCACGGCCAACGAAAAGCGGCACGATCATATGGGGGAAAACCACGATATCGCGCAGCGGTAGAACCGGATAGCTTCCTATCGTGCCGGGGCGTGCAGGCTCGCGCGTTTGGGTCATTTCATCGTCCTATTCGGCTAATCTCTACCATAGAGATGGCGGCGCGGGGGCGCGCTTTCAAGAAGGCATCAAGCAAAGCCCCGCAGGATGCGGGGTCTCGCGGCTGCGGTGCGTCTCGTAAGTGCGAATTCAAGCGCTCACGCCGCTTTTTTCGTTGCGTTCGGCATAAATGTAGAGCGGCCGGGATTTTCCCTCGACGACATCGGGGCCAATCACCACCTGTTCGACGCTCTCGAGGCCGGGAAGCTCGAACATCGTATCAAGCAGAATGCCTTCCATGATCGAGCGCAATCCTCGCGCACCGGTGCGTCTTTCAATGGCCTTTTTGGCAATCACCTTTAAAGCCTCGTCCTGGAAAGTGAGTTCGGTGTTTTCCATCTCGAAAAGACGCTGATACTGCTTGACGAGCGCGTTCTTCGGCTCGGTCAGGATTTTCTTCAAGGCATCTTCGTCGAGATCATCAAGTGTCGCGATGACCGGCAATCTGCCGACGAATTCCGGAATCAGTCCGAATTTCAGCAAATCCTCCGGCTCGACTTTCCGGAGCACCTCGCCGGTCCTGCGGTCATCCGGCGCCTGGACCGTCGCGCCGAAACCGATCGAGGTGCTCTTGCCGCGGGTTGAGATGATTTTTTCAAGACCGGCAAAAGCACCGCCGCAAATGAAAAGGATGTTGGTCGTATCGACCTGCAGAAATTCTTGCTGCGGGTGCTTGCGGCCGCCCTGCGGCGGCACCGACGCGACCGTGCCTTCCATGATTTTCAGGAGCGCCTGCTGGACTCCCTCGCCCGACACATCCCGGGTGATCGACGGATTGTCCGATTTGCGCGAAATCTTGTCGATCTCGTCAATGTAGACGATCCCGCGCTGGGCCCGCTCGACGTTATAGTCGGAGGCTTGCAGAAGCTTCAAAATGATATTTTCGACGTCCTCGCCGACATAGCCTGCCTCGGTCAGCGTCGTGGCGTCGGCCATTGTGAAGGGCACATCGAGGATGCGCGCCAAGGTCTGGGCAAGCAGGGTCTTGCCGGAACCGGTGGGACCGATCAACAGAATATTCGATTTCGCAAGCTCCACATCATTGTGCTTGGTGGCATGATTGAGGCGCTTGTAGTGATTGTGGACGGCAACCGACAATACCCGCTTGGCTTGGGGTTGACCAATGACGTAATCATCCAGAACCTTGCAGATTTCCTTCGGCGTCGGAACGCCATCACGGCTTTTGACAAGCGAGGACTTGTTCTCCTCGCGGATGATATCCATGCAAAGTTCGACGCATTCGTCACAGATAAAAACCGTGGGGCCAGCGATGAGCTTGCGCACCTCGTGCTGGCTCTTGCCACAAAACGAGCAATAGAGGGTGTTTTTCGAGTCGCTGCCGCCGACCTTGGTCATCGATCGTCTCCGTACCGGCCGGAGTCATGTGCGAACTCCGGTCACTCCCAGTGAAAGGCGGCGGACGCTGATAAAGCACCCACCAGCTGGCGGCTCAGCACACGAACCAGCCTCCATTCTTCTAGCCCAGTCTCCCTCACACAAGACGCCACCGAAGCTTTGAGATCGGCGCCGTTCCAGTCATGATACGCGCATCATAACTATGAAACAGTTTCCTTCAAACGAAATGCTCTTTGTCGTGTTTTGTGCGACAAATCGCAGCGAGAAGGGATCCGATGCGCGATTCATGCGGAATTCTGAAATAAGCAATATTTATACCAAAACAATCAATTGTCCAGATGCCGGTCCGCGCCCACCCCACTCAGCCCAGAGCCCCAACGGCTGCTGGATGGCCCGTGCCCCCGCCCGACCGAACTCACCCGGGGAGGCTGACTAAAGAAAGGGGCAGCCACTTTCCTTATTATGATCAAGCCTCAGACCAACAAGACGCCCTAGCCAACTTTGCTCTCCGCAAGCGCCAATTCTTCCGGCCGCTTGATGATGACATGGTCGACGATACCAAATTCTTTCGCCTCGTCGGCCGACATGAAATGATCGCGGTCCAAGGTTTTTTCAATCGTATCGTAATCCCGTCCGGTGTGCCTTGCATAAATATCGTTGAGCCGCTTCTTGACTTTCATAATATCCTCGGCGTGGCGGAGAATATCCGAAGCTTGGCCTTGGAAGCCGCCGGACGGCTGATGGACCATGATTCGCGCATTCGGGAGGGCGTAGCGGGTGTTCTCTTCACCGGCGCAAAGCAGAAGCGAACCCATGGAGGCGGCCTGCCCGACGCAAAGCGTCGATACCTTGGGTTTGATAAATTGCATCGTATCATAGATCGCAAGGCCCGCCGTCACCACGCCGCCCGGCGAGTTGATGTACATTGCAATTTCCTTCTTCGGGTTTTCCGCTTCAAGGAAGAGCAATTCGGCGATGATCACCGAGGCCATGTGATCCTCGATAGGGCCCGTCAGAAAAATGATCCGCTCCCGCAAAAGCCTTGAATAGATGTCGAACCCGCGTTCGCCGCGGCTCGTATTCTCGATGACCTGGGGAATGAGGTAGTTGTCGAATATTTCAACCGGACTGCGATCACGCATGGCGGACACTTCCTTGAAGAGAACGACCTTATTCAAACGGCAAGAAGATCATAGGCAGTTTAACAAGCATAGCACATGAACGCCACACGGGCGAAAAAGCTCGCCCCGCACAGCCGCCGTCCCCAGTCACTCGGGAACGTTTTCGGTGATTGTATCGTCTGTCTCATCGCCGTCCACCCTGAAAAGCTCGTCCTTTGAAACCTTTTTGTCGGTTAGCTTAACTTGCGAAATGATGTAGTCGACGACTTTTTCCTCGAAAAGGGGCGCCCGGATCTCTGCAAGGGCGTTCGGATTGTTCCGGTAATAATCCCAGATGGACTTTTCCTGGCCTGGAAAGGCGCGCGCCTTTTGAGCGAGAGCTTGGCCTATCTCGTCGTCGGTGACCTTGATTTCCGCCTTCTGCCCGATTTCCGCCAGGAGGAGGCCAAGCCTAACCCGCCGCTCGGCGATTTTGAGATAGTCCGCCTTAGCTGCCTCTTCGGTGGTGTTGTCGTCTTCATAACTGCGCCCGCTGCGCTTTTGCTCGGCCTCGACCGTGCGCCATACGGCCTCGAATTCTTGTGTCACCATGCTTTCTGGCACCTCGAAGACATATTTCTTGTCGAGCACGTCGAGAAGTTCCCGCTTCCATTTTCCACGCGAAGCCGCGAGATAATCGCGCCCGATATTTTCGCGGATTTTATCCTTGAGCTTGCCCAGATCCTCGAAGCCAAAGCCCTTGGCGAATTCATCGCTGATGTCGACCTCTGCCGGGGCTGCCACGGCCTTGAGCGTCACATCGAAGGTCGCCGCCTTGCCGGCTAGCTTGGCAGCGCTATAATTCTCCGGAAACGTCACCGCGATGGTCCGGCTTTCGCCAATCTTCATGCCCTCGATTTGCGCTTCGAAGCCCGGAATGAAACTGCCCGAGCCGAGCACCGCATCGACATTTTCCCCAGAACCGCCCTCGAAAGGCTCGCCGTCGATTTTTCCAATAAAATCCAGCGTCGCCTTATCACCCTTTTCGGCGGCGGCCTCGCCTTCTTTGGCGGTGTAAGTGCGATTTTGCTCAGCGAGCCTGGTCAAGACTTGGTCGACGTCGGCATCGGATACGTCGGCGACAAGGCGTTCGATTTCGATCGACTCGAAATCGCCAACCTCGATCTTCGGCAGAACTTCAAGCGCAACGGTAAAAGCGAAATCGGCCTGCGCTTCGAAAACCTTCTCGATTTCCTTTGCGTCTCCTGGAAAATCGATCCTTGGGTCCATCGCAAGCCGCAATTGATTGTCTTCGACAATCTTGCGGTTGGCCTCATTGACGGCCTCCTGGACGACTTCGGCCATGATCGAGCGGCCGTAAAGACGCTTGAGGTGCGAAACAGGGACCTTGCCAGGGCGGAATCCGGGGATGCGCGCCTTCGCTTGCACCTCGGCGAGTTGACCTTCGACTCGTTCGGCTATATCGGCGGCAGCAAGCACCACCTTGAATTGGCGTTTGAGGCCTAGCGAGTGCGTTTGCGTGACTTGCATTTGAAAGGAACCTTCTCGACTTCGAGTATTGCTGTTCTGGCAGACTCTTGACCGGAAGCCAACTCTACCTCTGGAGCTGCGCCTAAGCCCTCGTCTCTGGGGGCTCCGCGAGACACCGGTCAAGGCTTGGTGCGGGCGGAGGGACTCGAACCCCCACGATTTTCACCACCGGAACCTAAATCCGGCGCGTCTACCAGTTCCGCCACGCCCGCCAGCGTCCCGCTCCGATCGACACAGCGCTGAAACGGTACCACCGGCTCTATAGCAACGGCGGTGGTCGCGTGCAGCAAAAAACTCCATGGCGGTTCGATAGACGAATGAAACTGAGCTGTGCTAAATTTGAAGGCGCGGGTAGCCTTATAATAAGTCAAAAAGCGACGGAAGGCAGGGAGCCGCCCGGCATGCCATATGGATCGGGCTATAATGCGCAGGTTATTGCTCCGCCCGAGGCTCTCCTGGCGGGGGCTCTGTTGCTTGGGTTCATACTCAATTTGGTTTGGCCAATAGGCTTTGTGCCGGCCGCATATTCCCTGCCGGTTGGCTTTGGTCTCATCTTTATCGCACTCAATCTTGCGACTTTCGCGGCAAGGGAGCTCGTGCGGCTCAAAACCACACTTTTCCTGCAAAAGCCCGCAACCGATCTCGCAACGGAGGGCGCTTTCGCATGGAGCCGCAATCCGATCTATCTCGGCATGGTTTTGCTCTGCGCCGGAGTTGCTGTTTTCATTAATTCCTTGTGGATGCTCCTTTTCACCGTTGCCTTCGCGGCAGTTTTGCAAAAAGGCGTCATCGAGCCAGAAGAAGCCTATCTGGAACGGCGATTCGCCCAAAGATATTTGGACTATAAAGCCCATGTCCGGCGCTGGATCTGATCGTTAGCGTCTCACAGGGCGCCTGACAAAACGGATCAACCATGCACAACGAACCATCCGGCGGACCTGGCGTCATCACCCTGCCCCCTTTGATTTTGGGCGCGGTGATCGCTCTCGGCCTGATTTTGAATTTTTTCTGGCCCCTGCGCTTCTTGGTTCGCGCCTTGGCGGTGCCGCTCGGCATTCCTCTTATTCTCGGTGCCCTGATCATCGGTCTCTTGGCGGCGCGGGAGATGGCCGCCGCTGACACACCTCTCGATGTCCGCAAAGCCACAACCCGCATCGTCACCACGGGGGTCTTTCAAAAGAGCCGCAATCCGATTTATCTCGGCATGGTCTTGCTCTGCGCGGGCATCGCTTTTCTCATGAATTCGCTTTGGCTTCTGGTCATTGTCCCGGTGCTCGCGGCCATTCTGCAAAAAGGCGTGATCGAACCCGAGGAAACCTACCTCGAACGGCGCTTTGGCGAAGATTATCTGCGCTACAAAGCCAAGGTCCGGCGCTGGTTATAGGGGGCGGCCTCATGAGATCAGGCTCACGGCCCCCTCGACTCCCGAGCCTGGCACGACAGTCAACATCAAAGCGCGTTTCTCAAGGGCGCGAAATATCGTCCGGTCGGCACCAGTAAACCAGATTTGGCCATCCAAACTTTCCGTCACGTTAAAGAGAGCATCACGGCGGGCAGGATCGAAATGAGCGGTGATTTCGTCGAGGAGGACGAGGGGCGCCAAACCGCTGACCACCGAGACGAGACGCGCATGCGCCAGAACCAGCCCGGCAAGCAGCGCTTTTTGTTCTCCCGTCGAGGCCTGCGCCGCCGGCGCTTGCTTTGGACCATGCCGGACGCAAAGATCGCTCGCTTGCGGTCCGGTCAAGGCGCGTTTGGCCGCGGCGTCGCGGGGCCGGTTGTCGCGCAAGATGCCCCTGTAAATGTCTTCGGCTTCGAGCGCTGGATGGTTCCCCACCAAATTCTCGACATCGCCCCGCACGGCGAGATCCGCCCATGGAAACGGCGAGTCCTTGTCGCGGGTTTTAAGAATAAGAGCCGAAAGGCACGCCACCGTCTCGATCCGCGCGGCGGCAATGGCGATGGCGAGCGCGGCGGCTTCCTCCTCGATCGCCCCGAGCCAGCCGCGGTCGGCGCGAGACCCTTCCTCCAAGAGACGGTTGCGCCCGCGCAACGCGCGTTCGAACGCGCTGACCCGGGCCGCGTGATCCGCATCGATGGACAGCACGAGGCGGTCGAGGAACCGCCGCCGGTCTCCCGCTGGCCCGGAAAAGAGGCCATCCATGGCCGGTGTCAGCCAGACCACGCGGACATGATCGCAAAAGGCGCGGATGGACGGGGTGGGAGCGCGGTCGAGCCGGTATTTGCGTTGCAGCGGGGCGTTCGTTTGCGGCTCGATGCCGGTTCCAAGCTGGATGCCGCCCCCCGGCGTTTCGAGTTCGACCGAGACCGCGAAGCCGCCGCGTCCGCCATTTCGTGCCAGCTCGCTGAATTCCGCCCGGCGTAGCCCGCGCCCCGGCGCAAGCAGAGACAGGGCTTCGAGGAAATTGGTCTTGCCAGCCCCGTTTTCGCCGGTCAGCACGACCAGGCGCGCGTCAACGGGAAGATCGAGCGAGGCATAGGAGCGGAAATCGGTCAATGCGATTCGCCGCGCGCCTGTCTGGACGTAAGCCTTGGCGGCGACGCGCTTCAGTGGCGGGGTCACCTCAAGTGACGTTTCGCTCATTGCCGCCAAGGGCTCTTGTGGACTATGCAAGGCATCCATGCTCAACCGCGAACCAGCAAGAAATATTCCCGGCAACGGAAAAGGGCTTTCCGATCCGAATCGAATCGTTCCAGGATCGTTCCTCTTATCGCAGCCAAACAGAGGATCCTTCAAGCTGTCCGGGCAAAAATGCTGCTTGAAGGCTCAAGAGAGAGCGGACACGACGCATGACCTCCTCCATCACCCGGTTCCTCGAGATGAAACGGCAAGGTCAGCGGATCGCCGTCCTGACCGGCTATGACGCACCAACGGCCAGGGCCGAGGAGGAAAGCGGCGTCGATATCATCCTCGTCGGCGACAGCGTGGGCACCAATATACTCGGCTACGCCAGCGAGAGGGATGTGACGCTCGCCGACATGTGTCATCATGTCCGCGCGGTCCGCCGCGGCGCGCCACATACACCGGTCATCGCTGATCTGCCCTTTCGCAGTTACGATACGCCCGAGATCGCGCTTGAGAGTTCCCGCAAGCTGATCGCGGCTGGAGCCGACATCGTGAAATTCGAAGGGGCGCGGCCCGAGATTGTCAAGGCCCTTGCCGGAGCCGCGATCGCGGTCTGCTGTCACCTTGGACTTGAGCCGCAGCATCATGACGACAAACATCTCAAAGGGCGCAAGGCCACGGAAGCGCTGCGGCTGCTCCGCGACGCCATCGCCCTTGACAGCGCTGGAATGGCCTTCCTTGTTCTCGAACGGGTGCCCGAGGAGGTTGCTGATCGCGTGACACAATCGGTCACGGCGCCGACCATTGGAATTGGCGCGGGACGCAAGACCGACGGCCAAGTGCTGGTCATTACCGACGTGCTCGGCTTCACGCAAAAGAATTTCCAGCACAACCGGCGCTACCTGGAGGTGGACCGACTAATGCGGGAAGCGGTGAAAGCCTATGCTGCCGACGTTCGTTCCAAGAACTTTCCGGCGCAAGAGAATGTTTCTCCCATGGACCGGGACGAACTCGCAATCTTTCTCAATATGACGGCATGATCTTCCTATCCGCCAAGCTTTGCCTTCACGAGCGCGCTGGCCTTCCCGAAATCCATGCGGCCCGCATATTTCCCCTTGAGCGCGCCAATAACGCGTCCCATATCCTTGATCGAGGCGGCGCCTGTTTCGGCGAGGGTGGCGGTAATCGCCTGCTCCACGTCCGCCTCACTCATTGGGCTTGGCAAGAAACCTTGAATAATAGCGATTTCCTCACTTTCTTGCGTCGCAAGATCGGCCCGGCCCGCCTTTTCGTAGATCTCCAAAGATTCTTTCCGGCTTTTCACCATCTTTTGGAGAAGCGCCAAGATTTCCTCGCCGGACACGTCTTTCCCTTGCCCGCGCGCTTCGATATCTTTGTCCTTGAGTGCCGCCATGATCATGCGGATCGTATCAACGCGGCGCCTTTCGCCCGCTTTCATCGCCGCCTTGAGTTCGCTCGAAATTTTTTCGCGCATCGATAAGTCCTCGCGTATGGGTGGAATTTGACGGCGGCGGCCGGCCGCTTTATCGCTTTGGAAGAGACGGATCTAAGATGAGCATGACGCCGGAGCAAGGCCATTCTCTTTCCTTTTGGCGGGAGCCGCGCGCGACAGCGCTTCTCGTTCTGGCCAATGGCATGGTGATCGAAGGGGCCGGGTTTGGCGCCGCCGGCACGGCCGTTGGCGAAGTCTGTTTCAACACAGCCATGACGGGTTACCAGGAGATCCTCACCGATCCGTCCTATGCGGGACAGATCATTACCTTCACTTTTCCCCACATCGGCAATGTCGGCGCCAATGATGAGGATATCGAGACAAGCAATCTCGCGGCGAGCGCCGGGGTACGTGGTGTCATCGTCCATGCGCCGGTGACGGGTCCCTCCAATTACCGGGCCAAGGGTGATTTCAATTCCTGGCTGAAGGATCGCGGCATCATCGGTCTTTGCGGCATCGATACACGCGCGCTGACGTCGTTTATTCGCGAAAATGGAATGCCAAACGCGGTCATCGCCCATTTGCCCAGCGGCGATTTTGACATCGACGCCTTGCAGGCCATGGCACGGCAATGGCCCGGTCTCGAAGGCATGGATCTCGTGCCCGATGTCACCACACCCGAACGCTATCCCTATTCCGGCAAGACGGGTCAATTTGCTATTCGTGGCAACCGGACGTCCTTCGATGTACAAAGAAAGAGTCCGATGCCCGGTGCAGATGAACTGACCGATGCAAAGCTCGAAGCGGCGGAAACTCGCACACAAGCGGCCTGGACGCCAGAGCATGGCTATCGATCGAGTGGCTTTAGCGAATATAAAGTGGTCGCCCTCGACTATGGGATCAAACGCAACATTCTGCGGCTTCTGACGGAGGCTGGCTGCGCGGTCACCGTGGTGCCAGCGGAGACGTCGGCCGATGCTATTCTGGCGATGCGGCCGAATGGCGTATTCCTGTCAAACGGCCCGGGCGATCCGGCCGAAACCGGAAAATATGCGGTTGCCGTCATCAAGGAGATCATCGCGCACAACATCCCGACCTTCGGAATCTGCCTTGGTCATCAGATGCTGGCGCTGGCGCTCGGCGCCAAAACGGTAAAAATGCACCAGGGCCATCATGGCGCCAATCATCCGGTTCAGGACTTTACGACCGGCAAGGTCGAGATCGTGTCGATGAATCATGGTTTCGCGGTCGATCCGGCTAGCCTACCCGCCAATGCGAGGGAAACCCATCGATCACTCTTCGATGGTTCGAACTGCGGTCTCGAATTGACCGATCACCCGGCTTTTTCGGTGCAGTATCATCCCGAAGCCTCCCCCGGCCCGCGCGACAGCCATTATTTGTTCGCACGATTTGTGAGTCTGATGGAAAAGGCGAGGATGGCGGGCTGAGAATGTAATTTGAGGCTTTCCCCGCGGAACCTTGTCATGGCGGCCTGCCAATGACGGATGCCGCGGGTAATAAATTCAAAGCTTGCCACCCCTGCCCCCAGCCTGTGCCCACTGCCGTGTCCGGTACCCCGTTTTTATGAAATTTATATACAGCGGCGCCTTGAGCACGCTCGAATCTATATGAGGCTCGCCGTATTTGAACCTGTGCTTGCCCGGCCGCCCCTCTTCCGGCGAAGCAGCATCGGCTTGCCGGGCGATTGCGACAGCTCCATTCGGAGACGCAATTGACGTTCATGTGTCGCAGCCGGAGATACGCCAGAAGGATTATCCAATGCCTGTCTTTCTCCTCGATTTGATCTACATCGCGATTGGCGTTGCCGCCTTTGCCCTTACTGCGCTTTACCTTGGCGCTTGCGACAATCTGTGAGGTGCTACCTATGATATTCGAGAACATTCTCGGCGCGATTGTGACGATCGGCCTGCTCGTCTACCTCGTCATCGCCTTGATCCGTCCCGAGCGTTTTTGAACGAGCACATTTGAGGAAGGTATTCCATGACCGCCAATGGTTTCGTTCAGATCGCGCTCTATTGCGTGGTCGTCACGCTTCTCGTGAAGCCGCTCGGCTATTACATGACCCGCGTCTTCAATGGTGAACGGACATTTTTGTCGCCGATCCTGCGTCCGCTCGAACAATTCTTCTATTCTCTGAGCCGCGTCAACGAGCGCGAGGAACAGAATTGGCTTGGCTATGGCCTCGCCATGCTTACCTTCAGCGTCATGGGCTTCCTCGCGCTTTACGCGTTGCAGCGCCTGCAGGCGGTCTTGCCGTTCAACCCGCAGCACCTTGATCCGGTCGCACCTGATCTCGCCTTCAACACGTCGGTGAGCTTTGTCACCAACACCAATTGGCAATCCTATACGCCCGAGTCGACCATGAGCTATCTGACCCAGATGGCCGGGCTCACCATGCACAATTTCGTGTCAGCCGCGACCGGCATCGCGCTCGCCATCGCCCTCATCAGGGGCTTTGCCCGCCGCTCGGCGCAGACAATCGGCAATTTCTGGGTCGATATGACCCGAACCGTTCTCTATGTGCTTTTGCCGATATCCATCGTGGTCGGACTCTTTTTCGTCTGGCAAGGCATGCCGCAAAACCTCAACCCCTATACCGAGGTCACGACACTCGAAGGCGCCAAACAAGTGATCGCCCAAGGTCAGGTTGCCAGCCAAGAAGTCATCAAAATGATGGGCACCAATGGCGGCGGCTTCTTCAACGCCAATTCGGCGCATCCTTATGAGAATCCGAACGCGCTCACCAATTTTGTTGAGATCGTTCTGATTTTCTCGATCGGGGCGGCGCTCACCAATGTGTTCGGACGGATGGTTGGCAAGGAGCGCCAGGGCTGGGCGATCTTCGCCGTCATGGGGATCTTGTTTTTGGCCGGAACATTCTCCGTTTATGCAATCGAAAGCGGCGGCAATCCGGCCTTCGCCGCGTTTCCGATCGATGCGAGCCCCAGCGCGCTGCAGGCCGGCGGCAATATGGAGGGCAAGGAGGTGCGGTTCGGCATCGCCAATTCCTCCCTCTTCGTAACCGCCACTACTGATGCTTCCTGCGGTGCCGTCAACACGATGCATGATAGTCTGCTGCCGCTCGGCGGCATGGTGCCGATGGTCAACATCATGCTCGGCGAGATCATCTTCGGCGGTGTCGGCTCGGGCCTTTACGGCATGCTGCTCTTCGCGATCATCGCGGTCTTTGTCGCGGGCCTGATGGTCGGCCGCACCCCGGAATATCTCGGCAAGAAAATCGAGGCGAAGGAGGTTAAGATGGCGATACTCGCCATTCTCATTCTGCCCTTGTCGATGCTTGGCTTCACCGCCATAGCGGTCGTCGTTGGCCCCGGTCTCGCGGGCCTCGCCAATTCCGGTCCGCATGGCTTTAGCGAAGCGCTTTATGCCTATGTTTCCGCGACTGGCAACAATGGCAGCGCCTTCGCTGGGCTTTCCGCTAATACGCCATTCTGGAACACGACGCTTGGCCTTGCCATGTGGATCGGGCGTTTTTTCTTCATCGTTCCTATGCTCGCAATAGCCGGATCACTCGCCAATAAGAAAATCGTGCCGGCCTCGGCCGGAACCTTCCCGACCGACGGCGGGCTTTTCGTCGGTCTTTTGATCGGCGTGATCTTGATCATCGGCGGCCTGACCTTTTTTCCTGCCATCGCTCTCGGGCCGATCGAGGAACATTTCGCGATGCTCGCTGGCACGCTTTTCTGATCACCGCAGGCTAACTTTTGGGACAAAAACAATGAAAGACAGAACCAATCCGCGCCGCAGCGTGAGCTCCTTGTTCGATCCGGCGATCATCGTGCCGGCAATCGGGGACTCCTTCCGCAAGCTTGACCCCCGGATCCTGATCCGAAATCCGGTCATGTTTGTGGTCGAGATTGTGTCCCTCCTCACGACGATCCTTTTTCTGCGCGATCTCATGACCAGCGGTGAAAATTTAAAGTTCACCTTCCAAATCATAGTGTGGCTGTGGATTACCTTGCTTTTCGCCAATTTCGCCGAGGCGGTGGCCGAAGGCCGCGGCAAGGCCCAAGCAGCTACTCTGCGCAAGGCGCGGACTGACACGCGGGCGAAACGGCTCATCGATCCTTATGGTAAGAGCAACAGAGAGAACGTTGTCGAGGGCGTGTCCGCCGTCGAGTTGGAACCCGGGGACGTCGTTCTTGTCGAGCCCGGTGACCTTATCCCGAGCGACGGGGATGTGATCGAAGGCGTTGCCTCGGTCAATGAATCGGCGATCACCGGCGAATCCGCGCCGGTGATTCGCGAGGCTGGCGGCGATCGCTCCGCCGTCACCGGCGGCACAATTGTTCTTTCCGACTGGATCAAGGTTCGCATCACCGCCGCGCAAGGCTCGACCTTTCTCGACCGGATGATCGCGCTTGTCGAAGGTGCGGAGCGGCAGAAAACGCCGAATGAAATCGCCCTCAACATTCTTCTCGCTGGCTTGACGCTTATCTTCGTGTTCGCGGTCGCGACCATCCCAAGCTTCGCGAATTATGCAGGCGGCAAAGTCAGCGTGGTCATTCTCGTCGCGCTGTTCGTCACCCTTATTCCGACCACGATCGGCGCGCTCTTGTCGGCAATTGGAATATCCGGGATGGACCGTCTCGTGCGCTTCAATGTTCTCGCCATGTCGGGACGGGCGGTAGAGGCGGCTGGCGATGTCGACACGCTGCTCCTCGACAAAACCGGCACGATTACGCTTGGCAATCGGCAGGCAGCGGAATTTATTCCGCTGCCCGGAGTCAGCGAAATGGAACTCGCCGACGCGGCGCAACTTGCGTCTCTGTCGGATGAGACGCCGGAAGGCCGCTCGATCGTGGTTCTCGCGAAAGAGAAGTATGGCATTCGCGGCCGCGACATGGGCGAGCTTCACGCAAAGTTCATTCCTTTTTCCGCGCATACGCGATTGAGCGGGATCGATACCGAATTGACCGCGATTCGCAAAGGCGCGGTGGATGCGATCCTGACCTATGTGCGTTCCGCCATTGGTTCGACCGTGACAGACAATCCCGGCGCCGTCGCGGCGGCGCGCCCATTGCTGTCGGAAGCCGCGGTGAGGGCCTTGAACGCCAGCAGCGATCAGATTGCGAAATCAGGGGGAACACCACTCGCCGTCGCGAAAGATGGGCGGCTGCTCGGGATCATCCATCTGAAGGACATTATCAAGGGCGGCATCAGGGAGCGGTTCGCCGCTCTCCGCCAGATGGGTATCAGAACCGTGATGATTACCGGCGACAATCCGCTGACCGCGGCGGCTATCGCCGCGGAGGCGGGAGTCGATGATTTTCTCGCCCAGGCAACCCCGGAAACGAAATTGAAGCTCATTCGCGACGAGCAGGCACAGGGCAAGCTTGTCGCCATGTGCGGCGACGGGACCAATGACGCGCCGGCCCTGGCTCAAGCCGATGTCGGCGTCGCCATGAACACCGGCACGATGGCGGCTCGGGAGGCAGGCAATATGGTTGATCTCGATAGCGACCCAACCAAGCTCATCGAGATCGTCGAGATCGGAAAGCAGCTCCTTATGACACGCGGCGCTCTCACGACGTTCTCGATCGCCAATGACGTCGCCAAATATTTCGCGATCATCCCTGCGATGTTCATCTCCTTCTATCCGCAGTTGCATAGCCTCAATATTATGTATCTTGCGACAACGCAGAGCGCTATTTTGTCGGCCATTATTTTCAACGCGCTGATCATCGTGGCGCTCATCCCCTTGTCGCTGCGCGGCGTCGCCTACCGGCCGGTCGGCGCGGCAACCATTTTGCGGCGCAATCTTTTCGTCTATGGGCTCGGCGGGATTGTCGCTCCTTTCATCGGCATCAAGCTCATCGATCTTGTTGTCAGCGCGGCGCATCTTGTTTGAAGCAAACAACGGGCTTGAAGGACAATTAAAATGATCAAGCATTTCTTCCCAGCCATCATGCTGACCGTTCTCATGACTCTGGTGACGGGACTTATCTATCCGCTCGCAATGACAGGCATGGCCGGCCTTTTTTTTCCTCATCAAGCCAATGGCAGTTTGATCGAACGCGATGGTAAGATCATCGGCTCGGAGCTGATCGGGCAGAATTTCACGGATGATGGCTATTTTCATGGTCGGCCGTCCGCCACGACCGACACCGATCCGAATGATCCGACCAAAACGGTGCCCGCTCCCTATAATGCGAGCAATTCCGGCGGCTCGAATTACGGCCCGACGTCAAAAGCACTTGTCGACCGGGTCAGGGGCGATGCCGATCTTCTATCGGCAACAAATCTCTCGGCCAAGGTTCCGGTCGATCTTGTTACCACTTCGGCAAGCGGGCTTGATCCCGACATTACACCCGCCGCGGCTCTGTTCCAGATCCCCTGGGTCGCCAAGGCGCGCGGCCTGCCGGAAGACCGGCTCCGCCAGCTCGTTCAAGACAATACGGCTGGCCGTCTCCTTGGCCTACTGGGCGAACCGCATGTCAATGTGCTAAAGCTCAATCTGGCGCTCGACAAGCTTGCCAAAAAGAGCTGATGCCGCGCGCTTTTGAGCCTTGAGTATCCCGTGGCATGGAAAAACGCGATACCGCCGAGCGCCGGCCTTCGCCCGACGCTCTCTTGCGTGAAGCGCAGCAGGCCGAAAGCGGCCGCCTGAGGATCTTTCTTGGCGCCGCACCGGGCGTCGGCAAGACCTATGAAATGCTGACCGCCGCGCGGGCCAAAAAAGCCGAAGGCGTCGATGTCCTCATCGGCGTCGTCGAGACGCATGGCCGCAAGGAGACCGAGGCGCTCCTTCAGGGGCTCGAAATCATCCCGCACCGGATCGTCCCCTATAAGGGCCACACGCTGGCCGAGATGGACATCGACGCCATTTTGGCCCGCAGGCCATGCCTCGTTTTGGTCGACGAGCTGGCCCACACCAACGCGCCGGAGAGCCGGCATCCCAAGCGCTACATGGATGTCGAGGAGCTGCTCGCCGCCGGGATCGATGTCTATACGACCCTCAACATCCAGCATGTCGAAAGCCTGAACGATATCGTTGCCGGAATTACCAAAATCAGAGTCCGCGAGACCGTCCCGGATTCGATTATCGATCTTGCTTGCGACATAGAGCTTGTCGACCTTACGCCAGAGGATCTGATTGCCCGGCTCAACGAAGGCAAGGTCTATGTTCCAGAACAGGCGGAGCGCGCCACAAGGAATTATTTCTCGCCCGGCAATCTTACGGCGCTCCGGGAGCTCGCGCTGCGCCGGACCGCGCAAAGGGTCGACGCCCAAATGGTCGACTACATGCGCGCGCATCGAATTGAAGGATCGTGGCCGGCAGGCGAGCGCGTGCTTGTTTTGCTCAATTCCGCGGCCGGGGCCAATGCGATCGTGCGCCATGCCAAGCGCATGGCTGATCGCCTGCGCGCGCAGTGGACGGCCATTCATGTGGAGACACCGGCCGATACACGGGCAAGCGAGGCGGACCGCGATAAAATAGCCCAGGCGCTCCGTCTCGCACAAAGGCTCGGCGCCGCGGTGATTTCCATTCCCGGAGAGGATATTGCTGAGACTGTCGCCGAATATGCGGCGACCAATCATTTTGCGCATATTATTGCCGCTAAGTGCGAGCGCTCGCGCTGGCGGGGATTTTTCAGTGATTCCTTCACGGAGAAACTCATCCACGCAGCAGGAGACGCGAGCGTTCATATTGTTGCGCCTCCGAAAGAGCCCCAAGCCAAAAATTCCACGGAACTCGACAGCAAGGTTGCAAAGCCAAGGCCTGGGATCAAAGCCTATCTTGCGAGCCTCGCCTATGTCGCGGCTGCAACACTCGTTGCCGCCCTGCTGCGGCAAGTGCTTGGCGTCTCAAATCTCTCGCAGGTTTTCCTGATCGCGGTCCTGGCGAGCGCCGTGACACACGGCCTATGGGCCTCGCTGTTTGCCTGTCTTGTCAGCGTTCTTTCCTACAATTTTTTTTTCCTGCCACCGCTCTACACATTCACTATCACTGATCCCGAAAATGTCGTCGCCCTGTTCTTTTTTTGCGTTGTGGCGTTGATCGCGAGCAACCTCGCCGCACGGGTTCGCGCCCAAGCGGTCGCCGCGCTGGAGCGGACGCGGATCACCGAGGAACTCTATCTTTTTAGCCGCAAGCTCGCCGGTGTTGCAACGCTCGACGATCTGCTCTGGGCGACGGTGCATCAGATAGCCTTGCTGCTGAAAGTGCGTGTCGTGGTGCTTTTGCCAGAGGACGGCGGCCTTGTTGTCAAGGCTGGGTTTCCACCCGAGGACATGCTTGATGAGGCAGATTTGGCCGCCGCCCGCTGGTGCTTCGAAAGGAATCAGTCAACCGGGCGCGGCGCCGATACACTGCCTGGCGCCAAGCGCCGCTTCATGCCTCTGCGAACCGGGCGCGGCGCCGTCGGCGTTGTCGGGATCGATAGCGACAAGCCGGGACTGCTTCTGAGCCCCGAAGAATCCCGTCTCTTGGATGCCTTGTCGGATCAAGCGGCGCTAGCGATCGATCGAGTCAATCTCGCCCAAGACATCGACCGTGCCCGCCTGGCGGCCGAAACCGATCGCCTGCGCGCGGCCTTGTTGACTTCGATTTCGCACGATCTGCGGACCCCGCTCGCTTCGATTCTTGGCTCGGCGAGCAGCCTCGTCACGCATGGGCAAGAGTTCGATGCGACGGTTCGGGCGAGCCTCATGCGCACCATTTTGGAGGAAGCCGAGCGGCTCAATCGCTTCATAGGCAATCTTCTCGATATGACACGGCTCGAATCCGGACCGCTGAAGCCACAAACCGGGGCCGCCGATCTCTCGGACATCATCGGCGCGGCCTTGCAACGGGCGGATAAGATCTTGCAAAATCACTCGGTCGAGATTGAACTTGAGAGCGGTTTGCCCTTGCTCGATCTCGACATGGTGTTGATGGAACAGGTGCTGTTCAATCTCTTTGATAATGCGGCAAAATATGCGCCGCGAGGGTCCCGTATTACGGTCACGGCAAGACACGCGGATGGTTTTGTCATCATTCAGGTGCGCGATGAGGGCGAGGGCATTCCCGAGGCTGATCTTGAACGGATTTTCGACAAGTTCTACCGGGTTCGCCGATCTGATAGGCAGCGTGCCGGCACCGGGCTTGGTCTTGCCATTTGCCGTGGTTTTGTTGAAGCCATGGGAGGCTCGATCACAGCCGCCAACCGGATCGATCGGACTGGCACGGTGTTCACCATCAGGCTTCCGGTGCCGGTCACGCCGAGGCTTCCAGCCGAGGTCTTGTCGTGATACCACACGCGGGTCCGCTGCGTGTTCTTGTCGTTGACGACGAACCGGCGATCCTTCGCTTTTTGCAGGCAAGCCTGGAGAGCCAAGGTTATATCGTCGCGACCGCCGCCAACGCGCGCGCCGCGCTCGACCTCATCCAAAGACATACCGCCGATCTTGTGGTGCTTGACCTCGGCCTGCCCGACATGGATGGCCTTGATGTCGTCAGGCGTATCAAGGATAGCGGCGAAACCCTGCCAATCATTATCCTGTCAAGCCGGGAAAACGAAAGCGCCAAGGTCACCGCGCTTGACCTCGGCGCCGATGATTATGTCACGAAGCCTTTCGGCATCGATGAGCTTCTGGCGCGCATCCGCACCGCGCAGCGGCATCGCTTGCACCAGGGAGGCGAAAGGCCATTGTTCCAGTCTGGCGACCTGGGCATAGACCTCGTGCGTCGAATCGTCACCGTACGAGGCAGCGAGGTCAAACTTTCGCCGCGCGAATACGAGGTTCTGCGCCTCATGGCAGCCCACGCAGGAAAAGTCTTGACCCATCGGTTCATGCTGCGGGAAATTTGGGGCGGCGACGCCGACGTGCAATATTTGCGTATTTATATCCGTGCCCTGCGCCAAAAAATCGAGGCGGACCCAGAGCGGCCCACCCATATTCTTACCGAAACCGGCGTCGGCTATCGTCTCCGTGAGCCAGCCCCATGATGGTTCATAAGAGGTCGGCTCCGGATTTGCTGGAATATGCGCGATCGGCTAAAAGTCCTTGCAAAGGTGCAGCCATGGATCTCGCCAATCTCATCGAACCGGACCGGGTAATCATTGCTGCCCGGGCGACCAACAAGCACCAATTGCTCCAGGATCTTGCGTCGCGCGCCGCCGCTTTGCTGAATCGCGATGCGCAAACGATTTTCGCCGCCTTGCAGGCCCGGGAGGAATTGGGGTCCACCGGCCTTGGCAATGGTTTTGCGCTTCCGCATGCCCGCATCGAAGGACTCGACCGGCTTTTCGGCATGTTCATGCGTCTGAACCGGCCGATCCATTTTGACTCGATCGACGGCAAGCCGGTCGATCTCGTGTTTCTGTTGCTCATCCCGTCAACCGCTGGCAGCGAGCACCTCGGCGCGCTGGCTGCCATTGCCCGGCATCTGCGGGACCAAGAGTTCGCGGCGAGGCTTCGCAAGGCGGCCAGCGCGGACGCGCTCTGCACGCTTCTGTGCAATCCTCAAGCGGGTGGAGCGGCGGTTTCCGAGCATGGCCCGGCGAAATCGGCATCATAACGAGCCCACAGGCCCGCTAAGGCATGGCCGCAAAATCCTAACTCCCCGGCGAAGCGCGTCGAGATGGACATTCGGTAAGGCAGCGTCTGGCGCTGCTGTCTGCAGTCGGACGAGACGGGCAAGGAGCTTTGGCGCAGCGAGCGGTTCATCGCGGTTTGTGGCGGTTGAGCAGCATGACATTATCCTTTCGTATCCTTGCGTCAAAGTCGCGCCCGCTGCGTTTCAGAGAGATCAAATTCCATGCATGGCAATCTGCGTTTCTCCCATTGGACCACGAATGGCGTCACCCTTCATTGCGCCGAAGCCGGGCCGGAGGATGGGCGGCTTGTCATCCTGTTGCACGGATTTCCTGAGTTCTGGTTTGGCTGGCGCTATCAGATCGGCGAGCTGGCCAATGCCGGCTACCGGGTCGTTGCTCCGGATCAGCGCGGCTATAATAAAAGCACAAAGCCCGCAGGAAAAGCGGCCTATGCTATCGATATTCTCGCCGCGGATGTCATCGGCCTCGCCGACGCGCTTGGATGCGGGAGCTTTGCCCTCATTGGTCATGACTGGGGCGGGGTCGTCGGCTGGTGGATCGCCTCGCATTACCCAGACCGCATCGAGCGGTTTGCGGCCCTGAACGCTCCGCATCCCTTCGCCTGGATGGACGCTGTACGCAATAATCCCGTGCAGCGAAAGATGAGCCGCTATATTGGCTTCTTTCAAATGCCATGGCTGCCCGAATTCGTTTTGCGCCGGGATCATTTCAAGGCCCTGACGGAAGCGTTTCGGCAATCACGCCGGCCAGGCGCCTTCACAGACGCGGATTTGGCCCAATACCGCGCGGCGTGGTCAGAGCCGGGTGCGCTCACCGCGATGCTCAATTGGTATCGGAAACCAATTACAGCAGTGAGCCAGCCGCCGATCGCTGTTCCAGTGCTCGTCGTCTGGGGCATGCGAGACGCCTATCTGGTGCCCGAACTCGCAGATGCAAGCGCCAAGCTCTGCGCCCGCGCCTCGGTCACCTCCTTGGAGGAGGCAACACATTGGGTGCAATATGATGCAACAGAACGGGTAAATGCACGTCTGCTCGAGTTTCTCAAGTAATCACGACGGGGCTCTTGAAGCCCTGCATGGTGCGTTCTCGTCGTCGGGTCGGTTGATACGAATTCTCGGCTCGATTGTTGCGCCATCGGCCGCACGCGTGGCGCTTGGCAATTGGAGCCAGTTTATTATGCCCCACAAAGATGGTGAGCGCCCTTCCCGGCCAGGGAGCCGGGCTATACTTCCAGACGCGCCCAGCGCCATGGCACGCGAAACCGCTGAGGCTTCCGATGTCGTGGCACGCCTTCTCGCCGACCAAAGCGTGTGGCGCCCGATCGTTGTTGCGATTGAACGGCGAAAACCTACAGTTGCCGTGGTCTGCGGGCGCGGCAGCTCAGGTCACGTCGGTGTGTTTCTGCGCTATCTCATCGAGACCCGTCTTGGCATTCCTGTCTCCGCAACGGCACCGTCGATCATTACTAGCTTCAAGAGAACCTTGGCCTTGCGTGGAGCGTTGTTTATTGTCGTCTCGCAATCGGGCCGTAGCCCCGATCTCATTGCCGCGACCGCAGACGCGCGTTCCTCCGGCGCGCTGACTGTGGCGCTGGTCAACGATGCCGAATCGCCTGTCGCGCATGCCTCGGAATTTATTTTGTCTATAGGTGCAGGCCGAGAAGTCTCTATCGCCGCCACTAAGACCGTCATTGCCTCCATGGTTGCCGCAGCCCAGCTTTGCGCCGAACTGGGCAAAGACGAAAATCTTGCAAACGCCGTCGCACGTTTACCGGAGCGACTCTCAAGAGCGCTGGCGCTCGACTGGAACGGATGTGCCGATGATCTCGCAACGGCCCGCGCGGTCTTCGTTACGGCCCGTGGCTTCGGTCTGGCGCCGGCACGCGAAATTGCTTTGAAGATGGCAGAGATCTTACGCCTCCCTGCACTCTCCTTCAGCGCAGCTGAGCTGATGCACGGACCGCGCGCGGCTATTGGCCACGATACGCCCGTGCTTGCGCTACGTGTCGCAGACCAGACCGCCAGCATGATCGATACGCTCGTCGCGACATTGCGTAAAACCGGCCAGCGGGTTTATTTGTGCGGTGGCCCGGCTACGAGTTTGCCGTGGATCGGTGATGATCATGCGGTGACCGATGCAATTACCTTGCTGGCGCCAGCCTATCGGCTGATCGAAACGACGGCGCGCCGCTTCGATTTCGATCCCGACCGGCCGCCTCACCTTAGCAAGGTGACGAAGACTGTGTGAGACCCAGACTGCGAAATCGGCCTCGTCGCATCGTAAATTGGTTCGCCGTTCCGTGACTTCAGCCGTAACCATTGGGGCACGATGGCGAGCGCCAGATCAGGCATAGCTGGTTGGGGTGGAGCTGAAATGCCGTTAGGCGGAGCAAGCGCGTGAGTCTTAGCAACCCTCCGTCTCCGCTATCACGACATGAATCTCCGCGGGCTCATGTGGCTGCTAGAGCGCCTCAGGGCGATCCGCGAGAGGCTAAAGCGGCAGGAAGCATGACGAATACAAGAAGCCCCGGCAAGCGACCGGGGCTATGTCGGATGTGGCTTTCTCTCCTGAAAAGACGACACCTCATCGCGGCACGGACGAAACAATATGCGTGACGCTCAGGGAGTCAACCAGAGAACCTCCCTCAGCGGAACAAAGGGGAGGAGATGCTTGTGATTAAATTGGCGCTCGTCTTGATCGGCTGGGTGGCTTGTGGAATTGCAGCCGCTGGCATCTGGAACGCTGCCCAGTATTCGAGCTTCCACAATTGTGGCCGGCAAGGTGCCGAAGACGAGGGGTACTTCCTGATCGAGGGGATCGTTGGCGGACCGTTGGCCCTGACCCTGGCATTGCTCGATTCCAATTTTGGGCGGAGCGGCTGGACGCTCAGCACCCACGAATGTGCCGAGCCAGTTCGGCCCTTCCCCGGATAGATCCTACAGGTGGGTCTCCGCAAGTCGCAAAGAAATAGTGCCTCCGCGTCGGCCTCACCTTCGCCGACCGGGCAACGAAAACCCCCGGTCTATGGGACCTCAATGAGACCGGGGGCGTGGCACAATGACATAAATTTACTTGAGTTACTGAAACACTGATCTGTTACACTGACATGTGCTGAAGCCCGTAGGGGGACTGCGAACAATCAACACGACTAAACCCTTACTCAGATTTTGAGATCAATCATGATCCATTTGGGCTTTTCGTGACGAGGTAGCGACGAACCGGAAGGCTCTACTGCCCATTGTGCGTTGGCCTTTGGGTGCGCGTCTCGTTACCGCAGTCGAAACCGAAAAAGGTCGGGCCTGAGCTTCGAGATCACGTCGGCTTCAACCTCGTCAGCGGCACAACATCGACATTGCCCGGAACGACTTTGGGCAGCGAAGGTGCCAACGGGCTCAAGCGTGTCCTAAGCCAGTACCGCTTCTCCAGTGCATCACCGCACGGCTAAGCTACGTCCACACTTCTGTGTTCAAGTGCTGCGTTTTCCGATGTTCCTAGGGCGCTCAGCTGCCTACGAATGCATCGCGTGCCTCTTCAACAAGACGATGGCTTATCCCCTTATATCGAGGTGAATAGTGCAACGTCACGAACCGCTTGACGCAAGCCAGCCGCGCGATCCTTCCGGCCTGCCACGCGGTCAGATGGTGCCGCGTCTTGGCGAGCGCAGCGTCGATTTGAAGGAATGTCGCTTCGATGAAAAGAATATCAGCATCTTTTGCGAGCCGAACGACTCTTTCAACATTGGTTTCCGTGAAGGAGCAATCGACAACGTAGGCGATCTTGCGGCCAGCAGCGATTTTCATGATCTCCTTCTTGAGAAGGCCTAGGGGCAGCGCGGCGGGCCTTTCCAACGGACGATCACTCCACGCGACGTCGATCAACGTGTTGTCAGGCGCACCATGAAGCGTCGCCTCCTTGAAGGTGCGAAGCCACGGCCCGACGGCTAGACCCATGGCCTCCAGCTTGTTGCGCCAGATATTAATGTGAGCCCGCTCTTCGAGGGCGAAAGCAAGTGCGAGCACGCCATGATCGATCGCCGTTGTTCGGACCTGGAGGCCGGGCTCCCGCAGCAGAAGGTTCTCGTCGCAATGCTTAATTTCTTCTTTGGAGCGCTCGAACCGGTTGCGTCCGGAAAACTCCGCCGATGTGAGGCAGCCTGTCTTGTCGATTTCCCTCACGCGGAAGACCAAGGTGCCTTCATAGCCCTCGACAAGGTTCCAGGTATAGGCCTTAAGTTTGTGCTCGACCGCATCGACAAGACCAGGAGGTCCATAGACGGTAAGGGTCTTTTCACGCCCAAGAAGGAGCCTCAGCAATTGGTCAAAGCCGGCGAAGTGATCCATATGCCGATGAGTGATAAAGACGTCGCTGATGCGCCGCAGCTTACGAGGGGCAAGCCGGCTAAGGTTGCCGAGATCGAAGAGCAGCGCGCGACGCTCGAAGACGAGATCCACATAGAGCCCGGGATCATCGAAGGGATCGTTGACCAAAATAGGCTCAAAGTGACGCGGCATGGGGTGGCACATGGTTTTGAAGGCATCGGCGTGCAGGTCTCGGGATCTTAAATAGGCATTATGCGGGGAAAATGGAGACGTTTGCTTGGTTCTACCTCAGCACGATATTGGACGACTTCTCGCGCTCCATCATCGCCTGGAAGCTCTGTACGACGATGAAGGTCGGGGACCTCACGGCAGTCCTGGAGGATATGCCAACGTAATAATTCATATCGTCCCCGTCATTCCTCGAAGAGCGGCGGAGCGGGATTGTCTTTCTCTTGAGTGCTCTCGATAGGTTCATTTTCCTCCGCGGGAACTTCCGCCTCGACCTCTACCGGTTCGGTGTCGATCAGCTTTGCAGTTTCATCGACGCTCTCATTGTATGAATAATGCTTGTCCTTTTTGGGCCCGCCTCGATCGTTTGCAGCTTGGTTCATAGAACTTCTCCTCAGAGAATGAGAGCTTGGACCCGAAGCGGGCCAAATTGGTAAATAGCCGTATGCAAATTATTGCTCCCTTCCCACCGAAACGCTGCCTTAAGCCTTTCAAAATTATCATGAATATTAAACTGCGGGAGCGAATTGGCCTTGCTACAGATCAATCTTCCATTGGTCCATAGACGCTAAGAGGCTAATAAGAGGACATTGCCAACACTTCCTTTGGAAACCTAGAGTGAAGCATCCATTTGGCGCCGCAGTAAGGTTCCCCAAACCGGACGATATCGAGGAGAAGCTGGAGAAGCGCCTCGGCCGTCTGCATGCCCGTCAGCGGCTCGGGATCGAAATGGATCATGAGGCACAAATATTCGGTCAGGGACTGAACTTCTTCCATATCGAGAACCTGCTCTTTTCACACACGCTCATTGAGGGTGTCCTTAGACTGTCGGGATTATACTGGCGGGGACGGCGGAATGCCGGCAAGCTTCTGCTGAGACAAAACGAAATCGTCTCGCACCATGTCCCAATGGCCTTCGATGATTTCAGGATCTTACATCTGAGCGATCTGCATGCGGATATGAGCCAGCAAGCGATGGCCTGCATCGTGGATCTTCTTCCGAGCTTGGAATTCGACCTCTGTGTCCTCACCGGCGACTATCGGGGGAAGACTTTTGGACCGTTCAGTCAGTCCCTTGCCGAGATGGCTCGGATGCGCGAGGCTCTGAAAGGACCGGTGTACGGCGTTTTGGGCAACCATGATACGATCCGCATGGTCCCCGGCTTGGAGGCGATGGGGATACGAATGCTGCTTAACGAATCCGTTATTATCGAACGCGGTGGCCAATGGATTCATCTGGCGGGGATCGACGATGCCCATTTTTTCAGGGTGGACAATATCGAGAAAGCCGCGGACGCGATTCCGCACGAAGAGTTCTCGATCCTTTTGTCCCACACGCCGGAAATATACCGGCAGGCCGCGCATGCGGGATTCGACCTCCTATTGAGCGGGCACACGCACGGCGGCCAGATTTGCCTGCCCGGCGGCATCCCCATCACGCTCGATTCCACCCTGCCGAGATCTTTCGGCTCGGGCGATTGGAAATATAGAGACATGGCTGGCTACACATCGGTCGGCGCCGGCTCATCCGTGGTTCCCGTCCGCTTCAACTGTCCGCCGGAGATCACGCTTCATCGCCTTCGTTCAATCGGGCAAAACCAGAACTCAATAAGGCCGGTCCCGGATTTTGAACCTATAAAGAACACGCGAAGCGACAAGTTCACTGAAGAAGAAAAGCGCCGTCACCAATAAGATATCCATGGCTGTGATTGGCAAGAACCCTCGACAAGCGATGGCTGGTAGTAATGACTCGGGGATCTGATCCAGGCCCAGCGCCATGCTGCCGGGGGCTAGTTTCATCCTGCGTTTGATGAAACTTGAAAAAAGATCGCCAATCATCGCCATCGCCGACGCCAAAGGGCCAATGGTCCAGCCGAATCCGATCCAGGGTGCGCTTAAAGTCGTCACAATAATCGAGAGTACGACGCCGCGAATGGTTTTGGAGTGGCCAAATAAGCGCTGCCCGTCTGCCAGAGTGATCTCATGATCGAGAGGATGTTCGAGAACACTTCCAAGAATCTTCTTAGCAATGACCGGCACCCCATTCGCTAAGATCAACAGAAGAAGAAGCTGCGCAACGAGGAGAGGATGAACGTGTACCATCTCTGATCCCGTTGCCTCCAAGCCACTCCGATCACGGCGTTTCCAAACGACCCGGGGACTGACCGTAATCTGTGCATTTTCGCTCCATGGGGCGGTCGCGCAAGGGGCGCTGAGCCGCCTGTGGCATGATGCCGCTATGCAAAAGGCGTATGTTTTCCTACGTTTAGAGCGAAAATTACTTGAGCTTAGCTTAGTAATTTCAAGGTATTTTCTGGTATTCTAATAACCGCTGACCAATTTTTCTTGTGCAACGCAGTAATTTACCGCAATTTAACGGTGGCCTCGTTGCTTCGCCGTCTAGCCCGAGGAAAATCGTCCGCGACGGCTTTCAAACCAACTTAGGGAGTAGCAATATTGGGTGAGATTCTTGAAATCGCGAGTTTCATTGGCACACCCCTCGGTGCCGTTTTGGCAGTCGCTGGCACCGCGGCCCTTTATTTTTTCGGCCGGTGGGTCCTCACAGATTGAGCAGCACCAAGCACCATGCGGATCGGACTTGATAAGCCGCGAAAATTGACAATATTCAATCCCGCAAAAAGCCTTCTCCGATCACCGGAACTAGCTGTCGCATAGCGCGACAGCAATTTACTGACCGAGCTTCGGCATGATTTGGCCGCGCGATACTCCGCGCCGCCGCCTGAAATCATAAATCCCAACTATTATTTCTCATCGCCATGCAGGCGCCTGTTTCACTGTGCGAGCCGTGCCGGCAGTTACGCTCAGCGCCAACGGCAGAAATTACACCGACTTCAGATCTATCCGCTCGCTTCCCACAGCTTGCCAAAATGTTAAATCGATGGCCCGCAGGGGGAACTGTCCGCATAATGGACTGGGGTATTGTTCATCCCTAGACCATTGACGGTGGCCGTGCGCGGAGTTTCAATGCCGTGATGACCTGGCCGCTCCGGCTTGATTCTGATCGCTTCTTCCCCGCCGACCCAGCCATGCGGAGCCTCTCGCGGCGGCTGTTCGCGGAAGTCGAGCGCCTGCCGATCCTCAGTCCGCACGGTCACTGCGATCCGGCCTGGTTCGCCTTCGACCAGCCGTTCGAGGACGCTGTTAGCCTGCTCCTTTGGCCGGACCACTACATCCTGCGTCTCCTTTTCAGCCAGGGCGTTTCGCTGGAAAGCCTGGGCCTGCGACCTAGCGACGATGCCCCCTTTGAGACCGACCGGCGCGCCATTTGGCGACGGTTCGCGGAGCAATACCGGCTGTTTCGCGGTACGCCCTCACGGCTTTGGCTCGACCACGTCTTCGCCGAGGTGTTTGGCATCGAGGTCCGGCTGGAACCAGAAACCGCCGATACCTATTTCGACGCCATTGGCGCCGCACTGGCGGAGGCGGCATTCCGGCCTCGCGCGCTCTTCAAGCGCTTTGGCATCGAGGTTCTGGCGACCACCGAAGCAGCACTCGATCCGCTTAAGCATCATGCCACAATCCAGGCGTCGGGCTGGCCGGGGCGGGTGATCACAACCTTCCGTCCGGATGACGTCGTCGACCCGGACCGCGCGGATTTCGGCACCAATTTGGAGCGACTCGGGGAGCTGACCGGCGAGAACACTCGCCAGTGGAGCGGTTACCTCGCAGCGATCGCTGCGCGCCGCGCCATCTTCCGCGCCCACGGGGCGCGCGCGAGCGACCACGGCCATCCGACCGCGCGGACAGCCGATCTTTCGAGCGTCGAGGCGCAGGCCCTGCTGGACCGCATCCTGCGCGGGCGCGCGGAACAAAGCGACACCGAGCTGTTTCGCGCCCAGATGCTGACCGAGATGGCGCTGATGGCGTGCGATGACGGTATGGTGATGCAGCTGCATGCAGGCTCCTGGCGCAATCACAATCCATGGCTTTTGCGCCGGTTCGGCCCTGATAAGGGAGCGGACATTCCAACGCCCACCGACTACGCCGGCGCTTTGAAGCCCCTCCTTGATCGGGTGGGCGTGCGCGGCGATTTCACCTTGATCCTGTTCACCCTGGATGAAAGCAGCTACGCCCGCGAGCTGGCGCCGCTGGCCGGTCATTATCCCTGCTTGCTGCTCGGTGCACCGTGGTGGTTCCACGATTCACCTGAGGGCATGCTTCGCTTTCGCCGACAGACCACTGAGACGGCGGGATTTTACAACAGTGCGGGCTTTACCGATGACACCCGCGCGTTCTTGTCGATTCCGGCCCGCCACGATCTAGCACGGCGGATTGACTGCGCTTACCTGGCCGAGTTGGTCGTAACCGGCCGGCTCGAGGAGGGCGAGGCCGTCGAGCTCGCGATCGATCTGGCATACAACCTCGCCAAGACGGCATACCGGCTGTGACCGAGAGGCTTTGCGCCAGGACCCTCGAATGCGCCGCCGGAGCAGTTCGGCGGCCTGGCTATGATTTCAGCCGGCTGCGGCCGGGCGTCGTTCACCTTGGCCTCGGTGCCTTTCACAGGGCGCATCAGGCCATATACACCGAAGACGCGATTCTGGCTGAATGGGGAGACTGGGGCGTGACCGGCATCTCTTTGCGGCACCCCGACATCGCCGAAGCTCTCGGTCCACAAGACGGCCTTTATACGGTCGAGACGCTGTCGGAAGTGCCGCAGAATCGCATTGTTGGTCTGATCCGCCGCGCCCTCGT
>DATJLX010000150.1:0-3012 GCA_035509135.1 Methylocella sp.
TGAATCTTGTGCATGCCCAGAATGCCCGATTGCGGCGCGTTGAGGATCGGCGTCGACATCAGCGAGCCATAGACGCCGCCATTGGTGATGGTGAAAGTGCCGCCCTGCATCTCCTCGATCTTGAGCTGGCCCGCCCGGGCCCGCTGGCCCAAATCGGCGATCCTCTTTTCGATTGCGGCGACACTCAATTGATCGCAGTCGCGCACGACGGGAACAACAAGGCCCTTGTCGGTGCCGACGGCAACGCCGAGGTGATAATAATTTTTGTAGATGACATCGGCGCCATCGATCTCGGCATTGACGGAGGGCACCTCCTTGAGGGCGCCGACGCAGGCTTTGACGAAAAATCCCATGAAGCCGAGTTTGGTGCCGTGCTTCTTTTCGAAGGAATCCTTGTAGCGGGCACGCAAGGCCATGACGCCGCTCATGTCGGCCTCATTGAAGGTCGTCAGCATGGCGGCGGTATTCTGCGCGTCCTTGAGGCGCCGGGCGATGGTCTGGCGCAGCCGCGTCATCGGAACGCGCTCTTCATGCTCCTCGGCAAGCGCGGGCACCGGTATGCGTGGCAGCGGTGCGGGCGCGGGCGGCGGCGGAACCGGAGCGGGGACGGGGACGGGCGCCGGGGCCTTGGCGATATAATCGAGGACATCGCCTTTCAGGACCTGGCCGCGCTTGCCGGACCCCTCGACGGCCAGGGGATCGAAGCCATGGTCGGCGGCGATCTTGGCGGCGGCGGGCGAGGCGGGCATGGCCGCCGGAGCCGCCGCGGCCGTTGCTGCCGGGGCGGGAGCTGGGGGTGCCGCGGGCGGCGGCGCAACCGGTTTCGGTTCGGCCTTGGCCTCGTCCTTGGGCGATGCGGTGGCGGCGCCATTTCCGATCTGGCCGAGCAGGGCGCCGGCGGCGACCGTCTCGCCATCCTTGGCGATGATCTCGGTCAGGATCCCTGACGCCGGCGCATTGACTTCGAGGGTCACCTTGTCGGTTTCGAGTTCGACGACCGGTTCATCCGCGAGGACCCTCTCGCCTGCTTTCTTGAACCATTTTCCGATGGTGGCTTCGGTGACCGATTCGCCCAAGGCCGGCACGCGGATTTCAGTTGCCATTTGTCCTGCCCAAAGCCATGAGGCTTTCTCTGGAGTTCATGATCTTGATCAAAAAACCTAGAAACCAAAAACCTCGCTCTCAGGCCGCCAAAACATCATCCATGAAGGCCTTCACTTGCGCCACATGTTTCGACATCTGGCCGGTCGCGGGAGAAGCGGCGGCGGGCCTGCCCGCGTAAAGCGGACGTTTGCTCTTGCCACCCGCCTGGGACAGCACCCATTCGAGATAAGGATCAACGAAGGTCCAGGCGCCCATATTCTTCGGCTCCTCCTGGCACCAGAAGACGCGCGCCTCCTTGAACCGCGCCAGAATCGAGATCAGGGCTTTGAGCGGGAAAGGATAGAGCTGCTCGACCCGCAGGAGATAAATATCGTTGATGCCCCGCTTCTCGCGCTCTTCGAAAAGATCATAATAGACCTTGCCGGAACACAAGACCACCCGGCGGATCTTGGCATCCTCCACGAGGGTCACGGCTCCGCCCGGCGCGTGCTCGGCGTCATCATGCAAGATCCGGTGAAAGGAAGCGCCGATCGTGAACTCGTCGAGTTTCGAGACCGCCCGCTTGTGGCGCAACAGCGATTTCGGCGTCATCAGGATCAGCGGCTTGCGGATGTCGCGCTTCAACTGCCGCCGCAAAATATGGAAATAATTGGCGGGCGTCGTGCAATTCGCGACTTGCATATTGTCCTCGGCGCAGAGTTGCAGATAGCGCTCAAGCCGCGCCGAGGAATGTTCCGGCCCCTGGCCCTCGAAACCATGCGGCAGCAGGCAGACGAGTCCCGACATGCGCAGCCATTTGCGCTCGCCGGAGGAAATGAACTGGTCGAACAGAACCTGCGCGCCATTGGCGAAATCGCCGAACTGCGCCTCCCACAAGACGAGCGCATTGGGCTCGGCAAGCGAATAGCCATATTCGAAGCCGAGCACCGCCTCTTCGGAGAGCATCGAGTTGATGACCTCGAAATGCGCCTGCTCGTCGCGGATATTGTTCAAGGGAATGTAGCGCGCCTCGGTCTCCTGATCGATCAGGACCGAATGGCGTTGCGAGAAGGTGCCGCGCTCGCTGTCCTGGCCGGAGAGACGCACCGGATCGCCTTCGTCGACGAGTGCCCCAAAAGCGAGCGCCTCGCCCATTGCCCAATCGATCCCCTCACCGGTTTCGATCATTTTCCGGCGATTGTCGATGAGCCGCCGCAGCGTGCGATGAAGCTCGAAGCCCTCCGGAACGGTTGTGAGACGAAGGCCGATTTCGACGAGCCTGGCGCGATCGACTCCGGTGCGGCCGCGGCGATCCTCCTCGCCGCCAGAGGACGCGGCCCTGAGACCCGCCCAGCGGCCATCCAGCCAATCGGCCTTGCTCGGTTTGAAGGATTGGCTTGCCTGCAGCGAGGTTTCGAGATGATGCCACCAATTGGCTTGCAGCTTGGCGACCTCGCCATCGGTGATCACGCCTTCCTCGACGAGTTTCCCAGTATAGATTTGGAGCGTCGTCTTGTGGGCGCGGATTTTCTTGTACATGACCGGCTGGGTGAACGAGGGCTCGTCGCCCTCATTGTGGCCGAACCTTCGATAGCAGAACATATCGATGACCACCGGCTTGTGGAACTTCTGCCGGAATTCGACCGCGATCTTCGCGGCGTAGACGACGGCCTCGGGATCATCGCCATTGACATGAATGATCGGCGCCTCAATCATTTTCGCGCTGTCCGAGGGATAGGGCGACGACCGCGAATGGCGCGGCACGGTGGTGAAACCGATCTGATTGTTGATGATGAAATGGATCGAGCCGCCGGTCCTATACCCCTTGAGCCCGGAGAGGCCGAAACATTCCGCGATCACCCCTTGCCCGGCGAAGGCCGCGTCGCCGTGGATGAGGAGGGGCAGCACCTTGGTGCGCTCGACAATATC
>DATJLX010000151.1:0-26084 GCA_035509135.1 Methylocella sp.
CGAGCTCATGCGCATTCTCGTCGACCTGCATCAACTATCCTGGCGCGATGCCTGGGCGACGACACAGGCGACCTTCAGCTACACCAACCATACCTTGCTGCCCGAGGCTCTGGAGACATGGCCGGTGCCATTGATGGAGCGGCTGCTCCCTCGCCACATGCAAATCATCTATCTCATCAATGCGCTGCATCTTGCCGATATGAACAAACTTCCGGATAGGACGGGAGAAAGACTCTCGGCGCTGTCGCTGATCGACGAGGCGCATGGACGGCGGGTTCGCATGGGCCATCTCGCATTCGTGGGCTCGCACAAGGTGAATGGCGTTTCGAGGCTGCATTCGGATTTGATGAAAGTCACGGTGTTCCGCGAGCTCGATTCCGTGCTGCCTGGGCGGATCACGAACAAGACCAATGGCATCACCTTCCGCCGCTGGCTCAAGGAGGCCAATCCAGGCTTGACTTCGCTCTTGACCGAGGTCGCGAGTGACCAAATTCTCGATGATGCTATGGCGTTGGAAAAGATTGCCGCTGTCGCCGGAGATTCGTCGTTCCAGAACCGTTACGCCGCGCAGCGCCGGGCAAACAAGGTCGCGCTCGCCAAGATTGTGCGGCAGCGGCTCGGAGTCGTGCTCGATCCCGACGCGCTCTTCGATGTGCACATAAAGCGCATCCATGAATACAAGCGTCAGCTTCTGAACATTTTTGAGGCGATCGCGGTCTATGATGCGATCCGCGCTCAGCCCATGCGCGATTGGATCCCGCGGGTCAAGATTTTCGCGGGCAAGGCGGCGGCCAGCTATGCTACGGCGAAGCTCATCATAAGGCTCGTCAATGATGTCGCCGAGATTGTCAATTCGGACCCAACGGTGCGCGGGCTCTTGAAAGTCGTTTTCCTGCCAAACTACAATGTGAGCCTCGCCGAGCGCATCATACCGGCGGCCGATCTATCGGAACAGATCTCGACGGCGGGCATGGAAGCATCGGGCACCGGCAACATGAAGTTTGCCTTGAACGGCGCCTTGACCATTGGCACGCTCGATGGAGCCAATGTCGAAATCCGCGAAAAAGTCGGCGCGGAAAACATCTTTATATTCGGACTCACGGCCGAGGAGGTAGAGGCGCACCGGCGGCGAGGGATCGATGGACGGCCAGCCATCGAGCGGTCGGTCAAACTTGCCGAGGTCCTTGACGCGATCGGCTCGGGTGTTTTCTCGCCCGATGAGCCAGACCGGTATCGCGGGCTCGTCGACATGCTGACGCACAACGACTATTTTCTGGTCACCACTGACTTCGACAGTTATTTCGAATGTCAGCGCTCGGTGTTCCGGCGCTGGCGTAACAAGCCCGCTTGGTGGCAGGCGGCCGCCCTCAACACGGCGCATATGGGCTGGTTCTCCTCCGACCGAACAATCCGCGAATATGCCGAGGAAATTTGGGACGTTCCGGTGCGGCCGCCCGGAAGGGGATGAAATGGGTTGGTTCGGGCGGAAAAGCGGCGGCGAAAAGCCATCCGCCGCGAGCCCAAGATGGCGGACCGGCGATGAAGCGGTGCACGCCCTGTTGGCGGCGCGCCACCCTGATCCCTTTGCTGTGCTTGGCCCGCATGAGACGCCGGACGGCATTGTGATCCGGACCTTGGTTCCCGATGCCGAGAGCGTGACCGCGGTGCCCACTGACGGCTTACCGGCGATCCCTCTCCTCGCGCGTGGCGGCGGTTTTTTCGAGGGATTGGCCAAGCAGCACACCCGCCGGTTTTCCTATCGGTTACAGGCGGTGAACGCGGGGGGAAAATGGGAGTTTGTCGACCCCTATGCCCTGCCGCCGGTGCTCGGCGAGACCGATGATTATCTCCTGGTCGAAGGGACCCATCGTCAACTCTACGAACGGCTTGGCGCGCATGTCATGCGGTTCGAAGGGATCGATGGCGTGCATTTCGCGGTTTGGGCGCCGCACGCCCGGCGGGTTTCGGTCGTTGGCGACTTCAATGCCTGGGATGGGCGCCGCCACCAGATGCGCAAACGGATCGATTCCGGTCTTTGGGAGATCTTCACGCCAGCGGTGGATGCCGGCACCGTCTACAAATATGAAATCGTTTCCCGCGATGGCAGGCTTTTGCCGCTGAAAGCCGATCCAGTCGGTTTTTCGGGTGAATTGCGGCCTTCGACGGCGTCCATCGTTGCCCAAACCGGGAGCTTCGTCTGGACGGACGCGGATTTTCTTGAGAAGCGCCGGTGCGGTGATCCAAGGCGCAAGCCGATGACGATCTATGAAGTTCACCTCGGCTCATGGATGCGCAGGGACGATGGGCAATTCCTAACCTATGATGCGTTCGCGTCCCGCCTTATCCCTTATGTCTCCGATCTGGGCTTCACTCATATCGAGCTGCTCCCCATCTCCGAGCATCCACTTGACGCCTCCTGGGGTTACGAGCCGATCGGGCTCTTCGCGCCGACCCGGCGTTTCGGCGATCCGGCGGGTTTCGCGCGCTTCGTCGATAGGGCGCATGCGGCGGGGATCGGCGTGATCCTTGACTGGGTACCGGCGCATTTCCCCACTGACATTCATGGCCTCGCGCAATTCGACGGCGAGCCGCTTTACGAGCACGCGGATCCACGCCTTGGTTTCCATCCTGACTGGAACACGGCGATCTATGATTTCGGCCGCCGCGAGGTCACGGCGTTTCTTGCGGCCAATGCGCTGTTCTGGCTCGACCGCTATCATGTGGACGGGCTCCGCGTCGATGCCGTTGCCTCGATGCTCTATCTCGATTATTCGCGCAAGCCCGGCGAATGGCTGCCAAACAGCGACGGCAGCAACGACAATCGCGATGCCGTGGCGTTCTTGAAACGGGTTAATGAACTCGTTTATGCCATCCACCCGGGAGCCATGACCATAGCGGAGGAATCGACGGCATGGCCGGGGGTTTCGGCGCCGGCCCATGCGGGCGGCCTCGGCTTCGGGTTCAAATGGAACCTCGGCTTCATGCACGATACACTCGCCTATATGGCGCTCGAGCCCGTGCACCGGAAATGGCACCATGACAGACTGACGTTTGGCTTGCTTTATGCCTTCTCCGAGAATTTCGTGCTGCCGCTCAGCCATGATGAAGTGGTGCACGGCAAGGCTTCGCTGATCAACAAAATGCCTGGCGATGACTGGCAGAAGTTCGCGAACCTTCGCGCCTATTATGGTTTCATGTGGGCGCATCCTGGCAAGAAGCTTTTGTTCATGGGACAGGAGTTTGCCCAGCGGCGTGAATGGAACGAGGATTGCGGCCTCGATTTCCATCTGCTCGAATTTCCGTTGCATAAAGGGGTTCAGCTGCTTGTCAGGGATTTGAACCGGCTTCACCAGATGCTGCCGGCTCTGCATGCCCGCGACTGCGAGCCGGACGGGTTCCGCTGGATCGTGGCCGATGACCAGGACCAGTCCGTGGCGGCCTTCATGAGATCTGGAGAAACGCAGGATCCGCCGGTTGTCATGGTGGCCAATTTCACGCCAGTGCCGCGGCAAGGCTACCGGATCGGCCTGCCATGGCCTGGATGGTGGCGCGAGATTCTCAACACCGATGCGGAGATTTACGGCGGTTCGGGAATAGGCAATCTCGGCGGGGTTCGGGCGGGGACCATTCCTTCGCATGGTTTTCCTGCCTCGGCGGAACTGACGCTGCCGCCGCTCGCGACCCTCTATTTCCAGTTCGCGGATCCATGAGGAGGCAGCTTTCGCGAATTTTCGCCTCCACAGCGGCTTTAGGGGACCCTGGAGAAAAATAAGGATGAGATCGAGCGCGCCGATCGGACGTCAGGCCATGGCCTTCATTCTTGCCGGCGGGCGCGGCAGCCGCCTCCTGGAGTTGACCGACCGGCGCGCCAAGCCGGCGGTCTATTTCGGCGGCAAGTCACGGATCATCGACTTCGCCCTTTCCAACACGTTGAATTCCGGCATCCGCCGCGTTGGCGTCGCGACGCAATACAAGGCGCACAGCCTGATTGGCCACCTGACGCGTGGCTGGAACTTCTTCCGGACCGGCAGCAACGAAAGCTTCGACATCATGCCAGCAAGCCAGAGGGTTTCCGAAAACCAATGGTATGCGGGCACAGCCGACGCGGTCTATCAAAATATCGACATCATTCGTGACCGCGAACCGAAATATATGGTCGTTCTCGCGGGCGACCATATCTATAAGATGGACTATGAGCTCATGCTGCAGCAGCATGTTGACTCAGGCGCCGATGTGACCGTCGGCTGCCTCGAAGTGCCGCGCAATCTGGCATCCAATTTTGGCGTCATGCACACAGGCCAGTCCAACATCATTACCGCTTTCGACGAGAAGCCGCCGGATCCGCCGGGGATGCTGGATAAGCCGGAATGCTGCCTCGCCTCGATGGGCATCTATGTCTTCGGCACGAGCTTTCTTTTCGATCAGCTCGCACGCGATGCCGTGACGCTCAATTCAAGCCGGGATTTCGGCAAGGACATTATTCCCTATATTGTTAAACATGGCAAAGCGGTCGCCCACAGGTTCACGGATTCTTGCGTGCGCTCAACGAATGAGTCCGGCGCCTATTGGCGCGACGTGGGCACGGTCGATGCTTATTGGGCGGCCAATATCGACTTGACGGATGTCGTCCCCGATCTTGACCTGTTCGACCGCGAGTGGCCAATTTGGACCGATGGCGCAGTGACGCCGCCGGCGAAATTCGTCCATGATGAGGAAGGCCGCCGAGGCATGGCGATTTCCTCCCTGGTTTCCGGCGGCTGCATCGTTTCCGGTGCGCGAATCCGGCGCTCGGTTCTCTTTACTGGCGTCCGGGTCAACTCCTATTGCACGATCGAGAATACTGTCATCCTGCCTTATGTCGACGTCGGCAGGTCGTCGCGGCTCACCCATGTGGTGGTCGATCGCGGCGTGAAAATTCCGGAGGGCCTCGTGGCCGGAGAGGATGCGAACGCCGACGCCAAGCGTTTCCGCCGCACCGAGAATGGAATCGTGCTCGTCACCCAGCAAATGATCGATAGGCTCGGCGCATGAGCGTCATTACCGTCCTCGCTGTGGCGTCGGAAATCTATCCGCTGATTAAGACTGGCGGCCTCGCCGATGTGACTGGTGCACTGGCCGGGGCGCTCGCCACCGAGGGTGTCGCGGTGGTGACGCTTGTTCCGGGCTATCCGGCCGTGACGAACAAAATCACCACCGCCGAACCGGTGCTGACGGTGCCGGATCTTTTTGGTGGCGGTGCCCGTGTCCTCCGCGCCAAGGCCGCCGGGCTCGACCTCTTTGTGCTCGATGCGCCGCATCTCTTCGCGCGTCCAGGCAGCCCCTATGCGGGACCGGACGGTCGAGATTGGCCGGATAATGCCTTCCGTTTCGCGGCGCTTTGCCAAATCGCCGCCCGCCTTGCGCTGGGCGACTGTCCTCGATTTAGGCCCGACGTGGTGCATGGGCATGACTGGCACGCGGGGCTGACGGCCGCCTATCTTGCCTATGATGGGCGCCCGCGCCCAGCCAGTGTGATCACGATTCATAACCTTGCCTTCCAAGGCCAATATCCGGCGGCGCTCCTTGCACCGCTGGGGCTGCCCCCGCGCGCCTTCGTGCTCGAGGGGGTGGAATATTATGGCATGATCGGCTTTCTGAAGGCGGCGCTCGCGCTCTCCGACAGGATCACCACGGTGTCGCCAGCCTATGCCGCCGAGATTCGCACCCCGGAGCATGGGATGGGGCTCGATGGGCTGCTGCGCGCCCGCTCCAACGCTCTGACGGGAATTCTCAATGGTATCGACGAGGCCATATGGGATCCGCAGAAGGACGCGTGGCTCGCGGCACCCTATTCGATTGAGACCCGGGGCAGGCGCGGCCTGAATAAAGCGGCCCTGCAAAAGCACTTGGGGCTTGCCGTGGATCTGGATGCGCTCCTTTTCGGCGTGGTCAGCAGGCTGGCCTGGCAGAAGGGCATCGACCTCATTCTTGCCAATCTTGATCTCATCGAGCACGGGGGCGGGCAGCTTGCCGTGCTTGGCTCCGGCGAACCATCGCTCGAAGATGCCTTCCGTGCCGCCGCGAAAGCGCGGCCAAGCCGTGTGGCTGCCATGATCGGCTATGATGAACGCACCGCGCATATGATCCAGGCGGGCGCCGATGCGCTGCTCATCCCGTCGCGTTTCGAGCCATGCGGGCTGACCCAGCTTTGCGCCATGCGTTATGGCGCGGTGCCGGTCGCCGCGCGGGTCGGCGGGCTCATGGATAGCATCATCGATGCAAACGAGATGGCGATCGCATCGGGGCTTGGCACCGGCATCCATTTTTCACCAGTTACGAGCGGCGCGCTTGGCACGGCGATCGAGCGGACCCGCACGCTTTGGGGAGCGCCCAAGGTTTGGGATCGCATCCGTGCGAATGGCATGAACACAGACGTGTCCTGGCGGCGTCCCGCCGCCGCCTATGCGAGGCTCTTCCGCGACCTCGTCCCGGCGGACTCGCGATGACCAAAGGATCAGCGCGCGTCAAAAAAATTAGGAATAGGAAAGATCGATGATCGAAATTTTTCCGACGATACCTTTCGACGATCAGAGACCGGGGACATCCGGCCTGCGCAAAAAGACGGCGGCCTTCCGCAAGCCGCGCTATATCGAGAACTTTATCCAGTCGATCATGGATTGTCTCGCAGGTTTCGAAGGCGCCATGCTGATCGTTGGCGGCGACGGACGGTTCTTCAATCGTGAGGCGATCCAGATCGTCTTGAAGATCGCGGTCGCCAATGGGTTTGGCAAGATTCTGGTCGGGCGGGGTGGTATATTGTCCACGCCGGCGGCATCGAACCTGATCCGCCGCCGCGGCGCCTTTGGCGGCGTAATCCTCAGCGCGAGTCATAATCCGGGCGGTCCCGAGGGCGACTTCGGCATCAAATACAATGCGGGAAACGGCGGTCCGGCGCCGGAAAAACTGACCGAGGCCATGTTTGCCCGCTCGAAATCCATCACTCAATATAAGATGGCCGTGGCGCCCGATATCGATCTCGACGTGCTGGGCGCCGTTCGCCTTGGACCGGGCGAGATCGAGGTGATCGATCCGGTCAGTGACTACGCGCAGCTGATGCAGGAGCTGTTCGATTTTGACAAGATCCGGAGTTTGTTTCGAAGCGGCTTTCGTTTTCGTTTCGATGCGATGTCGGCGGTGACTGGACCTTATGCCTCGCGAATCTTCGTCGACATGCTTGGCGCTCCCCCGGACTCGATTCTAAATGGGACGCCGCTGCCGGATTTTGGCGGCCATCATCCAGACCCCAATCTCATTTATGCCAAGCATCTCTTCGACCTCGCCATGTCCGCTGAGGGTCCCGATCTTTGCGCGGCGTCAGACGGCGACGGAGATCGCAATCTCATTATCGGCCGTGGCCAGTTTGTCACGCCTTCCGACAGTCTCGCGATTCTTGCCGCGAACGCCCGCCTTGTTCCTGGCTACGCCAAGGGCATCGCCGGAATTGCCCGCTCCATGCCGACGAGCCGTGCCGCCGATCGTGTCGCCGAAAGGCTCGGCGTGCCGCTTTTCGAGACGCCGACGGGATGGAAGTTTTTCGGCAATCTGCTCGATGCGGGGCTCGCGACCATTTGCGGCGAGGAGAGTGCCGGAACAGGGTCCAACCATGTGCGCGAAAAGGATGGGCTTTGGGCGATTTTGCTGTGGCTGAATATCTTGGCCGTGCGAGGCGAGAGCGTCGCGGCGATTGTCTCCAAGCATTGGGCGGAGTACGGACGGAACTATTATACCCGGCACGATTATGAAGAGATCGATGCCGACGGCGCGAGCGCCCTCATGCAAGCCTTGCGCGACGCCCTGCCGCGATTGAAGGGCAGGCTCTGGGCGGGGTTTGACATCGCGGAAGCGGACGATTTCGCCTATCATGATCCAGTGGACGGATCGGACGCGAAGCACCAGGGTATTCGCCTTCACTTCGCGGATGGCAGCCGCATCGTCTATCGCCTTTCGGGCACCGGCACCGCCGGGGCGACGCTCAGGGTCTATATCGAGCGGTTCGAACACGATCCCGCGCGGCAAAACCTGAGTACGGGAGAAGCACTGGCCGGTCTCATCGCTCTGTCGCGGGATTGTGCCCGCATTGCGCATTACACCGGGCGCCAGGCGCCGACGGTGATCACCTGAACGCCGCCACCGCGCTGCCACCGCGCGTCACCGCGGGCCATCCCGAGCCGCTCGGCGCGGCACCTGACGGCACGGGGGTGAATTTTGCCGTCGCGTCGAGCAGTGCCGGGGCCATCTTCGTTTCGCTCTTCGACGCCGCCGATGCTGAGACCGCGCGGATCGAGCTGCCAGGCCGGACGGGCGACGTATTTCATGGGCATATCACGGGTCTTGGTCCCGGCACCCGTTACGGCTTGCGCGCCCATGGCGGCTTCGAGCCCCGGTACGGGCACCGTTTCAATAGCGCCAAACTGCTGGTCGATCCTTTCGCGACGCGGCTCGATCGGCCGTTCAAGCTTAACGCAGATTTGTTCGACGCGCGGATCCATGGTGTGGCGGCTGATGAAACCGATAGCGCACCCGCCGTACCGAAGGCCCTTGTTGAGGCAGCGGAAGTGTTCCAGCCGCCCCGGCGATCACTCACCAGCTGGCGCGATCTCGTGATTTACGAAATGCATGTCCGCGGTTTCACCAAGCGCCGTCAGGACATGCCGAAGTCCCTGCGTGGCACATTTGCTGGTCTCGCCCACGAATCGTCCGTCGAACATCTAAAGAAACTCGGTGTGACCGCCGTCGAACTCTTGCCGATCGCGGCATGGATCGATGAGCGGCATCTGCCACAACTTGGGCTCAGCAACTATTGGGGGTACAATCCTATTGCGATGTGCGCCCCCGATCCACGTCTCGCGCCGGGGGGGTGGGCGGAGGTGCGCGCCGCCGTCGACGCTCTTCATGGTGCAGGAATCGCTGTCATCCTCGACGTCGTTTTTAATCATACTGGCGAAAGCGACGAGTTCGGTCCGACCTTATCGATGCGCGGCCTCGATAATGCCGGATTCTACCGGCTGCAAGCCGGCAATCCAGCGCTTTATGTCAATGACGCCGGCTGCGGCAATGTGCTGGCACTGGAACGCCCAATAGTCATGCGCCTCGTGCTCGAAGCCTTGCGCACGGCTGTCATCCGTGCCGGGGTCGATGGCTTTCGCTACGATCTTGCGCCGGTGCTTGGCCGCCGCGAAAATGGCTTCGATCCGGATCATCCGCTCTTCGCGGCAATCACGCAGGACCCGTGGTTGAAGGATTTGATCCATATCGCCGAACCTTGGGATCTGGGATCTGGCGGCTACCGGCTTGGAGCCTTTCCCGCGACGTGGGGCGAGTGGAACGATCAGGCGCGCGACAGCTTCCGGCGATTCTGGCGCGGCGAACGGGGCACCGTTGGGCTACTCGCGACACGGCTTGCCGGATCGGCGGAAATCTTCGGTCCGCGCCGCCGGCCGCTTTCGCGGTCGATCAATTTTGTGACCTCTCATGACGGCTTCACGGTCGCCGATCTCGTCGCCTTTGCAACCAAACACAACGAGGCGAATGGTGAAGAAAATCGCGATGGCACCAATGATAATCTTTCTTGGAATTGCGGCATCGAAGGCCTAACGGATGAGCCCCGAGTCTTGGCGCGGCGGGCGGCCGATGTTCGCGCTTTGCTCACAACTCTATTGGCGGCGCGCGGCACACCGATGCTCAGCATGGGCGATGAACTGGGCCGTTCGCAGGGTGGCAATAATAATGCCTATGCCCAGGACAATGAGCTTGCCTGGATTGACTGGGTCCGCGCCGATTCTCCGCTCATCGATTTTGTCGCAAGGCTGATCCGCTTGCGGCGATCGCATGGAGCGCTCAACGCGGAGACGTCGTTGACCGGCGGGCCGGTCGATGCGACCGGCATTCCCGATGTCGAATGGCTGACACCGGAGGGTCCACCCTTCCTGGCGAAGGACTGGGATGATCCAGACACGAAAGCCCTCGTGGTGGTGTTCTACGATTCAGGTGTTGGGGATGCCCCATTGGGTGTTCCGGCGCCAAGCCGCGTCGCCACGCTGATCAACGCGGGCGAAAGCGCAATTCCTTGCACGCTTCCCTGGCTGAGCCAGAAGCATGTCTGGACTCTTGCCATCGATTCCGCCCAGCCGAACCGCGCATCCTGCATCTTGGAGGCAGATCATTATGCCCTCGCTGGCCGCTCTGTGGCTATTCTCGTCGAACAGCCGTCCGGCGAGGCGCGTCGCCAAGCACCGGCCACCGGTCACATCCTCGACGCTTTGACCGTGGCCGCGGGAATTGCGCCGCATTGGTTTGATGTGGAGGGCCGAAGACATGAGGTTCCGGCCGAAACCAAACGGGCTTTGCTCACGGCCCTCGGCTTGCCTGCATCATCGATCGGAGAGGCCCGCGCGAGCCTCGCATTGCTTGCTCAGGAACGCGAGCTTCGCCCGCTTCCGGTTGCAACGACGCTGCGCTGGTCCGCTGAAAAGACGATCCGCCTTGGCGGCTGCCTCGCCAAATTTGCGAGGCGCATCGGCCTGATCATTGCGCTTGAGGATGGCTCCATGCGCCAGATCGAGATCGCCGCCAGCGACGGGCGGCGCAGCGTGGTTGCTGCCTCGGATGGGCGGGAGGCGATGGTTCGCGACATATCACTGCCAGACTTGCCGCTGGGACGGCATCGCGTTTGGGCGGAGGAGGCGCCGGAGTGCTTTTCCCATCTCGCCATCGTTCCCGATGGGGCGTTTTTGCCGGAACTCTTACGTGGAGACACTCGTGTATTCGGGGTCGCCGCGCAGCTCTATGCGCTGCGGCATGAGGCCATTGACGGAAAGGGCGATCAGGGGGTTGGCGATTTCACGACGTTGCGCGTCCTTGCCGAAGAGGCGGCCCGCGCCGGCGCCGTGACGGTTGGGCTTAATCCACTGCATGGGCTCTTTGTGAGCGACCCTGATCGCGCGAGCCCCTATTATCCATCCGACCGGCGCTTTCTCAATCCGCTGGCGATCGATGTGTTCAGTCTCCCCCCGCCGCTCCTGACGGAGACCGTTCGTGGGGTGATCGAAGGGGCACTGCCGCAAGCGTCCCGCCTGTCGGCGAAGCCGCTCGTTGATTATGCCGCCGTAGCCGCGCTCAAAAATCCTGTTTTTGATGCCGCCTATCAGGCCTTTCGCGCTCTTGCTCTCGGCCGCCCTGGTGATCCGCTGGTCCAAGAGCATGCCGCTTTTGTCCGGGCTGGCGGCGAGCCACTGCAGCGTTTTGCGATCTTCTCTGCGATCGAGGCAAGCTTTGGGGGTGGCCTGGCGACGTTTCCTAAAGAACTCCAATCGCCATCGGGCGCGGGGGTTGCCGCCTTCGCGGCAGCGCAGGGGGAAGCCGTCTCTCGCGCCACGTTCCTGCAGTGGCTCGCGGACCGGCAATTTGCCGCTGCCGCTTGTGATTGCGGACTGAAACTCAGTTACTACCGCGATCTTGCGGTCGGCTGTGCGCCCGACGGGGCGGAGGCGTGGGCGGAGGCGGAGCTTCTGATGCGCGGCGTGTCGATCGGGGCGCCGCCAGACCCCCTGGGGCCGGATGGTCAGGTGTGGGGGCTTCCGCCCTATTCGCCGCGCGCGCTCGTCCGCAACGGCTTTGTCACGTTTGGCCAGTTGGCCGCCGCGAACATGGCCCACGCAGGGATTTTGCGGATCGACCATGTGCTTGGGTTGAAGCGTCTTTTTCTCGTGCCCGAGGGCGTTGCCGGGCGGGAAGGGGCTTATCTCGCCTATCCCTTCGCCGATCTCCTTGGGCATCTCATGTTGGAAAGCGTGCGTGCGGAAACGGCCGTTGTGGGCGAGGATCTTGGCACGGTCCCTGAGGGTCTCCGCGAGGAATTGGCAGCGGCCCAGATTCTTTCTTACCGGGTAATGCGTTTCGAGCGGGAAGGGGAGGGTTTTTTGGCGCCCGATGGCTATCCCCGGCTCGCCGCGGCCTGCGTCGCGACGCATGATCTGCCGCCGCTCGCTGGATGGTGGGAAGGCAACGATCTGACCGAGAGGGCGGCGCTCGGTCTTCTTCTGGATGGGGCAGCGGCCGCCGACGTCCGCGCCGCTGAAAAGAACACCCTGATGGAATCGGTTGCACGGCAGGGTTTCCCCGGCGCGAGGCCGGACCTTGAGGCTCCGCTCAGCGAAACGACAGCCGCTCACATCCATGGCTATGTGGCCGCTTCAAACTCCGTGCTGGCTCTCGTCCAGGCCGACGATCTTGCCATGGAGACGGTCGCGGTCAACTTGCCAGGAACCGACAGCGAACGACCAAATTGGCGGCGCAAGCTGCGAGTCACAGTGGAAAAGCTCTTTGCGCTTTCATCGGCAAGGGTGATTCTTGATGAAGTCCGGCGTAATCGCCAAACGCCGTTCCCGGCCAAGCCAAGCAAGACTGGCTCATGGGAATAGTGACGCTTGCACAGACGCCCGCACCTCTGTATGTCCTCGGAAGAGGACATGGCAGGGAGCTGCCGGCACGGCGAAAGTTATGCGATAGAGAGTTTGCGATAGAGAGTTAGAGAGTTAAAGTGGTCTCGATTGGCCCATGTCGTAGTTTTGACGAATTGTATCGCAATCAACGGTTCAAAGTGCCGATTGAACGGCGAAAAAGAGCGGCGAATTCTCCACTGGCCCTCCACTGGCCTGAGTGTTTTGGAAGCCGCGTGATCAGAAAGGCAAGGTTCGCTGCTTCATAGCGCTCCTCATAGCGCTATTGAGGATTTCAAGCGGCGCGAGTGCCGGTGCGCTTTTGACTCCTGTGTCCAAATCAAGAAGTGAGAGCCATTTCCAGTTCCGGTGAAACAGCTTTGTCGAGGTTGCAGAGCTGCCCTTTTGGCTGGCGCACGCGGAAGCAGACCAAGCAGACGAGAAATGAGGAAGAGCCTCGGCCCCGCAAGCTCATTGTTTTGAGAAGCTTTGCAGCCGCCGGTTTCTCGAACCGTAAAGTTGAATGGGTCGGAAACGATGAAGCGCAGCGTCATTTTCATTGCCGTATTGATTTTTATTGTCACTCTTGGCGGTGGCCTTGGATATTTTCAATTCGTCGTCAAGCCCGAGATGCTCAAACACTTCATCCTCGATGCGCCGCACCCTCCGGCTTCGGTTGCGGTTGTCAAACCTCTGATTGAGATCTGGGCGCCGCGTCTGCCGACGATTGGGTCTTTGCGCGCCGTGCAAGAGGTCGACATCGCCCCTGAAATAGGCGGCGTGATCACGTCGGTCCGCGTCGAGTCGGGCCAGGATGTTGAAAAGGGAGCTCCCCTCTTTGATATCGACAATTCAGTGGAGCAGGCCGACCTCAAGAACAATCTCGCGGTGCTCAAGAATGCAGGGCTGGTGCTCGAACGGCAGCGTCAGTTGATCCAGGGCGGCAACACGGCCAAGGCCAATTTCGATTCCGCCGAGGCGGCGCGCGACTCAGCCGCTGCTGCCGTCGAACGGGTTCGCGCGATCATCGCCCAGAAAATGCTCAGCGCCCCATTCGCCGGACGGGTGGGCATCCGCAAATTGGACCTCGGACAGTATGTTTCCCCGGGAACAGGCCTTATCACCCTGCAGCAGCTTGATCCGATTTATGTCGATTTCCCGGTTCCAGAAAAATCTCTCGGGGTGTTAAAAGCTGGCCAGGAGATTGAGGTCCAAGTCGACGCTTATCCAGGCCAGATCTTCCATGGCGTAGTGAAGACCATCGATGCACGCGTTGCCCAGGAAAGCCGCAATGTTTTGGTACGGGGTCAGCTTGACAACCCGAAGAAGCAATTGTGGCCCGGCATGTTCGCCGATGTGAACGTCATAGCGGGTACGCCTCAAAAGGTCGTGACGCTGCCTCGAACCGCGATCACTTACTCCCTCTATGGCGAAAGTGTTTTCGCCGTGAAACCCGCGGAGCCCGATGCCGGCGGGGCGCAGGCGGCGCCGGTCAAGGGGAATACGGCGCTGATCGTTGAACGCCGCGCCGTGCATGCAGGGGAGATTCGAGGCGATCGGGTCGCCGTGATCGATGGCGTTGAACCTGGTGAAACCATCGTTTCCGAAGGTCAGCTCAAGTTGCTGTCCGGAGCGCGGGTGCGCATCGATCCGGCCGCCGGCCTTCAGCCGCCAGCGGTTCGGCCGAAGGAATAGAAAATGTCCTTTACCGATATCTTTATCCGTCGGCCCGTCTTGGCCAGCGTGGTGAGCCTTTTGATCTTGCTCGCCGGGGTACAGTCCGGCCTTAAGCTGCAGCTCCGTCAATTTCCGCAACTGTCCTCCACCACGATCACCATCACCACCTCCTATCCGGGGGCCGACGCCGAGCTGATCAAGGGGTTCATCACGACGCCCATCGCGCAGGCGGTGGCAAGCACCGAGGGCGTCGACACGCTCATTACCAATTCGCAGCAGAATACTTCGACGATCACCCTTAACCTTCTCCTCGACGCCAATGCCGACCGCGCGGTCACCGATGTCTTGAGGAAGGTAAGCCAAATCAAATACGTTCTGCCGCGGGAGGCGTTTGATCCGGTCGTCGTGAAGCAAACGGGCGATACGACCGCGGTGCTTTACATGTCCTTCAACTCGAAGGTTCTCACGCCATCGCAAATCACCGACTATCTGAACCGCGTGGTGCAGCCAAGATTGCAGACAATTGACGGCATCGCCAATGCCCAGATCCTTGGTGGCCAGACCTTCGCGATGCGGGTTTGGCTCAATCCGGACCGGATGGCGGCACGCGGCGTCACGCCGTCCGATGTCTCGAATGCCCTCGCCGCCAATAATTTCACGACGGCGGCGGGACAGATTAAGGGTGATTTTGTTCAAGCGAGCATCAATGCCGAAACCTCGCTCGATTCAGCCAAGGCTTTCGGTCAGCTGGTCGTCGCCGCGCATGGTGACGCACTGATCAGGCTCGGCGACATTGCCGATATCGAACTGGGTCCAGAATCCGTTGATTCCTCTTCCTCCTTCGATGGATTGAAAGCAGTCTTCGTCGGTATTTTCGCGACACCGACGGCGAACCCGCTCACGGTGATCGATGAAGTCCACAAGGCTTTTCCGGAGATCGAAGCGCAGCTTCCCGCCGGCCTCGACGCCGCCATTGCCTATGATGCGACGAAGTTCATCCGTGCTTCCATCCATGAAGTCGAAAAGACACTCGGCGAAGCAGCCCTCATCGTCATAGGCGTGATTTTCCTGTTCCTCGGCAATTTGCGCTCGACGATCATCCCGATCATCACAATTCCGCTTTCCCTCGTCGGCGTGATGACGGTTCTTTTCGCCCTCGGCTATTCGCTGAACCTCTTAACTTTGCTGGCGCTCGTTTTGGCGATTGGTCTCGTCGTGGATGACGCGATCGTCGTCGTCGAAAATATCTACCGCCATATGGAAGAAGGGATGCCGGCGCGCGACGCGGCCCTGCAAGGGGCGCGCGAGATCGCCGTCCCCGTGATTTCGATGACGATCACGCTTGCCGCCGTTTATGCGCCGATCGGTTTTGTTTCTGGTCTGACGGGCTCGCTGTTTCGGGAATTCGCGTTTACCCTCGCCGGCTCTGTCGTCGTTTCCGGCGTCATTGCGCTTACGTTGTCCCCCATGATGTGTTCCCGCCTACTGAAGCCGCCTTCCGCCGAAGCGCGTGGATTTTCCGCATTCCTCGACCGTCTGTTTGACGGGTTGCGCCAGAGCTATCAGCGCCTGCTTCACAAGACGCTGAATTTTCGCGCTTTGACCGTGCTGATTCTCATCGGCACCCTGGCGCTAACGGGCATTATGTTTGTCTCAACACCAAGGGAATTGGCGCCAGAAGAGGACCAAGGGATCGTTTTCGCCAGTATCAAGACGCCGCAATACGCCAACCTCGATTACCTCGAGACGGCGACGGCGCAGGTGCAAGAGGCCGCGGCCGGCGTCCCAGAAAAAGAGCATGTCTTCATGATCAACGGATCGGCTGGGGTGCAACAGGGCTTTGGCGGGGTGTTGTTGCGGCCCTGGGGCGAGCGGCAACGCAGTCAGAAACAGATTATGGAGGCTCTGCAGCCGAAGCTTGCCGCGATCACGGGAGCTGAAATCCTGGCTTTCGGCCCGTCGTCCTTGCCTGGCTCGACGGGCGGACCGCCAGTGCAATTCGTGATCCGGACCATCGGCGATTACCGTCAGCTCGTGGAGGTCATGGCTGAAATTGAGAAAGCGGCGCATGACAGCGGGCTGTTTCTCTTCGCCAACAGTGATCTCAAATTTGATATGCCGCAGATCGACTTCAAGATCGATGCCAACAAGGCAAACCGGCTCGGCATAAGGATGCAGGATATTGGCTCTTCGCTCGCCACCTTGCTCGGCGGCAATTACGTCAACCGTTTCAGCCTCCATGGCCGCAGCTATGAGGTCATTCCGCAGGCGCCGAGGGACTTCCGGCTGACGCCGGACTGGTTGACGCGCTATCAGTTGCGGACAACCTCAGGCGCCCTGGTTTCACTCGCCACCGTTGCAAGCCTGTCGACGAGCGTACAGCCGAACGGGCTGCCAACCTTTCAGCAATTGAATTCAGCGACATTGCAAGGCGTGCCATTGCCCGGGCACACTCTCGGCGAGGTTATCGGTTTTCTGCAACAAAAGGCAAAGGAGTTTTTGCCAGAGGGCTATAGCGTCGATTATCTGGGAGAGAGCCGTCAGTTCGTCCAGGAGGGCAATACGCTGGCGATCACTTTCGTCTTCGCGCTCATTGTGATTTTTCTTGTGCTGGCGGCGCAATTCGAAAGCTTCCGCGACCCATTGATCATTCTCATCGCATTGCCGACCTCGATGTTCGGCGCTCTGCTGCCCTTGAATCTCCTCGGCGTTGTTGGCGCGGCGAGCATGAATATCTATTCGCAGATCGGGCTTGTCACGCTGATCGGTCTCATTTCCAAGCACGGAATCCTGATGGTGGAGTTCGCCAACAAACTTCAAGAACAGGAAGGGTTTGGCCGCCGCGAGGCGATCGAACATGCTGCCTCCGTGCGGCTGCGCCCGATCCTCATGACCACCGCCGCCATGGTAGCCGGGATGGTTCCCTTGATCATTGCCGAGGGCGCTGGCGCGCAGAGCCGCGCCGCGATTGGGATCGTCATTGCGGCGGGGATGAGCATCGGCACGATTTTCACGCTTTTCGTGACTCCTGCGATTTATACGCTGATCGCGCGGGATCACAACAAAGGCCATTGGCAGACGGATAATAAGGTTCCTCCACTTCACCAGGATCACGAACGCTCCGCCGCTGAATAGAACTTGGGACGAGCCTCTCGGTTGACATTTTCTTTTTTTTGCGGCGAAGGATCGTCATGAACGCTCTCGATCCAGTCGCCCGCCGGCGAACCTTTGCCATTATTTCCCACCCCGACGCAGGCAAGACCACGCTCACCGAAAAGCTTCTGCTGTTTGGGGGCGCGATTCAGCTCGCAGGCGAGGTTCGCGCCAAGGCGAACCGGCGGCAGACCCGCTCGGATTGGATGGGAATTGAACGCGAGCGCGGGATTTCGGTCGTCACTTCGGTGATGACCTTTGAATATGCGGGTTGCGTCTTTAATCTGCTCGATACGCCGGGCCACGAGGATTTCTCGGAAGATACCTATCGGACCCTGACCGCCGTCGATTCGGCGATCATGGTGATTGACGCCGCCAAAGGCATCGAGGCGCGCACCCGCAAGCTTTTCGAAGTCTGCCGTCTACGCGACATTCCCATTCTGACATTCATCAACAAGCTCGATCGCGAGACGCGGGATCCTTTCGAGCTTCTCGACGAGATCGAACAAACGCTGGCTCTCGATGTTGCCCCCATGACCTGGCCACTCGGCCGCGGCCGCGCCTTCGCGGGCACCTTCGATTTGCGGCACAATCTTGTGCGGCGGCTCGATCATGACAGCGAGCCTGTGCCGGTTTCTGGGCCTGATGATCCGTTCGTTGCAGGCCTTCTCAGCGCGGCGGACTTCGCGCAAACCCGCGACGAAATTGAGCTTGCCCGCGCGGGTTTGAAAATCTTCGAACGGAAGTCGTTTTTGCAAGGCCATTTGACGCCAGTCCTCTTCGGTAGCGCCTTGCGGAATTTTGGCGTGCGCGATTTGATCGAAGCACTGAAAGCCTTCGCACCACCGCCGCAAGGCCTTCTGGCCGTTTCGCGAACCGTCGATGCGCGCGAAGAAAAAATGACCGGCTTTGTGTTCAAGATCCAGGCGAATATGGATCCAAATCATCGCGATAGAATCGCGTTTCTGCGCATTTGTTCAGGCAAATTGACCCGCGGTATGAAGGCTAGGCTCGTGCGAACGGCTAAGAATATCGCCCTCAACGCCCCGCAATTCTTCTTTGCGCAAGACCGTCAGCTCGCCGAGGAAGCCTATGCGGGCGATGTCGTCGGTATTCCAAACCACGGCACCTTACGCATCGGCGACACTCTGACGGAAGGCGAGGATCTCATCTTTCGCGGCGTCCCCAGTTTCGCGCCCGAGATCCTTCGCCGTGTCAAGACCAGTGATGCGATGAAGGCGAAGAAACTGCGGGAAGCTTTGGGGCAAATGGCCGAGGAAGGTGTTGTCCAGCTCTTTTTGCCGAATGATGGATCGGGGGCGATCGCGGGTGTCGTCGGGAACTTGCAGCTCGATGTTCTCGCCGAGCGGCTGAGCGCGGAATATGGCCTCGGCGTGAGCTTTGAGACGAGCCGGTTCGAGTTCGCCCGCTGGATCGGCGCCAACAATCCGGCGGAGCTGGATAGATTTATTCAATCGCATCCGGCGTCGATGGCGCGCGACCTTGATGGGGCCCCCGTTTTCATGGCCGCTTCCGCTTTCGACCTGAAATATGAGCAAGAAAGATGGCCGGAGATCGACTTTACGGATATCAAGGATTATCAGAAGACGCATGGCTAGCCGCTGGGTGGGAAACAGCGCGCGCTCAAACGCCGTTGTCTCTCGTATGCCGCGATGTTTGGCAAGCACACCATTCGGGCATCGCTCAAGATGGCCTGAAGCCGAAAGCCAACCAGTGAACTTCGTGTTGAGAATTTCGAGTTGTTCCCGTTTTGATTTTTGGATTGCTCTGAACGGCTGAGGATATGTATTTGGTCAGAAGAGCATCGAATGAGCTTGTTAAGTAATTGATTCAAATGAGATGAATTATAATCTCGAAAAATTTATACTAATTAAATATACCAACAAAAATTAGGTACTTGACGAGATGGTTTCTTCGCCATCTCTAGTTTGAATGGATCAGGTGTTTCTTAGGTTATGGACATTTTTGGACGTTGTCGAACGATTGGTGCCCAGAAGAGGACTCGAACCTCCACGGCTTTCACCACTGGTACCTGAAACCAGCGCGTCTACCAATTCCGCCATCTGGGCATGCGGTTCTGATTGGGGCCGGTTCGTTGGTTTGTCAATACAAAGCGCAGATTCAATGTGTTTTCGCGATTCCCTTGGCCTCGAAAGCGCTTTAGAAACGGGGCCGGGCAGCAAGCCTTGCATCGGAGACCAGTGGTGATGACGAATGAGCTGATTGGGGCTAACCGTCTTGTGACCGTCTTTGGCGGTTCGGGCTTTATCGGCCGGCATGTGGTGCGCGCCTTGGTGCAGCGCGGCTGGCGGGTCCGGGTCGCGGTGCGCCGTCCCGATCTCGCTTTCCATCTGCAGCCGCTGGGCAAAGTCGGTCAAATTCATGCGGTCCAGGCCAATCTGCGCTATCCAGACTCGGTTGCCCATGCGTTGCGGGATGCCGTGGCCGCCGTCAATCTGGTTGGCATATTGGAAGAATCGGGCGCCCAGAGTTTCGACGCGATTCAGAATTTGGGCGCGCAAACCGCCGCCAAGGCGGCTCACGAGGCGGGCTTGGAGGTTTTCGTTCAGCTTTCAGCGATTGGCGCCGATCCGGCCAGTGCCTCTGTTTATGCGCAAACGAAAGCCTATGGCGAGGCGGCCGTGCGGATTTTCCGCCCTGATGCGATCATCTTCCGGCCTTCCGTCGTCTTCGGCCCGGAGGATCAATTCTTCAACCGCTTTGCCGCCATGGCGCGCTTCATGCCGGTGCTGCCCTTGATCGGCGGCGGAAAAACCAAGCTGCAACCGGTTTTCGCCGGCGATGTCGGGACGGCAGTCGCGCTGGCGGTCGAGGGCAAAGCCACGCCGGGAACCACTTATGAACTGGGCGGGCCGGAGATCGCGATGCTCAGGCAAATCTATGAGTTCGTCCTGAAGGTGACGGGGCGCCGCCGCCGGCTGCTGCCGGTTTCCTTCGAAAGCGCGAAAATCCTCGCCTCCATCACCGGATCACTGACCACCTTGTCGCTTGGCCTTTTTCCAAGCATCTTCCGGATAAGCCGGGATCAGGTCGAGCTGTTGCGCAATGACAATATCGTGTCGCCGCAAGCCTTGGCCGAAGGGCGGACCCTCGGCGGCTTAGGGATCACCCCCGAGCCCTTCGAGACTTTTGTGCCGACTTATCTCTACCGTTACCGCAAAACCGGACAATACGCCGGCATGAGGGTGGTCTGACCGTTCAGCGGGCCCATGACCCCGGGGGTGGCGCCTTGCCTGGCTGCCGCATGATCTTGCTTGCCACGCGCACCATGAAGGCGGTGCCAAAGAGGGGTGTAAGCAGGTTCAGGACCGGAATGGCGAGCAAGGCCGCCATGACAAGGCCCGCCCCGAGCAGGCGAAGCTCGTGCATTTTGCGAAGCCGCTTGACTTCGGTGAAGGGAAGATGCCGAGCCGCCGCGAGCTCGAAATAGCCGCGCCCGGACAAATAAGCGTTGGCGCCGAAAAATGCCGCGGCATTGATGCCTGGAACCAGAAGCAGCAAAAGCGCAACAAAATTTATGGCAAGCGCCAGCGCGGCAAATTTGACCGACAGCCAGATCGAATCGCTCAGCGCAAGGGCCTGGCCCGGCGCTTCGTCAGGAGCAAGGGTGCTCTCGACGGCTTCCGCCAGCTCGTCGAAGAAAAAACCAGCGACGACAAAGGACACTGGCGTCACCAGAAAGGCAAGGCCGGCGACAAGTCCCAGTCCACCGATCAGCGATAAGGCCGCCGTGGCCCAGGAAGCGACCCAATAATGGGCCCAAGCAAGGAGAAGCGCGATGCCGGCGACGAGGAGCTTGTGGAGCACGATCCACACGAGGCCAAGCAAAGCAAGCGTCAGTGCCAGTGTTTTCCAAAGCACGGCGCGAAACGGCGGCGTCAAAATCTGGCTTGCGGCGGCAAGCGCGTCATCAAGCATGTCCATTTCTCTAGACCATGATCGCTTTAAGAGAAATCGCTCATGATCTCTATTTCATTGTTTAATCGTATGATCTTGTCCGAAAAATCTGCAAGTTTCTGGGATCATGCGCTAGCCTAGCCGCTATCCGGCCTGCTCTATGGCCTGCATATCGTCGTCGGAAAGTCCGAAATGATGGCCGATTTCATGGACTAGGACATGGGTGACGATGGCGCCGAGCGTCTCCTCATGTTCCGCCCAGAAATCGAGGATTGGGCGGCGATAAAGCCAGATCATATTGGGAAATTGCCCGGTCATCGGGGTCGCCTCGGATTGGGCACGGCCACGGCCGCGAAATAGCCCCAAGAGGTCGAATTCGCTCTCGCAGTTCATTTCGTCCAGCGTTTCGTCATCGGGAAAATCCTCGACCCGGATCACCACGCCGTCGCAGAGGCGACGGAAGGCCTCGGGCAGGGCGGCAAAAGCGGCCTGTGCCATGCCGTCAAGGTCGGCGATCGAAGGCGCCTGGATCTGGTTCCAGTCACATGTTTGGGCGTTCACGGCGTGCCTTTCTCGCGGAGGCGGCGATCCCGCCGCCGCAGCCGGACATAGAATGCCCCGGCGCCGCCATGCGGGCGCTGCGCTTCCTCGAAACCTGCGATGATTGAATGATAGAGGGGCTGGCGCAGCCAGTTTGGCACGCTTTGGCGCAAAATACCGGGCGTGCTCCCTTCCCCGGATGCGTTGCGTTCCCCCTTGCCGGTCACAACCAGGACGAGCCGCGCGCCTTCGCGCTGCGCCGCCGTCAGGAACTCCCGCAGGGCGGCAAAAGCCTCCTGCCGGCGCATGCCGTGGAGGTCGATCACGGCCTCCGGCGCGGCGCGGCCGCGCGCCAGTTTGAGACGCAGCCGCCGCTCAAGCGGGACAAGCGGGGGAGGCGGTGCGCTCACGCGTTCGTCGCTGGAAGGCGGGCCCTCCCTCTTGGCTCCCCTCTTTGGGCCACCGTCGGGCGGCTCGATCCGTGGGGTGGGCTCCGCTTCGGCGGGCTGTGGTAGATGAGAGCCAGGGCGGCGCGCGACGCTCTGGGTCACGTTGAGCCAAAGCGCGATCTCCTCCGCGCTCAGCCGCCGGAGCCGGGACTTGCTGGAAGAGGAGACGTCCTTATTCACCGGTCTGGCCCTTCCCGGCAGGCAGAAAAACAACCATATCGCCCGCATGCCGAATATCGCCCGCCTGGGCGCCTGCGTCATCCCCGGAGCCAAAGAAAACATCGGCGCGGGCTGGACCGGTGATCGCCGAGCCCGTGTCTTGTGCGATCATCAGGCGCCGGAACCGTGAAACGCAAGGGCCCTGCCAGGGAAGTTCGGCGGCGATCCAGAACGGCAGCCCATAGGACCAGATCGCGCGGTCGATGGCAATTGACCGCAAGGCGCTAAGGCCAATCCCTTGCCCGCCAACCGGTCCCCCGGCCGGATCGGCGTCTTCCTCAAGGGTGAAAAAAACATAGGATGGGTTGCGCTGCATCAGGGTCAAGCCTGCATCGCCCGGATTTTGGCCGTGCGCGCGGAGCCAGTGCTTCAGGACGGCGAGCGACATATCCGCTTCGGCAATGTCCCCGCTCTCGATGAGAATCCGCCCAATCGAGGTGTAGGAACGGCCATTGCGCCCGGCATAGACAAGCCGCGCCATCTTGCCATTCGCGAGCCGGAGCCGCGCCGAGCCTTGCACCTGGACAAGAAACACCTCGACACGGTCGCGCAGCCAGACGACGGGCGCGGCATGGCCCGCAAGGGCGCCAGCCTCGATCGCGGCCCGGTCGGGGTAGGGCGCGATAAGGTCGAGATTGTCGGGGCGGGCGAGGACCGGCGCGGTGAAATCGCGGGAGGCGGTCAGCGATCCATCGACGATCGGCTCATAATAGCCGGTAAGGAAAGCCGCGTTTTTTTCCAAGATGCGGAAAGGCCGGAAATGGGTTTCGAAAAACTGCCTGGCTTGCGTGGCGTCCAGGCACTTTTCGTCAAGCGCCGCATGGGCGATCGCTTCGAGCGCGGCCGCGGCGGCAACCCCCTTGCGCAGCGGCGGGGCATTGGCCGCGATAGCAGAGCAGGATCGCGCAAAAACCCGGAAAGCCTCCTCGTGATCATCCTCGCCGAACCCCGCGAGATCCTTGAAAGAGAGGGGGATCAGCAAGACGCCACGCTGGTCTTGCTCGGCGGGTGCCGCGGCCGGCACGAAAGGGGGGCGCTCATCGCCATCAGCTGAACGGCCCCTCCGTCCGCGCCGCCGCCGAGCGGCGAAGCCTTCCATGCCGCCCATCAAGAGGCGGTTTCAGTCGCCGCGAGTTTCCAGTTCGGATCGCGGGAATCGGTATCCCGGATGAAGGTCCAGATGTCGTCGACCTGAACGACTCGATCGGGATTTCCATCGACCACCTTGCCTGATTGATCGCGTGTCGCGGTGATCATCTGGCTGGTGAAATGGAGCTTGAGATCGGCGGTCTTGCCGCGCAGCGCGGCCGCCTCGATCATCACCTTGTCGATCGATACAAAGGTCGTCGTGATCTTTTCGCCGCGCTTTTCGCGATCGGCGAGGGCCGCGGCGAAACTCTCGAATACGGCCGGGATGAGGAGATGGCGCAGCACGTCACGATTGCCCTCGGCGAAGGCGGTGATAATCATCTCATAGGCGGATTTGGCGCCTTCGATGAAAGCCTTGATGTCAAAGCTTGGATCGGCGGCGGCGATGGAATCGAGTCCCGCCCATGCAGTTGAGCCGGGTTCGGCATAGGGTTTCCATCGGTCGGCCTTGTCGGGCGCCGCCGCCACCAGGGGGTCGGCCGCTCCCGGCAGGGGGATCACGCGATTGACCGAATCGCGGGCGGGATCTCCGGCCCGCGGTCCTAGGCCGCCGGGCGCCCGCCTCGCAAAAGGATTGCTCGGTGGTTTCTCGGCGCCATTGCGAGTGCCGAGAACCGAACGCAGCTTCCATACCACGAAAGCCGCGAGTAGCGCGAAAATGATCGTCGTCATATCGAATGAATCTTGCATCGGAGTGCCTGATGCCTCAACTGGAGCAAGTTGGCCTTGATTGCGCTTTTATCATGATATCTATTTGGTGAGCAAAAAGCTTAAGTCCAGACTTGACGGGGGCCTTAATGCTTCGCCTTCGATTGGATGGCACTTTAATGCGTCAACAAATCGTCCGTCTGCCTGTTCTTTTCGTTTTGTATCTGTCGCTGTGGCTCGCCGCCGAACTCGCGACCTTCGCCGCCGTCGTTCATTGGATCGGCTTTTCCGGCGCCATTATCGCTTGCGTTCTCACGAGCCTTGCCGGTCTTGCCACTTTGCGCCGCGTGGGACTATCTGCCGCACTGCGGCTGCGCAAAGCGATGATGGCGCGCTCAAAGGAGGATAAAGTCTTATCGCGGGAAGCGGTGTTCGACGGCGCCTTGGCCGGGCTCGGGGGCGTGTTGCTGATCCTGCCCGGGTTTGTTTCGGATTTGCTGGGTTTGGCTCTCGCGGCGCCCTCGTTCCGGTTGTGGGCGGCCGATCAACTTAAGTTTGGCAAGCATGAGCGAGGCAAGGGCGAACGCGCCGGCCCCGTGCTCATCGAATTGACGCCGCGGGAATGGTCTCGGCACGAAGAACTGGCGCCGCGAGAGGGTCAAGAGCCGGCGCCCTGAGCGGCTTCAAGAGGCGGTCCGCTCATCCTTGCTTTCGGCATGGGTTGCACGGCGGGTGGAGCCGCGCCGGGTTCCGCGCTCGAAGATGGAGCGCGCCATCGAAAACAACGGCGAGACAAGCCGGTTCAGATCCTCGGCGCGCGCGACAAAACCGCTCCCCCTTGTCAATTCGCGGTCGAGAGCCGCCATGGTTGACGCGAGGCCAGGATCCTCATCCAAAAACCAGACGCGAAGCACTCGGACCCAGGCAAGGGCAAGGCCTTGCAGCTTGATGGTGCCGACCGGACCTTCAGCCTCGATCCCCGCGGCTTCCAGCATGAATCGCATCGAATTGAGCACCACACGGTTGAGCGCCGTCACCGCCAGCGGATCGCGCCGCGCCCAATCGTAAACAGCCTCAAGACCAAGCTTATAGGGTGCCAGCGCGTCGAGGCGGCGCATCAAAACATCGAACAAACGCTCCTTGGGAGGCTCACCGATCATATCCTCGCTACTGGCCGATTCGAGAACAATGTGATCAATCCGCCGCGACAAGCCCGCAAGCACCGCCCCCTTCGAGGGATAATAGTCGCGAAAGGCGGCAAGCGAGACATTTGCCCGGGAGGCGACATCGGAGATCGTGATGTCTTCCCAGCTGCGCTCCCCGGCAAGCTCCATGAGCGCGTCGATGATCGCGTTGCGCGGGTCCTTGGGCGAGACCGCTACAGCGGTGGCCGCCGATTGAGGCACAGCGCCGGAAGTCTCGGTTGGGTGCTCGTCAGCCATCTTCGTCTCCTGCGCAATGAGAGAGATTCGCCATTGGGTCGGCTCATTATCTAGTTCATGCCGCTGCCGGTTCCAAGTGGGGCGGCCAAGTTGGCCGGCCATCGCCGGCTCGTCAGTCGGCGGGCGAGGCGCCCGATTGCCGCAGAATTTATTCGCGGGGCAAGGCCTGATGCACCGACTCGCAGGATTGGTTGACGGCAACGAACTTCCGGTTTTTCAAATTCAAGCGGCAGCCTGAGTTGTTGGTGGAAAGCAAATCGAAAATATCGGGCTCAAAAACATAAACCATGCCGAACTCATTGGGAAAGGAAACTAGGTTTTTGTTTTGCAGCTCGGCCGCGACGCTGGAGCATTTTTGCCAGACGCGAAGATCCTCTCCGTTGGAGAGGATC
>DATJLX010000152.1:0-3279 GCA_035509135.1 Methylocella sp.
TTCAAAGGCCCCATGGCTTCTGGAGGGGTCGAAGGCACCGTTCATGGAAAGCATGTATTTATCCGCGTCAAATTGCGCCACCCGCTTGGCTTCCACGGTATGGTTGACGGGGACAAGATGCATGGGACATTTCACGCGCCAAAGGGTGAAGGAACATTCCAGGCGGTGCGCACCCAATAGGGCCCGGAAGATTCGCACGCGCGAGTTCCGATCCTATTCGTTGTAGGAACTAAAAGCGATCTGCGGCATGAAGCGGACAAGTCGCTTGGGCCCTTAGACCTTCTTCGCCTCCGGCGCTTTCTGCTCGACGATGGGCAAAGGCCCGCCAACGGATCGGACATGGATATCGCGCTGGGGGAAGGGAATCTCGATTTTTTCCTCGTTGAACACGCGCGCGATTTCCATCATCAAGTCACTCTGAAAGAGCCAAGGATGGCCGACGGCGGTGGCGCTGGAAACCCGAAGGAGAAAATTCACGGAACTGTCTCCGAACGTTCTGACAACCGCTGTTGGCGGCGGATTGGGCAAGGATTCAGGATGTCTTTTGGCAATATCCTCAAGCAGCATCCGTACTTTCTTCAGATCCGAGTCATAGGCCACGCCGACGGGAATTGAAAAACGAATCGTGCGGTCGTTTGCCGTCCAGTTCGTCACGCGGTTGTTGATGAACTCCGAATTGGGCACGATGATGACTTCGTTGTCGAAGGTCCGCACCCACGTACCCCGCGCGCCGATCTTGATTACTTCGCCGACAGTGCCGCCGACGTCGATGAAGTCCCCCAGTTTCACAGGCTGCTCAAATAGGATCACAAGACCAGCTACAAAATTCGCCACTACGTTCTGCAAGCCGAATCCGACGCCCACGCCCAGCGCGCCGCCGACAACCAGCAAGCTGCGCAAATTGAGTCCTGTGGAATCGAGCCCGATGATAAGCCCTAGCGTAAAAATGAAATATCCGAACGTGCGGACGATCGCATATTGATGACCGCGCTCGATTTTTGTTCTTGCCAGCACGCGGCGTGCGAGAAATGTCTTGCTTAGTCTTGTGAAGAGGCTCAGTGCCGCGAGAAAAATCGCGCACTTGATCAGAAAGATGGGAGTGACGGTGATATTCCCAAGCCGAAACAGAGGCCAACCCAGAAACCACCTCAGGCCTCCATTCAACGAGTCGTAAATGGGCTTCGGTGTCCAATCTTTCGGGTCGACAGGAAAGAAAGCCGCGAGCCAGTGCGAACCGGTGGCAAATTCCGTAAGATGCTCTCTCCCAACCATGAGTGTTGCTCCCTCATCCGCAAACAACGGGCAAACGCAGCATACCGGGCGTCGTCCACTCCCCGCAAGGATTCCCGCACTCCGTCGAACTTCCTTTCGCGCTATACTGTGGTTTTGCGCGGATTGAACCTGCAACTCGTATGGCAATGCTCAAGGAGAGCGTGAGATGGCACAACTGATGAGGACGTCGAATCCCGCCCTGAATGAAAGCGCCTTCCGAAACGAGCGGGCCATCGCCGGCGAGGCGATGACCTTGCAGGGGACTGTCAACAAGACGGGCCTATTGTTGATTTTGACCGCCGCCACATCGGTCTGGACCTGGCGGCTCTATTTTCAATCGGATTCTCCTGCCGCGGTTGCTCCGCTGGTGCTGATTGGCTTGATCGGCGGGCTGATCTTTGCCTTCGCAACGATTTTCAAGAAGACATGGTCGCCCGTCACGGCGCCCATCTACGCGCTACTTGAGGGATTGGTTCTTGGATCCATTTCGGCGATGCTCGAGTCACGTTACCACGGCATCGCAATTCAGGCTGTCAGCCTGACGTTCGGTACGTTGGTTGTCCTTCTGTTTGCCTACACATCCGGCCTGATCAAAGTGACGGAGAAATTCCGGCTCGGGGTAGTGGCCGCAACGGGAGCCATTTTCCTTTTCTATGTGATCGAGCTTATTCTCGGCTTTTTCGGAGTGCGTTTTGCGGCTGTCAATGGAGGCGGGGCGATCGGCATTGCTTTTAGCGTGTTCGTAGTGATCATTGCTTCGCTGAATCTGGTCTTAGACTTTGATTTCATCGCGGCGGGAGTTCGTGAGAGCGCGCCGAAGTATATGGAGTGGTACGGTGCATTCGGCCTGATGGTCACCCTGATTTGGCTGTATCTGGAAATCCTGCGCCTGTTGTCAAAACTCCGCAGCCGCGAATGATTCCTTTAAAGTAGTTGCCGCGAGTTCAAACTTGAGCTCTTGCGCGCCACTCGGCGACCGAGTAAGGTCCTAGCGTTGTACAGTACACTGCAACCGGTTCGGTTACACTTTTACTCCGTCCCTCGCAAAGCGGCCTAAATCCCCTCCTTCAGCCCATCCTAATCTTCACATTTTGAAATGTTTAGGAGCAAAGCACCATTGGCCTAAGAAATGCACCTGCATGCCGTGAATCTTGCGCTCGCCCGGGTGCGTGGAGGGCGAGAAAAGGGTGTGACAGTGGAGAACCTGCAGGCAGACTCCTTGCAGTCAGGGAGCAGGCGCCAAGATCAGAATGGCTTTTCGCTCATTGAGATGATTTTGGTTGTCGCCATTATCTTCATCGTGTCGGCGATGGCGATCATTGCTTTGCAGCCTACTTGGCAGCAATACAAGGCAAATGCAGCAACACAACAGGTAAAGGAGGCGCTGCGGCAGGCACGCGAATATGCGATAAGCCAGCGTCGCACGGTCGCCGTTTCATTCTCAAATGATGCATTTGGGAATCCGCAAGTGGTGCTGAACCTGTATACCGTGGCCAACCAAGTGGAATCGCTCGACAATACCCCATTTCTTACACTGCCAATCGAATCTACCGTCAAGTTCACTACATTTGGCAATTTGCCGGATACTCCGGACGCGTTCGGTGACTCAAGCGCGCTTGATTTCAACAATACTGCGTATGCGACCGGCACGATCCTCAAGTTTCAAAGCGACGGCACCTTCACAGACGTTGTTGGTACGCCTATCAACGGATCGATCTTTATCGGAATTCCCGGTATGCCGAATACGGCGCGAGCAATCACAATTCTTGGCAGCACGGGGCGCATTAAGAGCTGGAGTGGTGCCAATCAAGCCGGATGGTTCCAACAATGATGTTTGCGAGTGATGACATGAGAAACGAAACAAAGCGAGCCCTTGATACGGGATTCACCCTGATCGAGACCCTTATTGCTCTCTTCATCCTCGCTGTTGGCATCCTCAGTATGGCTGCTATGCTGGGGACTTGCCTCAGCCTGATGTCCACCTCTCAGTACGATTACATCGCGCAG
>DATJLX010000153.1:0-6875 GCA_035509135.1 Methylocella sp.
GTCGATGTAAATGATAAAGAGGATTACTCCAATATTGTATTCTTCGCGTCAGAAATTTTAAAAAAGGTCGAAAAGCTTGGCGCTTCGAAATGGTGCAAGGACACAGCGCCGCAGCTAGCGAAGATTATTGAAGGGCACTGACGGGAGGCCCCATTTCATGGCCGAAGCGTGGGGCGCTTTAGTCGGCTGGTTTTCATTTGGCGACGCTGAGTATCGCCTCCCCCGTGATAATTTTGCTGCGTTCTCGTTTAAGGAGCGAGACGAGCTTAGCTGTAAGCCGGATTCTATGGATTGAGAGCGGCACAGGCGAACTGCCCGTATCAAGTCCAGCCAGCCAATTTCTTGAGGCTTTGTAGCCCCCTTCGAACGCTTGATTGGGTGGAGCTGATTGGAGTGAGGACGCCAATAACGTTCTTGTCCGTGTCGTAGAGAGTGCCGTCTTTGCAAAAGCCAATCGTTGCGCCGGTTTTAGTGCTTATCAGTTCGTCTTTGTCCGAGATATATGCGAGATACTGTCCTTTTGGACGGTCCCAAATTTCACCGCGCATCACATTGTCCTCTAATGGCTAAGCGACTCGAAGCGCATTATACAAGAAGGTTGTAGTCCTGTACCCCGCAACACTCGCCCTCGCGCCTAACAATTTATCCGTGCAAATCTCAAAAAATTTGGCTTGAAAGTTACCAGTTTGAAACCACCGTGGTTTCTCCGTGCGGAAATCAGCTGCAAAACAAAGTGTGCATTATCGGCAGGACAGCCGCGGTAGCATGTCCGAGGTGGGTCACAAGCCGAAGTTGAACTCAACCCACAGCCCCGCATCACCCTTTGGGGAAATCCAGTCCCATCCCCCGGTAGCGTTCGGGATCGTCGCCCCAGTTCTCCCGCACTTTCACAAACAAAAAAAGATGCACCTTTTGGCCGGCCGCCTCGATGATCTCCTTGCGTGCCGCGGATCCGATCGCCTTGATCGTCCGGCCACCTTCGCCGATCACGATCTTCTTGTGGCCTTCCCGCATCACATAGATCGTCTGCTCGATCCGCACTGATCCATCCTTCATGTCTTTCCAAAGCTCGGTTTCGACCGTCGAGGCATAGGGAAGCTCGTCATGCAGGCGCTCGAAGATTTTCTCCCGCGTGATCTCGGCGGCGAGCAGGCGCAAGGGCATGTCCGAGACCTGATCTTCCGGATAGAGCCACGGGCCTTGCGGCATCAGTCTGCCCAACTCCTGCCTCAGCTTTTCAACGCCGTGACCGCGCAACGCCGAGATCATGAAGGTTTGCGCGAAGGGAAGCATGCCGTTGAGCTTGGCGGCGCCTTCGAGAAGTTTTGGCGGTTCCACTGTATCGATCTTGTTGAGCACAAGGATCTTCGTGGCGGCGAGCCGCGGCAGTCGGCCGAGAATGGCCTCGGTCTCGGCGTCCATGCCCTTATGGGCATCAACGAGCAGGGCGGCGACATCGGCGTCGCCGGCGCTGTCCCAGGCAGCGCCCACCATGGCCCGGTCGAGCCTGCGTTTTGGCGCGAAAATGCCCGGCGTATCAACGAAGATGATTTGCGCCGCGCCTTCGATGGCAATGCCGCGGACCGTGCTCCGCGTCGTCTGCACCTTGCGGGAGACGATCGAGACTTTGGTGCCCACGAGTCGATTGATCAGCGTCGATTTGCCAGCATTCGGGGCGCCGATGAGAGCGGCAAACCCGCAGCTTGTTGCAGCACAAGGCTGGCTGTTCACGCGGCGCCCTTTCGGTCGCCTTGGCCGATGCCCTCGCGGGTGATGAAGGCCGCCGCCGCCGCTTGCTCGGCGAGGCGTTTCGCCAAGCCTGTCGCCTCGGCTTGCGGGAAGCCCGCGACTTCGACGGAAACCGTGAATTCCGGCGCATGGTCAGGACCGGATCGCGCCGTCTCGTGATAGAAGGGCGCTGGCAGGCCGCGCGCTTGCGCCCACTCCTGCAGCAATGTCTTCGGATCGCGTAGCGGATGCCCCGGCGCATGCATCCTGGCGCCGAAAGCGGCGGCGACGACCGTCTTGGCCGCGCCATATCCCGCGTCGAGGAAAACCGCACCAATAATCGCTTCGCAGACATCGCCTAGAATGGCCATGTTGGCGCCGCCGGCCTGCTTTTCGCTATCGCCCAGCCTGATGTGGGGCAGGACGCCCCATGCGGCGGCGGCCTCGGCGCAGCTCTCCTTCCGCACAAGGGCGGCAAGGCGGCGCGAGAGCTCTCCCTCATCCGCCTGGGGGAACGCCTCGTATAACATTTCGGAAATGGCGAGGCCCAAGACCCGGTCGCCGAGGAATTCGAGTCTTTGGTAGGTTTCCCGTTTGTGGCCGGCTGCCGCGCTGACATGAGTGAGGGCCGCCGCGATCAGTCTGCCGTCGGTGAAAACATGTCCAAGCCGCGCCTCGAGCGCTTTCAGATCCTGGTCTTGCCGCGCCATCCTATTTCACGGTTTTGAATATTCTATTCCAGCGCACCGTCCAGGGCCATTCCCAGAATGCCCAGGCTGGCTCGCCCTTGCCAACCGAGAAGAAAATCACTTCGGCGCGGCCCACGAGATTTTCAAAAGGGACATAACCGACGCCCCCCTGATCGGGCGGAACCCGGCTGTCGGTGGAATTGTCCCGGTTGTCGCCCATCATGAAATAATGGTCCGGCGGGACTTCGAACACAGGGGTATTGCCGTTGAACCCGTTGTCACCCTGAATCTGGATGATGGTGTGCTTGACCCCGCCTGGCAGGATTTCCTGATAGGTCGGCACGTCGGTTTCCTGGCCATAGAAGTCCTGCGTGTGGACCTTGGCAATGGGTTCACGCGGCACCATCTCGTCATTGATATAGAGCCGGCCGTCCTTCATTTGAATTGTGTCGCCGGGCAGACCGATCACCCGCTTGATGTAGTCCGTTTGCCCATCCCGCGGCAGCTTGAAGACAACGACATCGCCGCGCTTTGGCGGCGAGGCGAATATGCGGCCGGAAAACAAGTGAGGGCTGAACGGAATCGAATGGTCGGAATAGCCATAGGAATATTTGGACACGAACAGATAATCGCCGATCAGCAAGGTCGGAATCATCGATCCAGATGGAATATTGAACGGCTGAAACAAAAAGGTGCGCACGACGAGGGCGATCAGCAGTGCCTGGACGATGACCTTCAAGGTGTCGCCCTTGCCGCCTTCCTTGGCGCTTTGTTTCATCCCGGTGCCTTTCTGATCGGCGCGTGCTGGCTCTCTCATCACATTCTTTCTTTCCAACAAAACACTTCTTTCCCGTCTAAAGCATGTTCCGGCGCGGCGGGGTAGCGGTTCCGCTTCCAAAACGTTTTCACTTTTTGAAGAGGAGCGGCCGTGAAACCGCTCCCGCCGGCGCCGTTCGCGCCAAGAGCCGCTCCTTATCATGGCGGCGAACGCCGGTATAGGGCAGGCCGCGCTTTGTTCCTTGGCCATAAGGGCTCATTGCCGTCCGGCGGGGTGTGGGCTTTTCCCTGTAAAAAGAAAGGTTTGCGGTGGTTCCGGTCTCGCGCGCGCCGATCCGCTCATGGGTTCGAGGCTGGGTTTGAGGCCGCGATGGCGACCGCTTCGATGATCACCTGCGCCTGGGCCAAGGGATATTCATCCGTCAGCGTGAGGTGGATAAAAACCTCATGGCCGGGCGGGGTCAGGGCTTCGAGCCGCGCCGCCGCCCCGCCGGTCAGGCTTAATGTCGGCTTGCCGGACGGCAGATTGACGACGCCCATATCGCGGAAGGCAACGCCCGCCCGAAACCCAGTGCCGAGCGCTTTGGCGCAGGCTTCCTTGGCGGCGAAGCGTTTCGCGTAAGAGGCGGCCCGGCCGGCGCGGGCATCCGATTTCTGACGCTCTGTCTCGGTGAAGCAGCGCAAGACGAAACGCTCGCCGAACCGCGCGAGCGAATCCTCGATGCGCCGGATATCGCAAAGGTCGTTACCAAAGCCGATGATCATGGATGCCGTGCCATTTGGATCAGGGTAGAGCATCTCGCTGAGGGCCCGCGAATGGGCAACCCTGGCGGTGTGAGAGTGAAGCGCCTGGGAGCGACTCTTGAAATCCAGAAACGTCGCGGACGCGGGCCGGATCCTGGACGCTTGTGAAGGGCAGGTGAAGAATACAGGTCACAATCTCCTGATGGCTCTTCACCCGATGGTGGATCGTGCCGAGGAAGACGTTCCGTTTTCTTTGAGCGCCGTTTTGATCTGGTCCTCCTTCTGTTTGCGAATGGTGATATCGATGATCGAAGCAAGGACCAAAGGGCCCTCCTCTGTCTCGACCGGATTGAGGCCAATCTCCACCGGAAACTCGCTCCCGTCCTTCCGGAGACCATAGAGATCGCGTCCCGCGCCCATGGGCCGCGGCCGCGGATCGGCAAAGAAGGACCCCCGAAGCGCTGGATGTTGCGACCGGAACCGCTCCGGAACGAGCATTTCGATGGATTGCCCAAGAAGCTCCTCGCGGGCGTAGCCGAAAAGCTGTTCGGCCTGGAGGTTGACCATCTCTATCCTGCCCCTCCGGCCGACCATCACCAGCGCATAAGGGGCTGCTTCCACCGCGCGCCGGAAGCGCTCTTCACTTTGCAGGAGCGCTTTTTCCCTTTGTTTCCGGTCCGTGAGGTCGACGATCGAGGCAAGCACCATCGTGCCTTCATCCGTCTCGATCGGATTAAGGCCGATCTCCACCGGAAACTCGACACCATCCTTTGTGAGGGCGTATAAATCCCGCCCGGCACCCATCGGCCGCGGTCTCGGGTGCGCGAAATACGACATTCGATCTTCACGATGATGCTCGCGCAGGTGCGCCGGAATGAGCATTTCGATTGGCCGTCCTAGAAGTTCATCGCGCGAATAGCCGAAAACCCACTCCGCCTGGAGGTTCGCCATTTCGATCCGGCCCCCCCGGCTCACCATCAACATCGCATTCGGGGCCGACTCGACAGCATGTTGAAACCGCTCCTGGCTACGCCGGAGCTCGTCTGCCGTACGCTTCTGCTCCGTAAGATCCCGGGTCAAGATTACGAAGCCAACGAGCTGCCCCGTCCCTTTCCGCATGGCAGTGATGACAACGTCCGCCCAGAAGCGCGCCCCATCCTTGCGGATCCGCCAGCCTACTTCTTCGAACCGTTTATTCGTGGCGGCGGCCAGCAGATCCCGCTCGGGCTTTCCGCTCTGTGCGTTTTCGCGAGGGTAAAACACAGAGAAATGCCGGCCTATGATCTCCGTGACGAGGTAGCCAGTGATTTTCTCTGCACCAGCGTTCCAACTGAACACACGCCCGTCCACATCCAACATGAAAATGGCGCAGTCCAGGATGCTTTCCACCATCAGCCGGTAGACGTCGTCGTCTTTCCGCACCTCCATCATGGGATTGCCCTCCCGCACTGAGGCCGGCGCGGAACCCTGGCCGGTCGCGCCAAATCATTGGAAGCCGCTCTCACGAAAACTCTTGGCCGCTTTCACCTCCCAGCGGCTAGAGCTTGGCCCGCAGAAGTCTATTCGGATGAGATCATGTTGCACAGCACACGGAGAGAGTCCATGATCGTTTCAATTTGAAACAGTTATCGTTTGCCGCCCCTCGTCCATCGCCGCCCGCATCTTGCCGATCGCCGCATTCAGGCCGATGAAGACCGCCTCGCCGATCAGGAAATGGCCGATATTGAGCTCGACGATTTGCGGCAAGCCCGCGACGGTCTTGGCCGTGGCAAAATCGAGCCCATGGCCCGCATGACATTCGAGCCCCTGGCTGCTGGCCAGCGCCGCCGCCGCCTTGAGGCGGGCGAATTCCCGCGTGGCGCGCTCGCTTTGGTGATGCGTGAGCGCGTCGCACCAGGCGCCGGTATGCAATTCGATCACCGGTGCCCCGATCGAGCGCGAGGCCTGCACGGCCTCCAACGACGGCTCGATGAACAAGGAGACGCGGACGCCGGCCTTGCCGAGTTCGGCCGTGATGATGCGCAAATGGTCGTGGCCGCCGATGACGTCGAGGCCGCCTTCGGTGGTGCGTTCGCTGCGTTTTTCCGGGACAAGGCAACAGGCGTGCGGCCGTGTTTCGAGGGCGATCGCCACCATATCGTCGGTCGCCGCCATCTCGAAGTTGAGCGGCTTCGAAATCTCCCGCCGAAGCCGTGCCATGTCCTCGTCGCGAATATGGCGCCGGTCCTCGCGCAAATGCGCGGTAATGCCATCGGCGCCCGCCTCGATGGCGAGGAGGGCGGCGCGCACCGGATCGGGGAAGGCGCCGCCCCGCGCGTTGCGCAAGGTCGCGACATGATCGACATTGACGCCGAGACGCAGGTGAGACGAGTGCGGCATGGATGATCACGATTTTAGCAATACCCTGACTTGGTGGTCTTGGCATTGCTTGTCCAGAGCATGGCCTTCAGCGGCATAGGCTTTAACGGTATCTTTATATCCGATACATACCAGACGATAGATTAGGTTACTCAAGAAGGGGGATCGAAAATACCCCCCGTGAACATCATATTTTCTTGGGTTGTAAATATAACGAAGTAGAAGCCAAAAATGATCAAATGGTCCCAATCTATGCCCCCGCTTTGCCAGCGTCAGTACGGCCCTGCCGTCCTCAACACAATCCGTGCAATCAAAATACGAGAAACGTTTGGCAAGATCTTCGCGTAACTGGCCAGAGGTCATCTCAATTCTTTTATAAAGCTCAGAGAGTGTCACATTTCCGATTTCTAAATAGCTTTGATTGAAATCTTCTACATTAATACCATACGGAAGTCCGAGCAAGCAAAGGTTTCCGAGACGATACCCAAAAGTGTTGCTTTTTGTTGGAAAGGAAAAATAGTTTGCTGTGGTGGATATTTGTCTTAGAACTTCATCTCCCTCGTTGCTAAAAAGAAACAC
>DATJLX010000154.1:0-17722 GCA_035509135.1 Methylocella sp.
CACGTCCTTGTCGCGGGTCTTCCACATCCAGCCGACGAGGGCCAGGAAGGAGATCAGTTCGACCGGCTCCTCGATATAGAGGATGGTCATCCAGTAGGTGGTGAATTCTGGCGCGAAGGAATCGAGTCCCGCATACCAGCCAAAAACCTGCTCATAGATACGCACGCCCACATAGAAGGTGCATATCGCGAGCACACCGAGAATCAGTGGCCGCCCGTCGAAAAGCCGTTCCTCGGCTGCGACAGCCGCGGCTGCGCTGGTGCGCGCAGTTCCAGTTACTAAGCTCATGTTATTGCCTCTCTCGTTCTCTGTCCGCTCACCAAGCGAGGCATGGCATTCCCGCGCACGCTTCCTCGGTTTGCGGCGATTAGAAATTCTAGTTGCGGCGAGAGGCAAGAGGAAATCGTTTGTTGTTATAGGTTCATCCAAATTTGTTATGAGTATCATCTACTTATCCACCAGCTTCAGGCACGGATTGCGCGGGGCGGCATTCGCTAGCAGAGTCTCAGCGGCGAGTAACATTTTTTTGACTCAGGACAGCCAAGATCATGAAGCCGTTCGTATCCCTAGCGACGCTGGCAAAAGCAGCGCAAACACTCTCGCTATGGCATTGACCGAGAACTGATCACTTCAAAATGGCGCGAAGAGTTCAAAGGTCGATTGGGACGCGCAAGCTTAGGCCGGTCAAGGCTGAGGGCTTGCTTATTTTGCATGGTGACAAAGATTGATATGGGGAGCGCCAAAGCGGAGGAGACAGACCATGGTCCATGTTGCGTTGTTTGTACGGCTTGAAGCGAAGCCCGACAAAGCGGCCGAAGTCGAAGAGTTTCTCAAGGGTGGCCTTGCTATCGTCGAGGAGGAACCCGCGACGATAGCTTGGTTCGCCCTTCGCCTCGGTCCGTCGACCTTCGCCATCTTTGATGCCTTCCCGGATGAAGCGGGCCGGCAAGCCCATCTCTCCGGGCGCGTCGCCGCGGCGCTCATGGCAAGGGCGCCAGACCTTCTCGAAACAGCCCCTATCATCGAAAAAGCCGATGTGCTGGCAAGCAAGCTTCCGAAAAAGGCGCCGGCATTTCTGAGCAAGCTTTTTGGCTAAGATAATGCGCAACCGGTAGGCGCATCGGTGCTAACCCGCGCGAGTGACGTCACCCTACGATTTTCGAGAAATCGGCGACGCGATGCATCGCACTGCGCAATTCGTTCAGAAGCCGCAGGCGATTGAGCCGCAGCCGCGGGTCTTCGGCGTTGACTGTCACATTCTCAAAAAACAGATCGACCGGCGGCCGCAGCGAGGACAGCAATTCCATCGCAGCCTCGAAGGGCGTTTCTCCGGCGTATTCAGGCCTGCCTATGCGTTCCTCTGCTTGCGACAAACAACGGTGGGTAGCCTCGCTGACGTCTTGCATCTTCTCCCATAGGTGCTTTTCAGCTGGATCCTGGAAAAGGACCGGCTCACTGGTGCCGTCAAAGGCTCCCTCCCCGTCTTTTTTCTCCTCGGCGCGCAGAATATTGGTGGCGCGGCGATAACCAGCGAGCAGATTCGTCCCCTCTTCCGTATCAAGAAAGCGCTGCAGCGCCGCGACGCGCGACACAATCAAAAGGAGATCGTCTTCTCCCAAAGCGAACACCGCATCGATGAGATCGTAGCGCGTGCCGCGTTCGCGCAAATAGACTTTGAGACGTTCGCTGAAAAAGCTCATCAATTGCGTGACGAGCTCCTCCGGGGAACACGCCTTCGAATAGGCAGCTTGCGCAAAAGCCTTTTCAAAAAGAGAACGCAGCGGCAGACGCAGCTTGTTTTCGAGAATCAGCGCGATGACACCCAGGGCGGCGCGGCGTAACGCATAAGGATCCTTGCTGCCGGTCGGCTTTTCGCCGATCGCGAAGAAGCCTGTCAGCATATCAAGCTTGTCAGCGAGCGCGACGCTGATCGCGACCGGCGCCGACGGGACGCGATCACTTGGGCCTTGCGGCTTATAGTGATCCGCGATCGCTTCCGCGACGTTTGAATCCTCGCCCTGTGCGATCGCGTAATAGCGTCCCATCACGCCTTGCAATTCTGGAAATTCACCAACCATCTCCGAGGTGAGATCGGCCTTGGCGAGACGCGCCGCCCGCGCGGCGAGCGCTCTTTCGGCGCCAACTCGCGGCGCAATGTCGCTGGCAAGCTGTTCCAGTCTCTTGACCCGCTCGCCCTGGCTGCCGATCTTCTCCTGAAAAATGATGGAATCGAGTTTCGCCACGCGATCCTCGAGCTTGATTTTGAGGTCGGTCTCGAAGAAGAACCTGGCGTCGGCGAGCCGCGCCTTGACGACGCGTCCGTTGCCGGCGGCAATCGCGGCGCCGCCATCGCGCGCCTCGATATTGGCCACGAGCAGAAACGCGTTGCGGAGCGTCCCGCTGGATGGCTCCTTCAGCACGAAACATCTTTGGTTGGCCCGGATCGTTGTGCGTACGACTTCCGGAGGCAGCGCGAGAAACGCCGCCTCGAATGTGCCGGTCAGCACCACCGGCCACTCGACGAGTCCTGCCACCTCATGGAGGAGAGCTTCATCCTCGACAAGCTCAAGCCCCTGCGCCAAGGCGAGGTCGCGCGCGTCATGCAGAATGATATCGCGGCGCCGCGCGGGATCAAGCACGACTTTGGCTTTTTCGAGGGCCGGGGCGTAATCGTCGAAGCGGCGCACCTTGATTTTGCCAGGCGCCATGAATCGGTGGCCGAAGGTGAAATTGTCGGCGCGCACGCCATCGACGGCGAAAGGCACCACCTCGGTGTCTTCGGTCTCCAGACCGAATGTGGCAAGGATCGCATGAAGCGGACGCACCCAGCGCAAGGCATCGGCCCGTGCCGAGGCGGCGCCCCATCGCATGGATTTTGGCCAAGGAAAGCTTTTGATTACAGCGGGCAAGACCTCCGCCAGGACATCGAGCGTGTTCCTGCCCTTTTGCTCGATAATGGCGATATAGAACTCGCCTTTCTTGGGGTCCCTTTGGATTTTGGCCTCGGCCAGCGAGGCAAGACCAGCACTTTTCAAGAAGCCTTGCACGGCGGCATCGGGCGCCCCGACGCGCGGGCCGCGCTTTTCCTCGCGCGTGTCCGGCTGGCGGGCTGGAAGACCGCAAATGTGCAAGGCAAGCCGCCGGGGCGTGGCGAAGCTCGCGGCGCCATCGTGAGAAAGGCCGCGTGCCTGCAAGGCTTCGGTGACGAGCCGGCGGAGATCATCGGCCGCCTGGGCCTGCATGCGGGCGGGAATTTCCTCGGAAAACAGTTCAAGGAGAAGGTCTGGCATGGTGGCGTTTGAGCCCGGATGGGCCGCCCGTAGGCGACGGGAAGGAGCGAGCAAATTCTCCTTCTATAGACTCAAGCGTGCCCAGGAAGAAATCCCGCGTCCCCGATTCACGCCCCATCACCGATTTTCGGCAGGATCGGAACGAAGGGCGCAGGCCGGCGTTAGCGGAGTTCCACAGGAGGTGTGTCATGGATGGAAAACGAATCTCCATGGTTTCGGCGGCTGCCTTGCTTGCGCTGGCCGGAACGGCTTCAGCCGCTCCCATGACCATGGCGAGCGCAAACGTCATCAACCCACCATCACAAATTGAACAGGTCCGCTATGTCTACCGGCATCCCTATCGGCATTATGCCTGGCATCGGGGATGGCATTATGGGCGGCACTATGGCTGGTATCATCACAGATATCGTTACGGCTGGCGCTACCATAGATATTATTATGGTTGGAATCCGGCCGCGGCCGTTGCGGGCACTGCTTTTGGCTTGGCCACCCTTCCCTTTGCGCTGGCGGGCGGCTGGCCCTATTACTATGGATACCCCTACTATTACTATTGATCGGAGTTAAGAGGGCGCTTTGTGGTGGACCCAAGCATGATCCCGCCAAAATGGGGCGGGATCATGCGAAGGCGGCACTCATCGAACGGGATCCTGATCCGCTCCAGCGGAGGGGCTCGCTCGTCCGGCGCGATGATTTGCGTGCCGTGACCTTGTTAAGAATGCTGCGCAGGCTGAGCAAGAAAGCGCGGCGTGGGAAGGCGTGCCCAAGTCAAATGAAGGGGTGGTGATGGAACAACTGAGCCACAGCGGCGTTCGAAGACTGTTCGTTAGTTTTTTAAGGAGAACTATCATGAATACGAAAAAAATTTCCGCCGCCGCGGCCACGATCTTGCTCGCGCTGACCGCCACCGCCTCTGCGGGGCCGATGACTGTGCCAAGCAGCAAGATTATTGCGCCATCCCAACCGCGGATGGAGGAAGTCTATTATCGCTATTATGGCGGATATTATGGCTGGAACCCGGGCGCGGCGATCGCTGGTACGGCGGCCGGCTTGCTTACCCTTGGTGCGGTCGCGGCAACCGGCGGGCCCTACTACGGTTACTATGGCTATCCTTATTATTATGGCTCATCGGCCTATTATGGTGGTCCACATTACTATGGCCATCCCTATTACCGCCATTATGGCTATTATGGCGGCATCCATACCGGACGCAGTGTTGGCTACTACCACCATGGATGGCGTCGCCGCTAAGGTTTCGCTCAACGGACGAGAGCCTGACCGGCTAGAAGAAGTCCGGATCAGGCTTTCAAATCGCGCAAATCGCGGCTTCGCAGGTTCGGCGTTTCCCGCGGCCCTGCTTGCGGGCAGAGATGCTGGCACCGCGCATCACGTTGAATGTTCACACCAACCTCAAAGATTCCAATGAGCCGATGGTATTGTCGATAGACTGCTCAATCAAGCGCTCTTGTAGCCTAACAATATCAAGCGCTCTGCTAGAAGAGTGGACGAGCGGAACGAGATACCATTCGGCGGCGCTGTAAAACTCATTCACGAAGTCATCGAGTGCTAAAGCGTGCTTTTCTTTTATGTCTAGCATCATTTTCCTGACGCCTTCCTCAATTTCTTGCATCTTGTTATGAATTACTTTTTGCTTACGCTCCTCCGGGTTGACAAACGCCTTAAAAAGATAGGCGATGGCCATCGGTGTGATAATCGCAGCCGACACAGGAACGGCTATGGGTGCAGTCAGAGTTGCTAATCCCGTAACGACCATCGCGAGCGATCCCGCACCAGCCAAGCCCGTTGCCAAGATCGTAAAACTTGCCGCTTGATCGATAGAGGTCATGAACCGCGATTTAGATGACGGAGGCAGAAGGAGTTCCACAAACTCCTTTTGCTCGATGCTTCGAAGCAAACGAGGGCGCGAAGCCAATAATTCCCTTTGGAAAAGCATCAACTCCTTTTCGAGCAGTTCAATCCGCCGTTCATGCCGCCGATTGAGTTTGTCGTAGCGTGCTTGGAGCGCTCTTCCATGTTGATTCTTGGCAAAAGTTTTCCAGACGCTCTCTTTCGACCAGTCACGGCCTCGAACTCGATCTTGCAGGCCCAATGCGATCTCGTTCATCGCGTTCGCGATAAAATCCTCAATCTCTTCGGCGAACTCTCTTTTTTGCAGTTCGACCGACCGTTCAAGAGCGTGAAGACGTTGCTTTACCTGTTCGACGGTGGAAGAGATAGCGTCAGACACCTTTGTAACGAGTTCCCGCCGTAAAACTAAGGATTCCCGCTGCTTGAAGAGTTCATCGGCGTCGGCTCTGATCTGTTGCACCAGGCCCTGGCACAGCTGGCGTGCTTCTTCGATATCTTCCGGCCTTCCCTCGGCCAATTTGTCTGAGATCTTTTCCACCAGTTGGGTGTGGCCGTAGGCAAAGGCCACACCCAGGATGCTATCCAGCCTTTCGTCTCTTTGCTTGACGAATCCTTTGAGAATATTGAGGAAGCCGCGATCCCTCGGGGGCACGAAATTGGACAGGACGCGCGGATCAACTTGAGTGTTCAATGCCCTTGCGACACGCGCATAAAGATCGTGGGCCAAATCCCCTTGAAGGGCTAGAATCGGCGCTGTCATCTCCAGCGATGCCTTTCGAACATCATCGGGCATGGACGCAGACGCAGCTTTGAGTTCCCTAAGCGCCCCATCGAGATCGCATCTGCCGGACGCCAAAGAACGCATGACGATCGCGGCAAGCAAAGCAGGACCATCTGATGTCGATGATCCGAGGTCTTTGATGCTTTCGGCGATTTTGCTAACCGTCTTAACGCAACACGTGTATTCAAGGATGGTGAGAGGACCATTGGCCATCGCCAATGAGGCTAAAACGCGAGCAAGCACCGCAACATAGTCGGAAACATTCGCCTCGGCATCTTCGACGTCCGGGATCACGAGTTCCTTCATCGCCACCTCTCATAACTCTCTCATAACTATCGTCGACTTCAGAAATATGCTCTTGCGCAATGACTCGTAAGACCAGATTGTGGCCTCCTTGCCGCTAAATCTCAAAATGCCGGCGGGAAGTCATCAATTTTGCGTGTTGGGCCGGTCATTCCGCAAAGAAATCTGTCCCAAGAAGATACTGGCGAACAGGATTTTCGCGGCTATCCATTCAGAACTCGCTTTGGTGCCTATTTGCACAAGGGGTTTCTTTAAGCTTCAGCGCCGCCGGTCTCCGTCTTGAGCCAAGCCGCCCCGCAGGCCTTGGCGAGGTCACGCACCCTGAGAATATAGCTTTGCCGCTCGGCGACCGAAATAACCCCGCGTGCGTCAAGCAGATTGAAAATATGCGAAGCCTTGATGCATTGATCATAGGCTGGCAGAACCATCCTTTGGCTGGTGCCTTTGTCGCCCAATGTCAAGAGAGCGCGGCAGGCTTCTTCGGCATCCTTGAAATGCCGGAACAGGACGCTCGTATTCGCGGCTTCGAAATTGTAGCGTGAATATTCCTCCTCGGCCTGTTTGAAGACATCGCCATAAGTGATCTTCTCCGGCCCTTCGCGGCCGTTGAAATTCAAATCATAGACATTGTCGAGGCCTTGCACATACATCGCAAGCCGCTCGAGACCATAGGTCAATTCGCCGGAGACGGGCGCGCATTCAATTCCCGCGACCTGCTGGAAATAGGTGAACTGCGAGACCTCCATGCCGTCGCACCAGCATTCCCAGCCAAGCCCCCAGGCGCCGAGCGTGGGGCTCTCCCAATCATCCTCGACGAAGCGAATATCGTGGACGCCAAGATCGACGCCGATTGTTTCGAGCGATGCCAAATAAAGCGCTTGAAGATCGTGCGGCGAGGGTTTCAGGATGACTTGGAACTGATAGAAATGCTGCAGCCTGTTCGGATTGTCGCCATACCGCCCATCCTTGGGCCGGCGCGAGGGTTGCACATAGGCCGCCTTCCAGGGGCGGGGCCCGAGCGCCCGCAGCGCGGTCGCCGGATGAAAGGTGCCGGCCCCCATTTCCAAATCATAGGGTTGCAGGATCACGCAGCCTTGCCCGGCCCAGAACATCTGGAGCGTTAATATCAGATCCTGAAAGGCGCGCGCCGGACCGGGCGAACCGGACAGTTTTTTGACCGCCGCGCTCATCTCACTCTGCATGTTTGGCCCAGTTTGAACGAGAAATATGCTTAATCCTTTTGGCCCTTGCGCAACAGGCGCCGCGCGGGGGAACCGCAGAATGGCCAAGTCGCAGAATATTTCGTGTGTTTTGCACCCATAGGTCTGGGCAATGGCGTTTCAGCGCCTATCTTGTCAAGGCTGCCAAGCGAGTCAGAGAAAAATATTCCCATCTGACAAAAACATAAGGGAATTCGCAACGGACAGCAATTTACGATTCAAGAAGTTTTGACCCAAAGGAGGGAAAAAATGAAGCTTTTGAGAATAGTGGCGGTCGCGGCCTTGTTCGCTTGTGGCGGCGTGGCCGGGGCTGCCAAGGCGGCACCGGCGGCGGGCCTTTTGAGCGGGGCGCCCGCCCTGCGCACCCTCGCGACGCCAGCGCCGGAAGCCTCCGTCGAAAAGACGTATTGGTACTGGCATCGTTGGCACAGGTGGCATCGTTGGCACAGGTGGCATTATTGGCATCCCTGGCATCGTTATTATTGGCATCCCTGGCGCCGCCATTATTGGCACCGGTATTACTGGCACCGGTATTATTGGTAAATACATAGTGCAGTAAAGCAGACCGCTATCGAAAAGCCGGCACTTGTGGCCGGCTTTTCTATAAATAACTGTTGGTTTGGTAGAAAGAGCGCTTGACCCCGATGATCCTCACGCGCATCTTCGGCGCGCGGGTTGCCGGAGTGTCGCAAATGATTTGCAAATGTCCATCATGGTTTGCGGCGATGCGGCCACCCCGCAGTGATGAATATGAGTAGCTGGTGAAGCTTTCATCCTCGCATGAGTTTTTAGGGAGACTATCAATGCGTTTACCGATACTATCCGGGGTTGCGATGGCGGCGTTTCTGGCCGCCTCTTTTGGTTTCGTGAGTTTGATCCAAGCGGCGCCTCTCGCCGGCGCGATGGCAGCCGCCCCGGCGGTGCAAATGACGGAAGGTCCCGCCGCCGTGGAGGCCGTGCCGTTAAAAGCTCACGACAAGATGACACATCACCACCATCACCACCACCACGAGCATCATCACCACCACCACCACCACGATCACACGATGTAAGGTTCAGGGGCCTGGTTCGACACCAGGGTGTCTTCGTCCTGGCGGAGGCACCCTCCCGGCAGGGATGAAGCCTTCGATTGCCACATCGCCCAAAACGGCAATGGGCCCGGAATTCTGCCTTCATCGCCGCTATTGCTGAGAAACCCGGCGCTGGGAGCCGAGGGGTGTCACGGAGGAGGAGAGGCCTTTGCGGCCGATCCTCACCAATCAATCAACGAAGCGCCACGGTGGATGGCCTCGGCGGCGGCAGTGAAGCCTGTCCCATCATGAAGAACGAGCGGCGGCGCGATCGCGAGCGGCGCGCGGCTGCCTTTTTTCCCGCGCACGAGAACGCGCCCGGCTCTGGAGCCAGGCCAGGGATAAACCGGCAGGACCGTGATCTCCCCAGCCCGCGTCGCGAGCGTCGCAAGGATCGCCGGCAAGGCCTCGGCGCGATGAATCAAGATCAGCAAGCCGCCAGGCGCAACCAAGGCCATCGCCGCCGCGATCCAGGCCGCCAGCGCCGAAGGCCCCGCGGCAGACATCACATGCGCGCGCCGCTTGCGAGGGTCCGGCGAAAGCCGGGTCCGGCCTGGATCGAAAAAAGGCGGATTGCTGATCACAAGGCCAGCGCTTTCATCGCGGAGCCCGGCGGCGCAGCGGCTGGCGGGAACCAAAAGATCGGCTTCGGCGACATAGCCGCGATCGGGCAGCCCATTTTGCAGGAGATTGGCGCGCGCCAAACCGGCCAGGAAGGAGTCAGTCTCCAGAATGCCCAAGCGCACACCGGGACGGATAATCGCCAAGGCCAAGCCAGCGGCACCCACGCCACCACCGGCGTCAATGGCAAGGCCGGAAAAATCACCCGGCGCCGCCGCCGCGAGCAACACGGCATCGGTTCCCGAACGGTGGCCTACGGCCGGTTGGGACAGCCGCAGCCGGCCGCCGAGAAATCCATCCGTGACAAGCCGGGGCGGATCGCCCGCCGGCGCCTCAGCCATCACGCAATTCCAACCCAAGACCCGCGTCCTCTAAAACCTTGCGCGCCCGCTCCGCCGCATCGGACGCGACAAGCACCCGGCGCGGCAGAAAGGACAGGGAGCCTTCGAGCGCGCTCATATGCCGGTCGGCGAGGAAAACGGCGATGCCGGCGTCAGCCAGGATGGCTTCAACCCTTGAAATCAGGACGAGGTCGTTGGTGCGAAGAAGTTCGATCAAACCGGCTCCTCCCACTGCTCATGAGCATGCCCTGGTCATGATCGTTTTCGCGATACCGGTTTCCGCTATCGCGGGACCATGCTCGGATTGGGCGCATGATCTTATCCAAAAACGCCGCACCGCTTGGGATCATGCTCCAAAGAAGATGGGCTCCAACCCACCGTATTTAAGCGTTTCCTTTTCGAATCACCAATTCCACGGGCCGGGACGTATCTTCGGCAAGACTGCTTTGGCCATCGACCCAATTTGCTCCGGCAGCCACCGGCCCGGCCGCCACAAAGAGCCCGCATGATCTTTGCCAAAGGCACCAGCAATCGCGCGTGACGATTCCTGAATTTTTATCAATCCCATTTAATAAACCGCACTTGGAACTTGATTTGACGTTTGTTCCATGCTGGGCATTAAAGCAATACATTAGGGTTTGCCAGTCAGCCTATTGCGTGAGACAACGGCCGCGTAGCAAGCGGCGGGATTCTCATCCATGGTTGCGAAACGCCCAACTGCGACTTAATCAAGTCGCGTCCTCACAGGTGCCGCCGGCAATCGGAGAATTCAAGCGTGGGCGTTGTCATCCCCATCGAAGAAAAAATGCACGAACCCGGCATTGACGGGCTGTTGGCGCTGGTGGCCGCCGACATGGAGCGAGTCAATCAGACGATCCTGTCGCGCGCGGCTTCCGATGTTTCCATGATCCCGGAAGTCGCCAATCATTTGATTTCATCAGGCGGCAAACGCTTGCGGCCCATGCTGACTTTGGCGGCCGCCGGGCTTTGCGGCTATTCCGGGACCGGCCATATCAAGCTCGCCGCCTCGGTGGAATTCATGCACACCGCGACGCTTCTTCATGACGATGTCGTGGACGAAAGTGATATGCGGCGGGGCAAGCTCGCGGCGCGCATGCTATGGGGCAATGAAGCAAGCGTGCTTGTCGGCGATTATCTTCTCGGCCAAGCCTTCAAAATGATGGTCGAGGTGGGCTCGCTGTCCTGCCTCGACGTTCTCTCTTCCGCCGCCGCCGTTATCGCTGAAGGCGAAGTCATGCAGCTTTCCGCTGCGAAGGACACCGAGACAAGCGAGGACGATTACCTCGCGGTCATCCGCGCCAAGACAGCCGCCTTGTTCGGCGCGGCTTCGGAAGTCGGCGCCTTGCTCGGGCACCGGCCCAAGCCCGAGATCGCCGCCTGCCGCGGTTATGGCCTCAATCTCGGCATCGCCTTCCAGCTCATCGATGACGCGCTCGATTACGGCGGCACCTCGGCTAAGCTCGGCAAGAATGTCGGGGATGATTTCCGGGAAGGGAAAATTACCTTGCCCGTGGTTCTGTCGTTCCGGCGCGGCTCGCAAAAGCAACGGGAGTTCTGGCGGCGCACCCTGGAGCGCGGCGAAATCCTTGAAGGCGACCTCGAAACCGCGATCACGACCTTGCACTTGCATCGCGCGCTCGAGGACACGATCGAGCGCGCCCGCCATTATGGGGCCATGGCGCGCGACGCCCTGGAGCTGTTTCCTGCCTCGCCGTGGAAATTCGCCTTGAGCGAGGTCGTCGATTTCTGCGTCAACCGAGTCTATTGAACGCTTGCCAGCAAGGGTTCGCCGGTTTTGAGACCTCGGATCGATCCTGGGTGTTTGATCCCGGGCTTTGATGGTGCATTGTTTTCCATGGAATGGAAGGATGCTCACCAGCAAACAGGATCTGTTCCACGAACTCTTACTGTTCTTCAGTCAAATTACTGTTATTCAATCAAAAGGTGTCGTGATCTTTGAGGGTGGGCCGTGATAAATGGTTAGGCGGAAACATCAAAGGTTCGGCTTTGTCTAGGCAAAGGGGGAATGGACAACGCTGCCACGGAAATCCGCTGGTTCAAGGCCCAAGGAAAAGCGCCCGCGGAACAATCAAAGAGCTGCAAGAGAGACCACTGTCAAACATTTGATTGAAGCTGCGGGATACCGGGCACGGCGGTCACCGCGCGGGTTGCCCTGCCGCTCCAGGTCTTGAACAAAGCACCTGACTTCGCCAGCGGAGTGGCGAGGGATGCAGGGTCATGATGATGTCTTCGAGTGCAGATCTGTTTTCCGCAAAAGCGTCGGTTATCTGGGTCGCTGCGCTTTTTGTCGTGCTCATTTTTCACTGCAGTCATCTGATTCACATGCGCGGGGAGCGCCGCTGGTACCATACCGCTCATGTCGTGATGCTGCTTGGAATGCTTTATATGTACGCAGCCGTTGCATTCGGCTTGGACTGGTTCCCGGCCCATGTCTGGATGATCATTTACGTGGCAACGTCCGCCGCGATCGTTAGCTGGATGCTGGTGCAATACGAACAGCGGCGCACGTTTGGCTTCTTGTGGATCCTGGCGTTGGTTCAGCAGGGAGCCATGATCTACATGTGGATGCCGATGGCATACTGGATGCCGAGGCTTTCCTACGCCTTTGCCGTATATTTCGCGCTGGAAGCAATAGCATGGCTGATGAGGGCATATATAAAGCCCCGGACCCGTCAACGCACTCGCAGGGGCCGGTGGATCGCTGGTCAGGCCTCTGGCGCACAAATCAGTCTTTGGCGATATCTGCATGACCATCATGGCCGCGTCCATGGGATACATGTTCGCCGGGATGCAGTTGATGATGGCCTTGCCGCCTCAATCCCAGCAGTTCGCGCAACAGCAACAGCCGGCGCCACAACAACAAAGCGTGAGCCGCCCCGGTCCTTCCGAATCCGGATTGCAGACGATGCCGAGGGCGCCAAAGGCCGCCGCGTGCGAACCCTTAAGGCCCCCGGCTGAAACCTCGCCACCACCACTCGCCAAGAGCTACACCATAGCCGCTGGCGATTCCTTGCAAGGCATCGCCGCCCGTATCTATGGGGACGCGCGGCAGTGGCGTAGCCTTATGAAGGCGAACCCAGGCCTTGATCCTCGCCGGTTGCGCATTGGTCAGATGCTCAAACTGCCAGGGCGAACCCCGCCCGGTAGAGCATGTTGCGATTATTAATCAATTTTTTGGTTCGAACAGCTTCGTTCGATCAGACGACATCCTCTGCAAGCCAAGCGCTCGCACCCAGCCCGACGTTCCAAGTGATATGCCCCATTCTGGCACGCGTCTCGCCCCTGGCTCGTAAACTGGTTCTCAAGCTTACCCGACAATAATTGTTGCGAGCGGGCGGCCGACGGCGCCAAGGCCTGCCGATGGGCATGAGACGCGCATGGGGTATTCGCGGACCGGTTGGGCGGCGGGCGTCATCGCGCCCTGGTGCCTTGGCATGGCGATCGCCGTTTCGATCAGCGCCGATGCCGGACAGGAACCCGCGTTTGGCGCGTCATTCGCACCCGTGCCCCTGCACCCCGCATCGCACCCCGCCTTGTTGATTCCGGCCGGACCAGCCGCGCACCCCGGACCGGCCAACGATTTTGCCGCGCTTTCGGGTGAAGCACGAAAGATCCTGCAGGAGTCAAGTCTGTCGATCGGCAGCGGCGAGGACTTCCGCCGCCTGCCCGATGAAATCGAACCGCGCGCCGTCATGAAGCGCAATGCGCAACTGTTTCCCACGGTCGATCGCACCCATAGGGGGGACCCCCTAGTCGGCTTGCGGCCGTCATTCGATTCGCATCTTCAACAGTCGCATGGTGCCGCCAAACTCCGCGCCGAAGACTTGGATGACGAGAGCACCGCCGCGGAAAATCCCGCGACCTTCGAGCCCTTGCCCGATAGCGACAGCCCGGCCACGGCGCATTCCAGCGCCGGGGCATCGCCAGGCCAGAACGGGTCCCTGGTCACGATGCGCCCGTCCGTGATCAATGAGCGGCTGTTGCAGGGGGCAACGCCAGCGACCCGTCGGGCGATCGCGCTCGAATCGGCGACGCCCGCGCCCCTTGATTCCAGGCCGGTCGAAGTCGTTGCGCTGCCCGTCGAACCACAGCTATCGGTGCCCATCGGGGGTGAGGCTCCGGCGGCCGGGGCTCAGACCCGTTCCTCGGCTTTTCTCGCCCAGGATCAAGCAGCGCGGGAAAGCCATTGCCTCTCCGAAGCCATTTATTTCGAAGCTCGCGGCGAATCCAGCGAGGGCCAGGCGGCGGTCGCCCAGGTCGTCTTGAACCGCGTTGCAAGCGGCCTTTACCCCCCCACCATCTGCGGCGTCGTCTATCAAAACCGGAAGCGCTGGCATGGATGCCAATTTTCGTTCGCCTGCGAGGGCAAATCGCTGCGCATCACCGATCCGGGTGCCTGGGCGAGGGCCGAGCGGATCGCCGCGGAAGTGACGAATGGCAAGACCTATGTCTCGGATGTCGCGGGCTCAACCCACTATCACGCCAATTATGTCCGCCCGCGCTGGGCGAGAAGACTTGAAAAGACGGACGTGATTGGGCATCATATTTTCTATAAACTACGGCCTGGGCAAAGCTGATCACGGCGCTATCGCGCTTGCATGAACATTTGACTTGAACGCTTGGGATCGAAATGCCGCCAGGAGGTGTCTGGTGTTGCTCCCGGCATCCGGGTTTCTCAGCCAAGCTTGCCGGTAAGCGCGGTTGCGGCAAACATGGCTCTCGCAAAGAATCCAGGCAACGCAAAACCGCCATGTTCATCGTGAAAACAGAGATGATCAAATCCAGCGGCCGCGAAATCGCCTCTTGCACGGAAAGACGCTCCGCATGCCGATCGAGTTAAAGTTTGCCCGGAAAGCATATCACTGGCTTTGCTGCCGCGCTTGGCGCGGATTTGCGATGCTCTGTCTCGGGGCTTTGGGCTTCCCCGCCGCCGTGGCCGGCGCGGAAGCCCGGACACGGGACAATGTCACCATCGCAACCCCTTTCGAGGTGGGCGAAAGTCCGTCCGGCAATTACCTCGCTGCGCTTGTTGCTGGCGCCGAGCACGATACGGTGGCCGCCGCGACTTTTTTTCGCGAGGCGCTGCGTTTCGATCCCCGCAACTCCAATCTGATCGAGCGCACTTTTGTCGCGGCGGTCTCGAACGGCAATATGCAAGATGCCTTCGGTCTCGCCAGCCGCCTCCTCGCGCATGATCCGAATAATAATCTGGCGCTCCTCACCCTTGGCGTCAAAGAGATCAAGGAGAAGCATTTCGCCGCCGCCCGGGCCTATTTCGTCAAGGGCGGAACCGGTCAGCAGCGCGACATTACCGCCACGCTGCTCACCGCCTGGACCTATGCGGGCACTGGCGATACGAGCCGCGCGCTCACCCTCGTGGATAAGCTTCGCGGTGAAAATTTCGGGGTTTTCCGGGATTATCATGCCGCGCTGATCGCCGATGCCGCCCATGATTCGAAAGAAGCCATGAAGCGCATGAAGGCGGCCTATGCCGCCGACAAGAACACCTTGCGTCTTGTCGATGCCTATGCCCGCTTCATGGCGCGCCATGGCAAGCGGGACGAAGCGATCAGCGCTTATGAGGCCTTCGATCAAATTCTCCCCAACCATCCGATCGTCACCGCGGCACTCGCCGACATCAAGGCGGGCAAACCGGTTGAGCCGCTGATTAAGGATGCCGAGGAGGGCGCCGCCGAGGTGCTCTACGGCCTTGGCGCCGCCGGCGGCCAGCAAGGCGATGAACTCGCCGCCATGATCTACCTCCGGCTCGCGCTCTATCTCACTCCGGACAACAGTCTCGCCATCATCACCTTGGGCGACCTCTGCGAGCGCATCAAGCAGAACGAGCAGGCCATCGACGTCTATGGAATGGTGCGCGAGAATGATCCCTTGCGCACCACCGCCGACATCCAGACCGGCCAGATTCTCGAAGCGCTGGACCGCCCGGACGAAGCCGCCAAATATCTGAAAAAGATCGTCGACGAAAACCCGAAAAACGTGGACGCTCTCTCGGCGCTTGGCAATCTGCAACGCGCCCACAAGCATTATGCCGATGCGATTGAAACCTATTCGCGGGCCTTGGCCGGGAAGAGCAAGCCCGAGAAATCCGATTGGCCGATTTATTATTTCCGGGGGATTTCCTACGAGCGCGAGAAGCGATGGCCGGAAGCCCAGGCCGACCTCTTGCAGGCGCTCGCCCTTTATCCGGATCAGCCCTTGGTCTTGAACTATCTTGGCTACAGCTGGGTCGATCAGAACATGAACCTCGACGAGGCCTTCGGTATGCTGCGCCGGGCCGTCGAGCTGCGGCCGACCGACGGCTATATCGTCGACAGTCTTGGCTGGGCGAATTACAAGCTCGGCCGCAACGACGAGGCCGTGAAGCAGCTCGAACGCGCGATCGATCTCAAACCCTCGGACCCGGTGATCAATGATCATCTGGGCGATGCCTATTGGCGGGCGGGCCGCAAGCTCGAAGCGCATTTCCAGTGGAATCACGCGCGCGATCTCGGTCCCGAGCCGGAGGACCTCGCCAAAATCCTGCAAAAAATTGATCATGGTCTCGATGATGAGCCAAGGCCGGCCGCGGCCGAAGCCGAGCCGAAAAAGAACGGCGGCTAGAGCGTGATCCCCTAAAGCCGTGGACTTTTGGGATCAGTGTCATGCGGTAGAGAGAGGGGAGTTGACCATGAGCGATTTGAAGCGATCATGGTCTGATGTGGACTTTGGTTTTCTCAACGGACTGTGATCGCGGCTCCCCGTGCCCCACATCCTCACTGAGCGGGCGCCCGCGAAAGTCAATCTGACCCTGCATGTCACCGGCCGCCGCGCCGATGGCTTTCATGATCTCGAAAGCCTGGTGGCTTTCTCACGCGGCGGCGACACGCTGACCTTGATACCTGGTGCGCCTCTCGGTCTCACGATCGAGGGTCCGGCGGCGGCGGCCTCGGGCCGCGTCGAGGACAATCTGGTTTTGCGGGCGGCCGGTCATTTCGCCAAACGGTTTCCCGGCGCGCAACGCGGCGCCTTTCATTTGGTCAAGCGTCTGCCCGTGGCGGCGGGCCTTGGCGGCGGCTCGTCGGATGCGGCGGCGGCGCTGCGGCTGCTCGCCCGCGCCAATGCGCTTTCACTCGAAGACCCGCTGCTCATCGATGCCGCCAAAGCCGTCGGCGCCGATGGGCCTGTGTGTCTCATGCGCCGGGCCCGGATGATGCGGGGCATCGGCGATGCGCTTGGCCCGCTCCTCGCGCTGCCGCCGCTCATCGGCCTTCTGGTCAATCCGGGTGTTCCCGTCGAAACGAAAGCGGTTTTCTCCCATATGAAGATCGCGCCGGGCAGTGCGACCGGTTTTGGCGGCCATCCCGGGCTGTCTCCCAACATGCCAATGGAAGCCTTGGTTGCGGCCCTGCGCAAGGGCCGCAACGATATGGAGGCGGCGGCCTGCCGGCTCGCTCCGGTGATCGGCGATGTGCTGGCGGTCCTCGCCGCCGCGCCCGGCTGCCGCCTCGCCCGCATGTCCGGTTCTGGCGCGACCTGCTTCGCACTTTTCAAGGACTGCCGCTCCGCCGCCCGCGCGAGGAAGGCCGTTCTCCGCGCGCATCCCTTGTGGTGGGCGAAGGTCTGTGTGTTGGGGTGAAGCGGATGGGTTAAACAACATTACAATTGCCCATTATAATTGGGCCAGAAACCTTCATTCCTAGCTCATTCACATCTGATCCTGGACGCGATATCCCTTTACTCTCAGCGAGGGAATCAAGCGATGCAACGGCGCGAATTTCTTACCACTTTGATAGGTGCTTTAGCGTTCCCGCTTGTAGCACATGCAAAACAGCTAAAGTCTCCTCAGCCACCAAACTCCATCGGGGAGGGCCAAAATGATACGCCTCCGCCCCAACCCTCAGTCCCGACATCATCAGCTGCGACGGGATCTCTTCCTGGCATGCCAGGGCCGATTAAGGAAACTAAGTCCAGCAAGAAATAGCCCCCCCTTGCACCCAGGTCTCGAAACATTTGGGTACGATTGGACCGCGTTTTCGAACCCATGAGCCTAGCACTACTTTGGCAGATTTCGCTTGCCGGGTTTGGTGAGCAGTTTCTCACAATGAGGACATCGCTTGGGTGGCGGCCGAGCGAAGAGGTCAAGGATGGCTTGCCGGATGGCCGGCATGCTCGGTTGTGGCGGCGGACC
>DATJLX010000155.1:0-3420 GCA_035509135.1 Methylocella sp.
GAAAATCATGGCAATTGTAGATCGTCACGGCTTGCCGCTTTCGGTCAGCACGCACGCTGCGAACCATCATGAAGTACGCTTGGTGCAGCTATGCTTCGATTTCTACATGATCGAAGCCAAGCCCGAAAATCTGATCGGCGATCGTGCCTATGACAGCGATCCGTTGAACGAAGAGCTGCGCCGCGACGGTATTGAAATGATTGCACCACATCGCTCAAACCGTCGAAAGCCCGCGAGCCAGGACGGACGGCGCTTCAGGCGATATGCGCGCCGTTGGCTTGTCGAGCGCTTCTTCGCCTGGATTCAGTGGCAGCGCCGAATTCTCGTCCGGTCGGAGTATGACCCGCAAAATGACCTTCCCCCGATTTTGTGGATACCGGATCAAGTGGCGCGGAGTTCTGTCTGTTCGGGCGTGATATACCCGAGGGCAGATGAAGCCGCGGGCGATTGTAATATCCATCAATGATACTCGCTTTTTTCCTTATTTACTTCAATCAGTGCGACGCTGCCTCATTCTTAACCTTCTTTCGCTTCCTACTGAATGGTTTTGGGAATGTGAGAGGATGGAAGTCAATTCTATCCTAGTAATCCGCGCTAAACGCATGATGGACAGGCCGCCAAACTCTGTGATGGACATGGCGGCCCATGCGCTTATGGGCCAGGGAACTCCATCAATGGCAACTGAAATACCAGATCAAGGATATTGGACTGTTGTGGCGGCGATCTGCGGCGCGGCGATTGGGGCGGGCGGTACAGCCCTTAATAACATCTTCCGCAGTCGCTCTTCAATGGCTGCCCTTGTCGATGCCAGAATCCGCATGTTAATCGACGGCTACGAGAAGCGCATCGCCGATCTCCAGGATGAAATCCGACGCTTGGAAGGGAAGGTAGATGCTTTGACGAACGTGCTTGAGGAAGAGCGCTTACGGAACGGTCTCGTACCCTAGCTGTTTGAGCCTCCTCCGAAATGGGGGACACCTCTGATAAGCTCGTGAAGGAGCAGGAAAGTTTGATGGGTACGGCGCGTCGTCGATATCCGGATGGCGGTTGAAAACGGTGCTACGATGGACAATACCCCCGAGCAGCGTCAGCGCATCCAGATAAAGCTGCGCGAGAGTGGGATGACGCAGCCTTTGATTGCCGCGGCAATGGGAGTATCGCTGAGCACGGTGAACCGGGCGCACATAGCCTATGACCGCGGCGGGGTCAAGGCACATAAGCCGGGATCAAGCGGCGGACGCAAGCCCGAGAATATGACATTGAAGGAGGAAAAAGCCTTGCTGGCGCGCTTTGCCAAGGCTGCCGGAGCCGGCGAAATGTTGAACATTTCGCGATCTCAAAGCGGCCTACGAAAAGGCCATCGGGCACGAAACCAGCCAGAGCATGATCTATGATCTTCTGGCTCGGCACGGCTGGCGCAAGCGGATGCCGCGTCTGTTTCACCCCAGACGCGACATCGCGGCTCAGAACGCTTTAAAAAAATGGCTTTCCAAATGCTGTGAGGAAAGCCAAGCTGGCTGCCGCCAAGCGAGGCCGCCGCTTGCCGATCCTGTTCGCCGATGAAGCGCGTTTCGGCCGGATCAACCGGCCGCGGCCGCGCTGGGCCCCGATCGGCATCAGGCCCGAGGTCGCCTCCCAGCTCATTCACGAATACATCTATTTGTATGGCGCGGTCTCTCCGAAGGATGGGACTTGTGTCTATCTGATCATGCCGAGATCGGATACGGCATGCTTTCAGGTCTTCCTCAATGCCCTGTCACGAAAGTGTGTCCGTTTGGTGAGGACCGCCTTGTTTGATTTACGAACATGAGGAAGGCTGTGACCTTGATCGAAGCTTGAGGTCATCGGGTCGATGCGAGTTGAAGTTTTTGGCGAACGGAAAGCAACGGCGCCTTTGGTCTGCGGACGATAGAACAAGGATCCTCGCGGAGACGTTTGCGCTGGATGCAAAGGTGTCTGATGTTGCGCGCAAGCACCGGATAGCTGCAAGTCTGATCTTTGCCTGGCGCCGCGAGGCGAGAGCGAAGGAGCTTGGCGTGGCTACGGCTCCGGGTCTTGTCCCGGTCTATGTCGCCGCGCCGCGAGCAACCACTGTGATGCAAAGCCCACCGCCGGAAGAGCCGCCGCATCCGGTCAGATCTATGGCGAAGGAGACAGGGCTGATCGAGATTGATCTTGAGAATGGCAAGCGGGTTCGCGTCGACACCGATGTCGATGCGGACGCGCTTGGCCAGGTGCTCGACGTTCTGGAGCGCCGTTGATTCCGGTTCCGAATGGCGTGCGGGTGTGGCTGGCGACCGGCCACACGGATATGAGGAAAGGTTTTGGAAGTCTTGCGCTTGTTGTTCAAGACTCGCTGAAGCGTGATCCGCATGCCCGCGATCTCTTCGTGTTCCGCGGCCGCCGGGGTCAGCCAGCGACATTCTGCATATAGTTTTCGATTCGCGACGATTGCCTATCGCTGGCATCCGTTGTTTGGGCGAACGTTGCAGGTGTCGCCCTTCCGACAAGGCATTGACGTGCATCTATACGCATGAACGGCCCGATCTTTGCCGCGAGCTGCCAAATTGGATGTTCGACGAAAGCTACTGCGCCGGCATGGCGCTCGGGCCGCCCGAGGTCAGCATCGAAGGGCTGAACGAGCTTGCAGGCGTGCTTACGGCATTGGGCACGAATCGGAAGCGGAGCGCACAATCCCGTCCTTCAAACAAGAAGGAGAAGGGAGTGCGAAGAAGCCAGTATCAAAATCGCAGGCAGCCCGTCCTCGAGCTGGAACCCAAAAATTATCCAGCCCTTGTGGAGCGGAATACGAAGGGACTGGTCGAGGCTTTGGCCGATCTTCTGTTGGAAGCTCTCGAACCAAGCGAGGCGACATCGACGAACAGGGAGGGCGTCGATGAGCACCAAAATCACGCCTGATCACTTCGCTCGTACTGCAGTGGTATATGTTCGCCAATCGACCATGGCGCAAGTCACCGGCAATCTCGAAAGCCAGCGCGGGAACTGGCCGGATGGAGCGGCCTGGGTTCGAACGTCTTGTTGCGTTGGTCTGCTCCGGGGACGTGGGAGCTGTCTACTGCATCGAGGCGTCTCGATCAGCACGCAACGGGAGGGATTGGCATCATCTCGTCGATTTGTGCGCCCTTGCTGGAACCCTGGTCATCGATCCGGATGGCGCTTATGATCCGCGACTCGTCAACGATCGCTTGCTTCTCGGACTGAAGGGGACGATGTCGGAATACGAGCTGAGCTTGATGCGCCAACGCGGTATCGCGGCGCGCGACTCGAAGGCGGCGCGCGGCGAATTCCAGTTCATGCTTCCACCCGGCCTCTGTTGGAGCGAGGCAGGAAAAATCGAGTTTGATCCGGACGAGCACGTCGGGGAGACGATTCGTCTTGTCTTCAGCAAGTTTCGCGAGC
>DATJLX010000156.1:0-21673 GCA_035509135.1 Methylocella sp.
CAGGAAAATGGGCATGATTCCCCCTCTATATGCCGTGAGCGCGGCGGGTGGAAGCCGTCGATCGGCGCCCAAAGGCGGAAATTTGGAGAGCCGGCCGCGATTTGGAAGGATTCTTGACGTTTCGTCCCTGGCGGTCGAAACGGCCGCCCTTCGCGGCCGTTGGCCTCAAAGTCCTTCGGTTTTCGCAGCGGCCAAGATGGCGCCCAGCCGCTCCGGCGTGCCTTTTTGGACCAGCACAACAAAGCCTTCCCCTTCCTGCGCCGTATCTGGCACGTCGAATGTGGCAGGCTGGCCGGTCCAATCGCCGAGTTTGTCGATCGCGCGGACGACGTTCGTATAGGTTACGCTGCGCCCGGCATTTTCGCCGCGCTGGATATGAACCGTGCTGCTGTGAACAACACGAAGCGCGAAAACACCGGCCGGGCCGCCGTCCCCTTCGGAGACCTCGACCGAATAATGGCCGTCAGACTTGGAGAGATGCAGGGGCACGGTCAGCGCGCCATTGAGACCCTGAGCTGTTTTGATGGCCCTCTCGACTTCGTCGCGGTTGCCACCTGCCGCGCCAGCCAGTCCGTTCACGACGACCTGCGGGGTGTAGACATGCCCTTCGCCCTGCGCCACCGCATAGGCCCTCTGCCGCGCCGAGAAGGCCGGGGACGCAAGCGTATCCCGCCAGCCGATGTAGTCCCAATAATCGACCGGGAGGGAAATCGCGACGACATCCGGCTGACGCGCCATCGTCGCGAGCAGTTGATCGGCGCGCGGACAGTAAGAGCAACCTTGGCTCGTGAAAAGCTCGATGACGGAATTGATTTTGCTGGATGGGTACGGCCCGGTTCCTAGATTGGCGAAAGCGAAGACCACTGCCGTGGCACGGGCAAGGGTGGAAGCGATCAAACGATTGAAAAGAACCATAAGCGGGCCATCGGTTTGCGCTGCTATAAACAATTGCCGAATTTAGAGAAATGCTGGATCTGCGCGAGTCAATTCATGGTTACCGCATCTCCCTCAAAGCCGCCGCCGGGCGCATTGCGCAGGATCAAGCTTTTCAAGCAAAATACGGCCGAAGCCCCTTGCCCGCGTGCTTGAAACCGGCAAAGACTCGACGCCAGCCGGGTTTCCACGGCATTTGGCGAAAAAGGCTCGATTAGGCCACGGTATTAGTTTAGAACTGTTCCAATTAAATTGATGACTCAAAGGAACTACCGTGAAGAACTTCGCGCATCTGAGCGAGAGAGAAATTCTTTCGTTGGCGATTGCCTCTGAAGAGGACGACAATCGCGTTTATTTGGCATTCGCCGAAGATTTGCACGAGCGCTATCCCGCCACCGCCAAGCTTTTCGTAGACATGGCGGAGGTGGAGGCCGGGCACTTTAAGATGCTGACCGATGAGTATCGCAAGCGTTTTGGCCCCAACCTCGTTCCGATCCGGCGCGCCGACGTCAATTTCTTCATCAAGCGCCCGCCTGTCTGGCTGACCCGCAATCTCCCGCTCAAAACAATTCGCAAGGAAGCCGAACTCCGGGAGGCCGAGGCGGCGGGTTTTTACACCAAAGCGGCGGCCCAGGCGACCGATCCCTCCGTCGCCCGGCTTTTGGGTGAACTTGCCAAGACCGAACACACCCATGAGGAACTCGCCGCCACGATCGAGAACACGGTTCTCACCTCGACGGAGCGGAGCAAGGAGGAAAAGACCAGCAATCGCATGTTCATACTGCAATATGTCCAGCCAGGCCTTGTCGGTCTCATGGATGGTTCGGTGTCCACGCTAGCGCCGCTTTTCGCGGCCGCTTTCGCAACGCACAACAATTGGCAGACATTCCTTGTCGGCCTCGCTGCCTCGCTCGGCGCCGGGATCAGCATGGGTTTCGCCGAAGCCCTCTCGGATGATGGCGCCCTCAGCGGGCGCGGCTCGCCCGTGCTGCGCGGCGGGATCTGCGGACTCATGACGGCATTCGGCGGTCTCGGCCATTCCCTGCCCTATCTCATCCCGAATTCTGTACCGAATTCGTTTTGGCTGGCGACCGGGATCGCCGCGCTCATCGTCACTTTCGAACTTTGGATCATCGCCGGGGTCCGCGCCAGATATATGTCGACACCTTTCCTGCGGGCGGTGTTGCAAATCGTTCTGGGTGGCGCCATTGTGCTGGCGACAGGCATTCTCATCGGCGCCGCTTGACGCGCCGTATCGGGCGGACAGATTGGCTGCGTGAAACTTCTTCTTGCCCATTTGTCCGACCCGCATGTCGGACCCTTGCCCCCTCCACGCCGGCGCGAGCTTATCGGCAAACGTGTCACCGGCTATTTGAACTGGACGCGCTCCCGTTCCCGCATCCACGACATGGGGGTGCTTGAGCAAATCGTCGCGGATATGAAGGCGCACCATCCAGGCCACGTCGCGATCACCGGGGATATCTCGAACATTGGCCTGCCTGCCGAGTTCCAGCTTGCCCGCAATTGGCTGGAAACATTGGGACCATCCGAGGATGTAAGCTTCGTGCCCGGCAATCACGATGCCTATGTGCGCGGCTCCCTGCCTGATCTCGCCCGCACCTTCGCACCCTGGACGACGGGCGAGACGTCCGGGGACGAACGATTCCCTTATGTACGGGTCCGGGGCGATGTGGCCCTGATTGGATTGTCGTCGGGCGTTCCCACCCCCTTGTTCGTTGCTTCGGGATATTTGGGCCGGCGCCAATTGCAGGCGGCCGAAAAGTTTCTCGTCGAAACGGCGCGCCGTGGTCTTATCCGCGTCGTCATGCTGCACCATCCGCCAGAAACCACAGCCTCGCATCTCGGGCGCGGCCTCGTGGACGCCCGAAGTTTCACGGCTATGATCCGCCGCGCGGGCGCCGAGCTGATCATCCACGGCCATAACCACAGGCTCAATTTGACACGGATGGAAGGTCCACGCGGTCTCGTGCCGGTCGTCGGGGTGCCTTCGGCCTCGGTTCTTCGCGGCAGCCCGCATCAGCGCGCCGGATACCATCTTTTCGAGATTTCCGGCAACGGAGCGGATAGCAAGATCGCGGGACGCGCGAGGGGGCTTTTGCCAGGAACCACCGTCGTCGGAGACCTCGGCCCGCTGGTTTTATGACGCGCCTTCTATGACGCGCCGCCCTTCAGTGGCAAGACCGGCGCCTGAGGACCCTTTCCCATCAAGACAGAGTCCAGTGCCAGGAAAACGGCTCCTTCTTGGCTCGAACCTGAACCTAATCCGAAAGCGCCTCAACCATGACTCGCGCCAAACCAGCATGGCGAAAACCAAGAACATCCGCGGCGCCGGTCGAGACATCAATGATCCGCCCCCGGATGAACGGCCCCCGGTCATTGACCACCAGCACCGCGGAGCGATTGTTCGAGAGATTGGTTACACGGACATGGGTGCCAAGCGGCAGCGAACGATGCGCGCATGACATGGGGCCCCGGCCGCGATAATAAGACGCTTTGCCTGTCCAGCTTTGCGCATGCCCGGCATTGCAAGAGCCGAGAATTGCAAGAGTTCCTATGATAATATTTCTCAATATTTACACTCCATGCCAAGGCATTGCCGCGCTCGGAAGTCTGAACGCAATGGCCTTGCATGGAATTTGTGATCAAAAAACGGCCATGTATTTAGAAGTTATTGGCAATATATTGCTTTCATGTTTTAAGATACGGAGATTCTATATTTTTATAATATAATTTATCTGCAATAAATTGGTCGTTACATAAACAATTGTCTGGAGCGTTGTCTTATATCCATCGTCATTGGGGCTATAACTCTCTGCTAGCGAACGGTTGCGGCTATGCACCCTGCCGGAAGCCCCTAATGGATTCTGGCATGCTTGCCATTGGCGGTTTTATGGCCATCTTCGTGATGAAGCACTTCCTTCAGACGGTTCCGTTCGAAAGCGATGACAACGAAAATCGACAAGAAAAACGGAATGAGGAGATAAAAAAGCCGGAAGATCAGCAAAGCCGCCAGCACCTGTGTTTTTGGCATCTCCGGCATGGCGTTGATGAAGAACCATTCAAAAACGCCCAAGCCGCCTGGTGCATTGGACCAGAGCGCGGCGGAAAAGGAGGCAATGAACACACCGAGCACCGCGAAATAGCCGGGATTGCTGGCCTCGGGCAAAGCGAAATAGATGATTCCGGCAGCTCCAAGGAGTTCAAGGGGCGCCGCGATCAGCTGCCGGACGACGATTTCGAAATGTGGATATTCAAGCCGGAACCCCTTGATGACCAGGGGCCGAAATCTCAAAATGGAGCCCACCACATAGATTGCGATCCCGCCGAGGAAAATCACGCCCACCAGCCGGGCGGTCGCCGGATCGGTCAGAAACCGGAAATTTTCCGGCAGCAATCCGCGGAAGCGGCCCAATTCTTCCGGCTCCAGAACCGAAATGAGGCCGCCAAGCAGCACAGTGCCGAGGACGAATGTCAACGAACAGATGGCGACAAGAACCGCGACTTGGGCGGCGCTCAGGCCCTTCGAGTGGTAAGCTCTATAGCGGACCATGCCCCCCGAAAAAACCGTGGCGCCGATATTATGGGCGAGGGCGTAGGTGGTGAAGGAACAGAGCGAGATGAAAACCCAGGAGATATTTTTCACGCCGAGATGGATCAGCGCGATCCGGTCATACCAGGCAAGCGCCGCATAAGCGACGAGTGTCGAAAGGATTACCAGCAGATAATGCCCGACCGAGATGGACTTGAGATGCTCCCAGACCTCCGGCCCTACCGCTTCGCCCCTGAACTCCCGGTGGAGAAGCCAAAGCGAAACAGCGACCGCGACGAAGCCCATCACCGGCCAGAAAAAATCAAGAATGCGCTTCATGGCTCCCCGGATCACCCCGCACGGCCGCGCCGCCGTGCAAACACCGGCCCTGCCAAGTCCGGGGCATCCCTGCACCAAGGATGCGGTGATGGCAAGGGGGAACTTGCGAAAACCCGATGGTCAGGGAAACCCTCGCCGGCTTCATCGCACGCCTGAAGATTGCCAATAAAGTTCAGACCTGCAGGCGCCGCAACCGGATTCCCTGGCTGGCGTCTGGCTCGGCTTCCGTCCCGCTGGCTGGGCCGGTACGCTTGTCGCCCCCCTCGAGAAATCGTGCCTGACCAGAATCGGCAAGAGCTTCGTCAAGAAATTGGCGGGCTTCGTCGAGCTGACCTGTCAGCTCCTCGGCCGAACGCTGCAAATTGTCCCGCCTTGCGCGCGCGGCGCGCGCGTAAGTGGGGTAAGCGAAGTGAGAGGTATCGGATATGCCGGAGCGTTGCTCCTCCAACGCGATTTCACGGTCCAAGTCCCGCGCCATCTTGGAAAACTCGGCGATCATTGTCTCGATTTGCCCGACGCGGCGGCGCGTCTCCTCGACCTGAAAGCGCCTGAGACGGGCAAGCGAATCCCGCGATTTCATCTTTTAACTCCGTGACGCGGGCTGGACCAGTGAAAAGGCCCTGAACATTTGTGCCGGATTCTTCGACAAAGGCCAGCTCCAACACGATTGGTATGGCGCGGTAAACCCAAAGCGACCCCGCGATCACAACTCTGCCCGAGTAAAGTTGCCCATTCGTTACCCGCGGCAAAAACCAGCACAATCTTTTTTGGCCGCCGGCGGCGTGTATAGTCGGACTCGCGCGATTCGGCGGAAGTGGGCTGTCCTTCGTCACGCAAGCTTGGTTCGCAATGATTTGCGGCACGAGACGGCAAACCGAATCACCCGCTTGATCGTGGCAAGGCAGGCGCCGGTGAACCGTTTTTCAGAAGGAATGTTTTTGTTAACCAATACCCGTTAAGGTTACGAAATTCGTTGCGAGCGACTCATCGCGGACCCTTCGGCTTAACCCGCCGCCGCGGAGGACTTCAAGCGATATTGCGCGCCGGCTAGGCGACCGACGGGGGGAAGGCTGGGACCTCACATGCGCGTTTTACTGATTGAAGACGACAGCGCGACGGCGCAAAGCATCGAGTTGATGCTCAAGTCCGAGAATTTCAATGTTTATACGACGGATCTCGGCGAAGAGGGCATCGACCTCGGCAAGCTTTACGACTACGATATTATTTTGCTCGATCTCAACCTCCCGGACATGTCGGGCTATGAGGTCCTCCGCACGTTGCGCGTCGCCAAGGTCAAGACGCCGATCCTCATTCTTTCTGGGCTTGCCGCGATTGAAGACAAGGTCAAAGGCTTGGGATTTGGCGCCGATGACTATTTGACCAAGCCGTTTCACAAGGACGAGCTTGTCGCCCGCATCCAGGCCATCGTTCGACGCTCGAAAGGTCATGCTCAATCCGTCATCGCGACGGGCGACCTTGTCGTCAATCTCGATCAGAAAACCGTCGAGGTCGCGGGCGCGCGCGTGCATCTGACCGGCAAGGAATATCAGATGCTGGAGCTGCTCTCGCTGCGCAAGGGGACGACCCTGACAAAGGAAATGTTCCTCAACCATCTCTACGGCGGGATGGACGAACCGGAACTTAAAATCATCGACGTTTTCATCTGCAAGCTGCGCAAAAAACTCGCCAACGCCAGCGATGGCCGCAATTATATCGAAACGGTTTGGGGGCGCGGCTATGTCCTGCGCGAGCCGGGCGATGAGGATGAACGAATCACCGCCTGAGTATTTCTGCCCTAGAGCCCGTTGCGAAAAAGTTGATCGGCTTTTTTGATCATAACTGGCTCCAAGTCTTTGATTTTAAAAGTCTTTGATTTTAAAAGTCTTTGATTTTGAGCGCTTCCTTTCGATCAAATGATTCCATCTGATCGGGAAGCGCTTCTGGGTTTTTTGCCCCAAATTTTGGTCAAGGGCCGCCGGGATTTTCCCCGTCCGTGGCTGTCTCAGGAAAAAACCCCTAAAGCCCGGCTCGTCGAACGTCCGCCGCTGGCGAGCTTCTCCTCTTCTCAGTGAGTGGAATAGGAAAAGCGGGAAGCGATTTTCCACCGCATCCCGCTCGCATCTTTTGGATTTGGTTCACGCGGCCGGCCGAACGGTGTCCGCGGGCACGAGCTCCCAGCGTTCGGGCGAACGCCACAGCCGCGAGTGCAGAAGCTCACGCTCGAAGATGAATTCCTTGGGCAGCCGATCGAAGAACTTGTCGAATTCCGCCTCGTGCGCTTGCACCTCGGCGGTGCCGGCGTCCCGGCTGACCGTCATAAGAGCGTAGAACTTGTCCGCTGGGAAATCGAGGCCGTTCCATTCGATGTCCGCGTGCCGCGGCATCCAGCCGATCGGGCTCTCAACGGCGTAACCGCGGCCATGCACGCGGTCGACGATCCATTTGAGGACCCGCATGTTATCGCCAAAGCCGGGCCAGATGAACTTGCCGTTATCGTCCTTGCGGAACCAGTTGACGCGGAAGATCTGCGGCGGATTGGAGAGGCGGCGCCCTACATTCAGCCAATGGCCGAAGTAATCGGCCATGTTATAGCCGCAGAACGGCAGCATCGCCATCGGATCGCGGCGCATCGCTGCCTGGCCGATCGCGGCCGCGGTGGCTTCAGAACCCATCGTTGCGGCAAGATAGACGCCATGGCACCAGTTGAAGGCCTGGAAAACGAGCGGCATGTCCTTGCTCATTCGGCCGCCGAACACGAAGGCTGAGATCGGCACGCCTTCCGGCTTTTCCCAATCCGGGTCGATCGACGGACACTGACTGGCCGGCGCGGTGAAACGGCCGTTTGGATGCGCGGCGGGGCGCCCGCAGCCGGCCGTCCAGTCCTCGCCCTTCCAATCGATGAGATGGTCCGGCGGCTTGTCGGTCATCCCCTCCCACCAGACATCGCCGTCGTCGGTCAACGCGGTGTTGGTGAAAATGCAGTTCTTGCTGATTGTCTGCATCGCGTTGGGGTTGGAGTTCTCGTTCGTGCCGGGCGCGACGCCGAAGAACCCCGCCTCCGGATTGATCGCGCGAAGCGTCCCGTCCGGCGCCTTCTTGATCCAGGCGATATCGTCGCCGACAGTGCTGACTTTCCAGCCTTCAAACCCTTTCGGCGGCACCAGCATCGCGAGGTTCGTCTTGCCGCAAGCGCTCGGGAAGGCGGCGCCGAGATAGGTTTTCTCGCCGTTCGGGGCTTGAATGCCCGTAATCAACATGTGTTCCGCGAGCCAGCCTTCATCGCGCGCCATGACCGAGGCGATGCGCAGCGCAAGGCATTTCTTCCCAAGGAGCGCATTGCCGCCATAGCCAGAGCCGTAGGACCAGATCTCATAGGTCTCGGGGAAATGGACGATGTATTTGCGGTTGATATCGCCTTCGCACGGCCACGGCACGTCCTTCTCGCCCGGCTTGAGCGGCGCGCCCACTGAGTGCATGCACGGAATGAAGAAGCCATCGCTGCCGAGCGCATCGAGCACCGCCTTCCCCATGCGGGTCATGATCCGCATATTGGTGACAACATAGGGGCTATCCGTGAGCTGCACGCCGATCTTGGCAATGGGCGAGCCGATTGGCCCCATGCTGAATGGGATGACATACATCGAACGGCCGGCCATGCAGCCATCGAACAGCCCTTGCAAGGTCGCGCGCATTTCAGCCGGCGGCGCCCAGTTGTTCGTGGGGCCGGCGTCGTCCTTGCTGTTTGAGCAAATGAAGGTCCTGTCCTCGACCCGGCCCACGTCGGACGGATGCGAACGGGCCAAATAGGAATTTGGACGCTTGTCCGGATTGAGGCGGATGAACGTACCGGCGTCGACCATTGCCTGGCACAAGAGGTCGTACTCCTCCTGGCTTCCGTCAACCCAGACGACCTTGGCGGGCTTGCAAAGCGCCGTCATTTCGCCAACCCAGTCGCGCAGCTTGCCGTTGGCTGTTGGACTGTTCACGATAGTGTCCATTTCCTTCCCCTCCCGAGGTTTCGTGCCATACCATTCGCGGCTTAATTCAATCGGACATCTTCATAGTCGACAGGGCTGATGCAGTTCACCACACCCCGTCGAAGTACAAGGAATTTTTTCAGCTTGCAAGCTGGTCGCGGGATCAACCTCAAAATGGATCATGATCCGCTAGGCAAGCAGTTCGGCATCCATCGCAAACAAGGCCTCGGTTTAGCGAAAGAAACGGTGAGTGACTTCGCACCACTTCGGGTCGGAAAAGCCGCAACCTTATCGAACCCCGCTCTCGCGAAAGCGGGCCGGCATTTGGGGATTGTTTGCGGGATTTGTGTCGTGCTTCGACAATCGGGTGATTAACGGGCCGCCCACGAGGGGCTGCAGATCTGATTCAAGGGCGTCTGCCATGTCTCTTGCGTAGACTTCATTGCCGTCGACATAAAGAGTGAAGGCTAGAAGGTATTTCGCCTTTTTAGCCGGGTCCTCGATGGTCGCCTTGGTCCATTGATAAAGCGGAAAATGTTCAGGACCCTGCTTTTCCGCTTCGGCAACATAGTTTGCGAAGGCATCAAACTGACATTTCATCGTCGCCTGATGCTTTGTGAGGATATCGGTCAGCGCTTTGATCGCGGGATTGCCTGGATCGCTACGGGCGAGATCGGCGAAGTCCTCTCCGAGATTAATCCGAATCTGATATTCCCATTGACTGCCCATGATTGATTTCCCTTGGCTTCTCCCTTGGCTTGCGCGCCGCGTCCGGCTCCCAGGCCCTGGTCGAAGGCGCGTCTTTGCTTCCAGCTTGGCGGCGGGAGATGGAACCGTTTATTTCATTCCGGCGCGCGGATTATAGGGCTTATGGGTTTCCCATTTGCGCATGAGGCTCACAAGTTCGGCATCCGCCTCGTCGGGCAGGATGATTTTCAGAGTGACAAACAGGTCGCCGGCGCCCCCTTGCGGATTTGGCAAGCCCTTGCCGCGGAGGCGCAAAGTGCGCCCGCCATTCGAGCCGGGCGGAACTGTAAGCTCCACTGTGCTGTCGAGGGTCGGCGCATTGACCTTGGCGCCAAGGACCGCCTCATAGAGAGTCACTGGCAAATCGAGCCGCAGATCGCACCCCTCAACCCGTAAATAGGGATGTTTGGCGATTTGCACGGTCACCATGGCATCGCCTGGGTCACCCCCCTCAAGGCTGGGCTGGCCCTGCCGCTTCAGGCGGATTTGCTTGCCATCCTCGATCCCGGCGGGCACCGTCACTTCGAGAGTCCGGCCCGTTGGCAAGGTGACTCGGGCGGTCGTGCCTTTCGCCGCCTCGCCGAGGCTTATTGTCACGCTCGCATTGACATCCTCGCCGCGCGGCGGCGGTGCCCCGAAGCCACGCGCCCCCGTCCCATGCCGGCGCCCGCCGGCCGGCCCCGTGCCAAAAAGGTCGGCAAAGATATCACCGGCGTTGAAGCCCTCCGCGCCCGGCTGTCCGCCGCCGAAATTGAATTCAAAATGCTGGAAACCAGGACCGCCCGCTTGCGTACGCCGGCCGGGGCCCTGGCTCCCCGCGCCGAAACCTTCAAAACCGTGGAAGCGCGGCTTGCCTTCGGCGTCGATCTCGCCGCGGTCGAAAGCGGCGCGTTTCTTCTCGTCGCCCAATATTTCATAGGCCGCGTTCACCTCGGCGAATTTCTCCTTCGCCTTCGGATCCTTGCTTTGATCGGGATGAAACTTTTTGGCAAGCTTGCGAAAGACCTTTTTGATCTCGGCCAGGTCCGCGGATTTCTGAACGCCCAAAACCGTATAAGGATCACGCATCGATCAGCCCATTTTCGCGCACGCCCATCGGCACGAGCGCAAGTGTCTTCTCCCAACTTGGGATGGCGGCAGGCAGGCCGCAAGCCTTTTTTTAAGGGAAACCGATCCCTGCCGGTCAGCCGAAACGTCTTTTAGGTTTTTTTCCAGGGTTTTGCTTCGGCGATCGTCCAGTCGCCCTGCTTATCCGCGCAAGCGGTTCCCTGGATGGATTGTTCGTCGCCCTTCCGATCAAGCTCGGCGAGAAAAACCCGGCAAATGCCGGCATTCAAGGGATAGGCTTTGCCGACAGGCGTGAAGGAGCCCTTGTTGCCCGAATCCGGATTGTCCCAGCCGACCAGCGCGCCATTGCCTTGCGGATCAAGGGCGGTCGAAAGCGCCGCCTTGGCGCGGCGCCAATCCTCGGGGTCGGGAAGATCGACAAGTGATGGTTTCGGGGCGGTGCCGGGCGTATCGTCCTTGGCCGTGATCAGTGGCGAAATCGGAAACGACATGGAACAACCGGCGAGGGCCGCCGCCAGGATGCCAAGGACAAGGGCTCGCACGCTGGCTTGAAGGCAAGCTCGGGCGCGCCGCGCGGCGGTTGGCTCGCCAAATGGCCGGAAATAGCCGAAACGAACAATGGTTCGATGCCCGCAAGCCATGCTAAAAGGCCTCGCGCCAGGCGAAAATCGGCGTTCGCGGCGAAACCTGTCCCCTGTCACGATGTGGCATCTCGTTATTGTGGCATCTCGTTATTATTGACTCTTCCGGAGGCTACGTTGAACGCGTTAACGAGTCGTGACTTGCCCGAAGTTTCCGATCCCTTCGCTCTGTTTGAATCCTGGTACGAAGCGGCCCAAAAAAGCGAGCCAAGCGATCCAGACGCGATGGCCCTGGCGACGGTCGATGCCCATGGTCTGCCGAATGTGCGCATGGTTCTGCTCAAGGGAGTGGCGCCATCCGGATTTGTTTTCTACAGCAATTCGGAAAGCGCCAAGGGCCAGGAGCTGCACGCGAACATGCAAGCGGCGGCGGTCCTGCACTGGAAATCATTGCGGCGGCAGGTGCGTTTGCGCGGGACGGTGACGCTTGTGGACGAAGCCGAGGCGGACGCCTATTTCGCAAGCCGTCCGCTGCAGAGCCGGATCGGCGCCTGGGCAAGCCAGCAATCGCGGCGGCTTGAAAGCCGTTTCGCGCTCGAAGCGGCGGTCGCCAAATATGCCGCGAAATTCGGCTTTGGCGACATTCCAAGGCCCCCTTATTGGCTCGGCTACCGGATTTCGCCTCTTTATCTCGAGTTCTGGTCAGAAGGCGCCTTCCGCCTGCATGACCGTCTCGTTTTCCAGCGGCAAACGGCGAAGGACGGCTGGCGCAAGGAGCGCCTTTATCCATGAGTCCCACCGCAACGACGCCGGGCTCCCGCGCCTATCCGGACCGCCCGTATCTTGGCGTCAGCCTCGCCGTGTTCCGGGCCGGCCGGGTGCTCCTTGCAAGACGCGCCCGGCCGCCCTTCGCCGGCGCTTTTTCGCTGCCCGGCGGCGTCGTCGAGGCTGGCGAGACTTTGGAGGAGGCCGCCTTGCGCGAATTGCGGGAGGAAGTTGGGATCGAGGCCCGGATCACCGCTTTTAATCAATATGTGGAATCGATCGATCGCGACAGCGCCGGCGCGATCCGCCATCATTATGTCATCGCCTCTTTCGCGGGAGAGTGGATCGCTGGAGAAGCGAGGTCAGGACCGGAAGCAGCCGAAATTGTTTGGGCCGATCCGGCAAAGCTTGCCGCGCTCGACTGCACGCCGCACCTCTTTGCCGTGGTGAGGGCGGCGGAAAATGCGCTTAACGCGGGTCAGCGCGCCCCCTTCGCGAGAACCGGCCGATGAAGGGATCCTTGATGTTCGCAGGGGCCGGCAGCCATCCGGGCCGCACTCTTCGCGCCCTCGCGGCGGCCGTATTCTGCGCGGTGGTTTCGAGCGGGCCGGCCTCTGCGCAATTCGACTTTCTTTTCGGCTTCGGCAAGCCAGCCGCGCCAAAGCCGCCACCGGCGCAAAGCAAGCCGTTTGAAGCGAATGGGAACCCGGCGAAGCACGCCAAGTCCAAGCAAAACAAAACGAAGTCCAAGAAAGCCTTGCTGGCAAAGCCATCGCCCGATGCGAAGGGCGCGGCACCGGCGACCGAAACGGAGGCGCCGCCTCCTTACGATCCTGAGATTCAGAGACTCGCTGAAATCCTCGGCGCGCTGACCTATCTCGACGAGCTCTGCGCCTCCAACCCATCCGGCGACTGGCGCACGAAGATGAAGGCGCTTTTAGACGCCGACGCCAAGACCGCGGCGCGGAAGGAACGTTTGGCGGGCAGCTATAACCGTGGCTTTCATGACTATGAGCGGTCTTATCATGTCTGCACGCAGAACGCCCAAGTGATCATCAGCCGGTTTCTCGCGGAGGGGGGCAAACTCGCCCATGAAGTCGTCAACCGCTACGGCTCGTCGTGAGAGCCTGGCACGAGGAGTCTGACAGCGGGCCTTCTCGCCGCGCCGTCTGTCCACCTGTGATTGTCTCTCTTTCAGGACTGCGGGCTGAAAACATGATGCGATGCGATTTTATCGCATCATGCCTGGAAGTCTTGGATTTCGTATGATCATGTCGCGAGAGGCCCTCGGCGCCGAGGCCGCCGCCAATCACATCAATGAATGTCCTGGATGCCGTTGTGAACCTCCGCGAGGACTTTGCCCTCGACCCAGGCGAAACCCGCATCGGGTGCCGCGCAGACAATTCCCTGCTCGCCGATGAGGCGGTCGCAGAGCATGACGCAAATGTCCTCCAAGGGAGCGCTCGTGTCATTCTCCTCGGTCATGCGATCGATCGAGGTTTCCGCCTCCTCTTCGCCATCGACGAGATAAATGATGAAGACTTCCTCATGGCCCTGAATGCCATGCGCATTGACCCGGAACGTTTCCCCGCGATATTGAAATTCTCGTACCATCTGGTCCGCCGCCTCTTCTTAGTAGGTTAGCGATTTGCTCGTTAAGGATAGAAGAAATCCTCGCTTGGCTTCAGCGAGGCGTGAAAACGCGACGACCATAACCATGCGCGGAAGTGACGGTCAAGGCAGAGAGCCCGAGACAATATGAAGCGCATAGTATAAGAGCACGAAACACAAAAAAAGATTGTGCGGCGACACACCCCGCCGGCAGCAATAATCATCAAAATGAAACGGTCAGACTTTGATCCCGCGTTTAGAATTCCAAAAGATAAAACTCACTACGTTATGTAATAAAATTCAACTTCGTTTTCTTGCGTGCGGCGCCCTTGAAAAATCTCATCACCGACATTTCTGGCCTCAGTGTCGGCCACGCGCAGGATGAACGGCTTGGCTCCGGCGTCACCGCGCTGATTTTCGCAATCCCCGCCGTCGCTTCAATCGCGGTGCATGGCGGCGCGCCGGGATTGCACGACACGGGCTTGCTCGCCCCTGAAATGACCGTCGAGCAGGTCGATGCCTTGGTGCTTTCGGGCGGCTCTGTTTTCGGCCTCGATTCGATGGGCGGGGTCGTGGCCTTTTTGCGTGAAAGAGGCCGGGGATTCGCGGTGCGCGACATCAAAGTGCCGATCGTGCCGGGCGCCGCTCTTTTCGATCTTTTGAATGGCGGCGACAAAAATTTCGGGCGCGAACCGGTCTATTGGCGGTTGGGCTACGAAGCCGCCGCGGCGGCTTCGGTTGACTTTGCCTTGGGCAGCATCGGCGCGGGCTTCGGAGCCACCACCGAAAATCTCAAGGGAGGTCTCGGCTCGGCAAGCGATACGACTTCCGGAGGTTTTCGCGTCGGCGCCCTCGTCGCGGTCAACGCGGTCGGCCGCGCGACGATCGGGGACGGTCCGCATTTCTGGGCCGCGCCTTTTGAAAGAAATGGCGAGTTCGGCGGCCTCGGCTGGCCCGCGCCTTGGCCTGCCGATGCGCTCGCTTTTCATATCAAGGGCGGAACTTTGGAAAATACCACCATCGCCATCGTCGCGACCGATGCGGCGCTGACCAAGGCGGAAGCCAAACGTCTCGCCATCATGGCGCATGACGGCATGGCGCGGGCGCTGCGCCCCGCGCATGCGCCCATGGATGGCGATACGGTGTTTGCCGCGGCGACCGGCGTCGCGGCAAAACGCCCGACGATCCTTGACAAGACCGAGATCGGTTCGAACGCCGCCGACTGTCTCGCCCGTGCCATCGCCCGCGCGGTTTACGAGGCGGCGCCCCTGCCCTATGGAGACACGCTCCCGAGCTGGCAAACGCGTCATCGCCCCGATGCAAAATAACTCAGGAAAACGAGGCAGCGCACGCGCCTCCGATCGACCGGGAGGAAACAATCCGATGATCCTTATCCGCATGGGCCTCGCGGCCATGATGACCCTCAGCGTGCTCCTCACCGTTCCCGTCGCAGCCCAAGAAAAAGACCAAGAAAGGGATAAAGTGAAGGAGCAAAGCGCCCCGGTCTGGACCGTCCCGGACATCGACGCCCTGCCGGATGACGCACACGGCCGGCTTGTGCGGCACGGGCGCGATCTCATCACCATGACCTATGCCTACATAGGAGCGCATGCGCCCGACCGGGCCACCCGCTTCGCGGGCAACGATCTCGCCTGCGGCAATTGCCATCTTGAAGCAGGAACGAAGAAATTCGGATTGCCGATTTACGGGCTGGCCTTTGATTTCCCGCGCTATAGCGGGCGGACAGGCACCAACATTTCGATCGAGGACCGCATCAATTCCTGTATGACGCGGAGCATGAACGGACGCCCGCTGCCTGTGCCGTCTCCGGACATGCAAGCGCTGGCCGCTTACGTCAACTTCCTATCGACTGGAGTCACGCCCGGCGAGCAAGTTCCGGGGCATGGTGCTGGCACGATGCCGGACCTCGATCGCGCGGCGGACCCCAAGCATGGCAAGCTCGTCTATGCGCGCGCCTGTCTTGACTGCCACAATACGAATGGATCGGGCATTGCGCGAAGTCCGCAAGCTCTGAGCCTCGGTTACGCCGTTCCGCCGCTTTGGGGAAACGACAGTTTCAACGATGGCGCGGGCATGGCAAGGCTCATTACGCTCGCGAATTTCCTTCATTCCAACATGCCGCATGGAGCGGATTACCGTAACCCGATGCTGTCAGACGAAGAGGCCTGGGACGTGGCTGCCTATGTCGAGCAGCAAGCGCGTCCGCACAAAGCAGGGCTCGATCATGACTTCTCCACCGACTTGTTGGATAAGCCCGTCGATACTGCCTATGGGCCATACGCCGACCATTTTTCCGAGGCGCAACATAAATATGGGCCTTTTCAACCGATCCGCGCCGAAATCGCACGTTTGAAGGCTGAAAAGGAGAAGGCGCATTAGAATGTACTCGAATGGTTCAAGGCGCAAGGCAAAGGCCATCTCACGCGCATGAATGCCGTCCTGCGGTCCTATGTGGCCGCTCGGAAGCATGGCCCGCAGCGGTAACCTCACCATCACGAGGCACAGGATACCGGTCACCGGGAATTGCGCGATAAAAGAGGGCCGTTGCAAGCGGCCGGAAAACCGGCCCTATGTCGAATCGCAGCTGCGATTTGAATTTGGCTTTCGAGCCGAATCGAGCTCATGGGCTTATACGATAGCGTCTTCGCCGCGAATCAAACGATTTGGAATTCGATGGAGTCGGCATGCTCAGACCAATGAAATTCCTCGTGGGCGGTGTCCTCGTGATGGGTGCTGTCGCGGCGGCGACAATTTGGTCCAACTGGAACGAAGCTGTTCAGATTGTGTCGCTGGGCATGAATTATATCCGCTATCTGGGCGCCCCTGCTGGAACGATCATCACCGAGGTCGCGGCAGGCTCCCCGCAATCACTGCCAACTCGGCAGAACTCGCTTGCGCTGGCCAGCGACGCCAATGCGGGACAGGACGATTGGCCGAGCTACAACAAAACGTTGACGTCAAATCGCTTTTCGCCGCTGAACCAGATCACGGCGGCCAATGCCGGACATCTGAAGGTTCTATGCACCTATGACACGGGGCAATATACGGGATTTACGAGCGGCTTGCTCAAGGTCGATGGCGCTCTGATTTTCACAACCGAATATGATATCTTTTCCATCAATCCAAATGATTGCGGCCAGAACTGGCGCATCCACGAAAACTATCAAGCGGCGACGCCGCAGGGTGTCTCCCGCGGCGCCGCCTATCTTGATGGCGCGCTCTTCCGCGGCACCCAGGACGGGCGCGTTCTCGCCTATGATTTCAAAACCGGCCAACGGCTTTGGGAAACGGCCATCGCCGACCCTAAGAAGGGCGAAAGCGCGCCTGCCGCGCCGATCGCCTGGAATGGTCTTGTCTTCATCGGCAACGCCGGCGGGGACATAAAAGGCGTCAAGGGCCGCATGTATGCGCTTGACGCCAAGACCGGAAAGATTGTCTGGGAGTTTTATCTTGTCCCGAAAACATCTGGCGATGTTGAACGTGGGCCGCAGGGTCAATCATCGCTCGACGGTTCCACCTGGGAGACACCGCCTGGTTCGCCGATCACGGGCGGCGCGACGTGGACCTCGTATACGCTCGATCCAGAGAGTGGTCTGCTTTATGTCCCGGGTGGCAATCCCGGCCCTGACTTTGCGGCCGATATGCGCAAAGGCAGCAATCTCTACACCGGTTCGGTCGTCGTTCTCGACGCCAAAACTGGAAATTATCAAAGGGATTACAAGATCGTTCCGAAAGATTGGCATGATTGGGATGTTTCCGGCGCGCCGGCACTCATTAAGACGGCGGCGGGAAAAAATGTCATGCTTGTCGCTCCGAAGGACGGCCATCTTTATGGTTTCGACCTTGCAAGCCAGGCCATGCTTTATCGAGTGCCTGTAACCAAGGTCGAGAATGCCGATGCCGAGTTTGCCGCCGGCCAGCCGGTCCATTTCTGCCCAGGCTCGATCGGCGGTGCCGAGTGGAACGGGCCGGGTTACGATCCGCTGAACAATCTCGTCATGATTGGCGAGGTGGAATGGTGCACCACGGTGACCCTGCAAAAACAGGAGCAACTGAAAGCGGCCGAGCTCGGTCAACCGTGGTCTGGCGAGGCGTCGCTCAATCCGTTCAACGTTTGGGGCAAGCAGGATCCGTTCGGCGCATGGGCTGGCTGGGTCTATGCGGTCGATGCGGATAGCGGCCAGTGGCGGTGGCGGGCAAAGACCAATTATCCGATCCAGAGCGGCATGACGCCGACCGCCGGTGGCGTCGTCTTTTTCGGCGACATGGGTGGCAATTTTTATGCTCTCGACGCGAATGACGGGCACAAATTATGGGGCCAGAAAATCGGAGGCGCCGTCGGCGGCGGCGTCATCACCTATATGGCTGGCCCATCGCAACGAATAGCTGTCGCCACAGGTCTCACCGAAATCCTGTGGCCGACGGAGATCACCACCGCCAAGGTTTCCATTCTCGGACTCAAATAGAGTTTGTGTTCAAAAGCCCCGAATCGAAGGCCGCAAGCAAATAGGCGCCTATATCCGCAGGCGGAATTCCGACTTGGCTCTCCGGCTCCGCCCGCTCATCGCTCGTCAACAGAATCGTCGTCGCCTCACGGATGCTTCTCATGCATCCTTGAATAATCTGGGCAAATCTCTGTTCCTGCCCGCAGCACAACTTTAAACTAAGACAGTGCCGGATCGCCCCCTGTTTTGCGCCAGCCGCTCCGGCATGCTAGGCCCAGCAAATCTTCCCCGCAAAGAGCTTTCCGCATGATCCCCCGCTATTCCCGCCCCGAAATGGCCGCCATATGGGAGGCGCAGACCCGCTTTCGCATCTGGTTCGAGATCGAAGCGCATGCCTGCGATGCGCTGGCCGAAATCGGCGTCATCCCGAAAGACGCCGCCAAGGCGATCTGGGAAAAAGCAGGGCATATCACATTCGACGTGGCGCGCATCGACGAGATCGAGCAGATCACGCGGCACGACGTCATTGCCTTTTTGACTCATCTTGCCGAATTCATTGGCCCCGAGTCGCGTTTCGCGCATCAAGGCATGACCTCTTCCGACGTGCTCGACACCTGTCTTGCCGTGCAGCTCGCGCGCGCCTCCGACATTCTTTTGGCCGATATCGATGCCTTGCTTGCCGCATTGAAGCGCCGTGCCTTCGAACATAAATTGACGCCCGTGATCGGCCGTTCGCATGGCATCCACGCGGAGCCGATGACTTTCGGGTTGAAGCTCGCGCAGGCCTATGCCGAATTTGTCCGCGCCCGCGAACGGCTCGTGCAGGCGCGGAAGGAAATCGCGACCTGCGCGATTTCCGGCGCCGTCGGCACTTACGCGAATATCGATCCGCGCGTCGAAGCCCATGTCGCGAAAAAGCTCGGGCTTGCCGTCGAGCCCGCCTCGACCCAGATCATTCCGCGCGATCGCCATGCGATGTTCTTCTCGACGCTCGCCGTCATCGCCTCCTCGATGGAGAGGCTTGCCACCGAGATCCGGCATATGCAGCGCACCGAAGTTCTGGAAGCAGAGGAATTTTTCGCGGAAGGCCAGAAAGGCTCGTCCGCCATGCCCCATAAGCGCAATCCGGTGCTGAGCGAAAACGTCACCGGACTTGCCCGTCTCGTGCGCGCCATGGCCTTGCCCGCCATGGAAAATGTCGCGCTTTGGCATGAGCGCGATATTTCGCATTCCTCCGTCGAGCGAATGATCGCGCCGGACGCCACGATCACGCTCGATTTCGCCCTCGCGCGCCTGACCCAAGTGATGGAAAAGCTGATAGTCTATCCCGCCAATATGAAGAAGAATCTGGATCGCTTGGGCGGCCTTATTCATTCGCAGCGGGTTCTTCTCGCCTTGACCCAGAAAGGCGTGAGCCGCGAGGACGCCTATGCTCTGGTTCAGCGCAACGCCATGCCGGTATGGCGCGGCGAAGGGGATTTTTTGACACTCTTGAAAAACGACCAGGGGGTGCGCAAGGTGCTTGGAACAGCCGAACTCGAAGAGCTGTTCGATCTTGGCTATCATCTGAAGAATATCGATTTCATTTTCAGGCGCGTCTTCGGAGAGAGTTGAATGCAAACACAGGATCGTCTGGACAATTTGGTCGGCCGGATCGTCGCCGATCAAGCCCTTCATGCCCGCTGGCTGAACACCTTTTCCTATTTGGAATATGTCGGCTTCCGCAAGATCGTGAAGAGCCAAAGGGCCGAGGTTCTGACCGCCGCGATCTTGGGCCATGCCTGCGAGGAAGGCCGCCACGCGCTTGGCCTCAAGAAGCTCGCGGTGAAACTCGGCGGTGCGTTCTTTGACTCTTATGCTCCCGAAACGCTTCTCTGCGGCGAGGAGGCGGAAGCCTATTTCCAGGATCTCGACCGGTCATGCGATGAAGCCTTCGCGGATCGCGCCGAGGAGGAGCGCGCCAGGCTCGTTTACGGCTATGTGACTTGGCTCGTCGAGCGCCGCGCGCTTGAGGTTTATGGACTCTATAAGAAGGCGCTCGGCGATTCGGAGATCGCCAGAAAGCTCGGCAGCCTGCTTGCCGAGGAGACCAAGCACCTCTCCGATGTCGAGGCTCTTCTTCAAGCGGCCGATCCGGATTTCGCGGCACGCTCGAAGCGATTCGAAGCGGTCGAGAACGCGCTCTACGACGTGTTCATCGCCGCTCTGACCAAGACGCTCGCGCTGGAAAAGCCCGTCTCGGCCGCTGTAAACTAGAAGAGCCCAGCGAACCGTCTCCCATGCGTTCATCCGACGCCGATATTCTCGTCATACCGGGCCTCGGCGGGTCCGGGCCGGACCATTGGCAGAGCCGCTGGGAAGCCAAAATCCCGACGGTGCGCCGAGTCGTTCAGGCGGATTGGGAGAATCCCGGACTTGCCGCCTGGCAGGAGCGCATCGTCGAGGAAGTGGCACGCGCCGAGCGGCCGGTCATTCTTGTCGCCCATAGTCTCGGCGTGCTCGCGGCCGCGCATGCCTCGTCCTTTTTGGAGAAAGGAGCCATGAGCGGCAAGGTCAAAGGCGGTTTTTTCGTCGCGCCGCCCTCGGCCAAGGTCCTTGCGACCATTGCGGCGGTCGATCCGGCTTTCCTCACGCTTCCTGGCGAAGCGCTGCCTTTCCCTTCGCTTGTCATCGCGAGCCGGGATGATCCTTTTTCACCCTATGCCGAGGCCGAGGCATTGGCGCGCGTGCTGGGCGCGGAGCTGGTTGATGCCGGCCATTCCGGCCATATCAATATTGAAAGCGGGCATGGCCCCTGGCCCGAAGGTCTCATGCGCTTCGCCGGATTTATGAAGACGCTCTAATATCAAGTCTGGCTGGCTGATGTTTCATACCAAGACTCGCGGAACATGACTCATGAGGGAGCCTCGTCATGGCGAGGAGCGAAGCGACGTAGCAAACCAGGAGGCCGCAAGGGGACTGGATTGCTTCCCGCTTCGCCTTTGGCTCGCGGCGCAATGACGGCTCAGCCATCAGTTTTGTCCGGTTTTGCCCCGCAACCTTACCAAAAAGTTTCACGTGAAACATTTTGGTAAGATCAGGCCGGAAAATCTTACAAGCCCTCATACAGAGGGCGGCCTTTGGCTTGTGGAATCACGTAAAAACCTTGTCCTATTGCGCGCGGCGGCACCCCGGAACGGAGGCGCCCGTTAGGATTTTCCATAATGCGTTTCGCAAAGAAAGACGTTCTTGATTGGTTTGAGAAGCAAGATCGATCCTATCGGCTTGCGCTTTTGTGTACTCATTGGATTCGCGACACGGCTCCGTACAAACCAAGTGCATCCGAGGAGGCTAGAGGTTTTAAGATGAAGGTGCGTGCCAACTGGCTACCATTCGCCGACTTGGCAGACAGACTTGAACAACAAGCATCTCGCGATGCACTGTCGTCGGATTTTATCCTGAATCAACTCCACGCATTAATCCGAGCTCCGTTTGAGATTCTCAATGATTATTGCGAGGACTACGACAAAGCATACCCGATAGCGCAGATTTCTCAAAAAATGAAAGCAGCACCGTGGTATGAGTACGCGCGGCTAGTCAGAAACGCTATCTCACACAACTTTCATTTTAAATTTAATTGCCATGACAGAAAGATAC
>DATJLX010000157.1:0-25765 GCA_035509135.1 Methylocella sp.
ACGGGCAAAGGCGGCGATGCGATCACCAGCGGCCTGGAGGTCGTCTGGACCACGACGCCGACGACGTGGAGCAACAACTTCTTCTGGAACCTGTTCGGCTACGACTGGGAGCTGACCAAGAGTCCGGCCGGCGCGCATCAGTGGAAACCGAAACATGGCGCAGGTGCCGGCACGGTGCCGGATGCCCACGATCCATCGAGGCGTCACGCGCCCGCCATGCTGACCACCGACCTCGCCCTGCGGTTCGACCCGGCTTACGAGAAAATTTCGCGCCGCTTCCACGAGCATCCGGATCAGTTCGCGGACGCGTTTGCTCGGGCGTGGTTCAAGCTGACGCACCGCGACATGGGCCCGATCGCGCGCTATCTCGGACCGCTCGTTCCGAAAGAGCCGCTGCCGTGGCAAGACCCGATCCCTGCCGTGGATCATCCGCTGATCGGGGAGCCGGACATTGCCGCGCTGAAGGCAAAAATCGTCGCGTCCGGCCTGTCGGTGTCCGAGCTGGTGTCTACGGCGTGGGCGTCGGCGTCGACGTTCCGAGGGTCCGACAAGCGCGGTGGCGCGAACGGCGCGCGCATTCGCCTCGCGCCGCAAAAGGATTGGGACGTCAACCAGCCGGCCCAGCTCAAGAAGGTGCTGCAGACGCTCGAAGCGATCCAAAAATCGTTCAACGCATCGCAGTCCGCCGGGAAGAAGGTGTCGCTGGCCGACCTGATCGTGCTCGGCGGCGGCGCGGCGATCGAGAAAGCCGCAAAGACCGCCGGGCACGACGTGACGGTCCGGTTCACGCCGGGGCGCATGGACGCATCGCAGGAGCATACCGACATCGAATCCTTCGCGCCGCTCGAACCGACCGCCGACGGCTTCCGCAACTATATCCGCGGCAAGCCGCGCTTGTCGTCTGAGGAGCTGTTGGTGGATCGGGCGCAATTGCTGAGGTTGACGGCGCCCGAGATGACGGTTCTCGTCGGCGGCCTGCGCGTGCTCGGCGCAAATGTGGGTAAGTCCACCCACGGCGTCTTTACCAAGCGGCCCGAGACTTTGACGAACGACTTCTTCGTCAACCTGCTCGATATGAGCACGCAATGGCATCTGTCCGCCGGCACTGAAGGCGTGTACGAGGGGCGCGACCGGAAGACGAATGAGGTCAAGTGGAACGGTACGCGTGTCGACCTGATCTTCGGTTCGCATTCGCAACTGCGCGCCCTCGCGGAAGTCTATGCGTGCGCGGACTCGAAGGAGATGTTTGTGAAAGACTTTGTGGCGGCGTGGGCCAAGGTGATGAACGCGGATCGCTTCGACCTGGTCTGATCCCTGCGGAAAGGTGAGGGCTTTTCAAGCGCAGCCGCGACCACAGCCTGCTGAGGCGTTCCTGAAAGCCTGACCCTGAGGGCGAGGCACTGGCGACAAGGCAATATCCAATCGAAACTGGCTAGCTAGACTAATTTATTGAGGGGGCGGCTTTGCCGCATCTGCTCGTCGATCAGCATATTGGCGATCGACATGCGGCGCGCTGCATTGGTGCGGCGGCCGGGTTCGAAACGGTCGGGGTGGTTCTTCTTGGCGAAGTCGCGGCGAATGCGTTGAAGATCGATGGTTGCAAGGTCCGGGCTCAAACCAAGCTCCTCGGCAATGGCTTGATCTTCGGTTTTCGCGGGTTCAGATTTCTCGATCTCCGTTTTTGCTGATGCTGTCTTCACTGTCTCTGTTTTCGGGGCCTCGCGCAGTGAAAGCTCAACTGGAGAGGCGTTTTTTGCTTCGCTTGCTTCCTCGGCATAAGGTGCTGCAGGACGCGGCCAAAAGCCACCCATGTGGCCACTGATACCGGTTGGCCAGTGCAAAGAAATATTTCCCAATAGTTGCCGCATCCGGTTTTTCGGTCGTGGTGGCTCGACCGGCTCCCCTACCGCCTCGGGGTCCACATCGGGCACACGTGGCCGGGGCCGGTGCAAGGCCGCCGTGGTTCCCTCGGAGAGGTCCCGGTCGAAGGCGGCGAGAATATCGCCGAAATCAGTGTTGTTGCGATTCTTTAGCGGCATAGCCGAGACGGGCCTCCATCCTCACCGCGCATTATCCACACACCTTCTTGAGCCAGCGTTAATAAGAAGGTGTCATTTGCATGAATGTCTGTTCCCATGGCGGTGCGACTTTGCCACAAGCATTAGCGAACATGACCAAACCTTCATTTGAAGCTTTGGGCGCCCATGTCTAATGCTTGGGAGTGTAGATAGACAAGGTCGCGTGACGGCGGATGCCGTTTTCGCGGTTCATGCAATTACCGAAACGGAGACCTCCCATGAAACCCGGTTTGCCCGCCGCCTTGACCATGATCGCCGTTGTTGGCTCCGGCATTGCGTTAGCAAGTTTGAACAGCTACGCGGATCAATCCTCCAGCAAGGTTCCACCCACCACGGAACAGCATGTTTTCTCACCCGAAGACCGCGCCGCATTTCTCGACGCGCGGATCGCCGCGCTCCATGCCGGTTTGAAACTGTCCCCCGACCAGGAGAAACTCTGGCCCGCCGTCGAAACTGCATTGCGCACCGCCGCCAAGAATGCCAGGGACAGGTTTCAGAAAGTAAAGGACGAGCCTCAGTCCACAAGTCTGATCGACCGGCTGCGGCGGCGCGGCGAAAACGCTGTGGCGCGAGGCCAAAGTCTTGAAGCAATAGCGGATGCGGCGGCGCCTCTTTATGCGACCTTGAGTGAAGACCAGAAACATCGTCTGCCGGTGCTCATGCGCGGGTTAAGGCCGCATTTTTTCCACCCCCGTTTTGCCATGATGGGCGACGGCCAGGGGCCCTGGGGATGGCGGCACAGCGATGATCGCGATGGCCATCGTGGCTTTGCGCCTCAGGAAGACGGCGACGACCATCCTGGGCCAATGGGGCGTTAAATCATCGAATTTCTGTCCGGCCAGGATCAGGCCTGTGAAGGAAATCGTCGAAAACCATCGCCTGCCCATCAAGCGGGTGCCTGTGCCGAGTGCTGTGAAGGACACCGTCGTGATTTGGCTTGCGGGCCCCGCCGATCCGGGAGGGGCCTGGGAGCCTTTATGGAACTGCCTTTCAGACGACGAAAGAGACCGCGCGAACCGCTTCTTCCATTCGCGGGATCGCGCCTTGTTCGCTATGAGCCGCGCGGTCCTACGCTTTCTTCTGAGTGAAGCAACGAGCATTCCGGCAAATCAAATCATGTTCGCGCTAGGACCTTACGGAAAGCCCTTCCTGGCCGGGATGAATGGGCCGCATTTCAATGTCTCCCACTCAGGGTCTTGGGCCTTGATCGGCGTATCGGCCAACCGGCCCATCGGCGTCGACATTGAATGCATGCGGAAGGCCATAGACGAGCTGGAATTGGCCCGATCTTTTTTTTCGGACGCCGAATTTCACGCTCTCGAACAGCTGGACACTGGCCTGCTGCACCAATCCTTTTATAAGATTTGGACCTGCAAGGAGGCGATCCTGAAGGCGCTTGGCACCGGTATTTCCGAGCATCTCAAAGATTTTTCGGTCGAATGGACGGGGGAAGGCTATGCGATCCATGCCGAGTCCAAGTTTTTTTTGCACTCACTTGCCTCTGTTGCCGTGAACCCGGTCGAGGTCCCGGAAGGCTACGCGGGATGTTACGCCTTGGCTTGACCAATTCGGCGTATTAGAAGTTGAACTTAAACGCGCACGTCTCAGCATGCGACCACGGGGTAAGAATGCGAAGGATTTCTCGCCGTCAGACCTTGGCGTCGATCCTGGCCGCGGGCGCGAGCGCCGCCGTGCCCGCCGCGCATGCCGATAGCTCCTCCACACGCATTTCCTTCCTTCTGGTCAATGATATCTACCGTTGCGAAGAAATGGAGGGACGCGGCGGCTTGGCGCGTTTCGCGGCTGTGGTGAAGGCAGAGCGTGCCAGAGCCCTCGCCGAAGACTGTCATCTGATTTGTGTCCACGCGGGCGATACGCTGTCGCCGAGTTTGTTATCGAGCTTCGATCAGGGCGCCCACATGGTCGCTCTCTTCAACGAGGTCGGGCTTGATGCTTTCGTTCCCGGTAATCATGAGTTCGATTTTGGCAAGGATGTCTATTTCGAGCGTGTAACCGAGGCCCGTTTCCCGATCCTTGCCGCCAATCTTAGAGATGCTGCGGGTTTGATGCTGCCCGATCATCAGGATCAAATTCTGCTCGACGCAAAGGGTATAAAACTCGCGCTCATAGGCGCCGCCCTCGAAGCGACGAAAAGTGCCTCTCGTCCCGGAGACCTTATCTTCACGCCGGCGATTCCAGTCGTCCTTGCCAATGCCAAAAGCGCGCGCGCGGCCGGAGCCGATCTCGTGATTGCGATTGTGCATGCCGACAAGACAACCGGAGCCGCCCTGATGAATACGCATGCCGTCGATCTCGTGCTGTCCGGCCATAATCACGATCTGCATATCGATTTCGATGGCTGCACAGGGCTCGTCGAGTCCGAGCAGGACGCAAATTACGTCACGGTTGTCGACATCGATGTCACGCCAAACCGGGGCAAAGCCAATCGCTCGCTGTCTTGGTGGCCCAATTTTCGTGTGGTTGATACGGCGAAAATCACCCCAGATCCGGCAATGCTTGCCAGGGTGCAGATGTACAAGGCCGGAATGGACCGGCTGTTCGACGTCGAGATCGCGACCCTTGCGGCGCCGCTCGACAGCCGTACCGAGGCCGTGCGCACGGCGGAATGCGCGATCGGTAATCTTGTGGCCGACGCGCTCCGCAAGGCGGCCAATGCCGATCTCGCAATCATCAATGGGGGTGGCATTCGAGGCAACAGGATCTATGAGGCGGGCACGCGACTGACGAAACAAGATATTCTTAGCGAACTTCCTTTCGGCAACAAGACAATGGCGACCAATGTCCAGGGCAAGGCCATTCTGGATGCGCTTGAAAATGGGTTTTCTCAGATTGATCGCCCATCGGGACGGTTTCCCCAAGTTTCCGGACTCTTCGTCGTTGCGAATCGGACCGCGCTTCCTGGAGGGCGCGTGAAGACGGTGATAATCAACGGCGAGGCGCTTGACCCCAGCCGCGACTACAGGCTCGCAACCAATGATTTCATGGCGCTCGGCGGCGACGGCTATGAAATGCTTGCGGGCAAGACCCATGTTAGCGCCGACTCCGGCACGAGACTTGTCGCCCTCGATGTGATCGATTACATCGCGTCAGTGAAGCTGATCGATGCGAAGATTGAGGGAAGAATCGTGTTTCAATAGCGCTGTGGCGGCATCGCCACACGGCCTAGCGGACCGCCTCAATGGGGCACCCTCTCTATTTTTTGCCGGCGTTGAGCTTGTCACACCGAGCGGATAGAACGCGCACCGGCCGACCCGGAGACAAGAGCTGATGAACGATCCTGATCCTAGCCCCCAGGAAACCGCGCAAGCGCGAGCGCAGCAGCAAGCCGCGATCTTGATGCAGGCCTTGCCGCATATGCTGCACTATGACGATGCCATTGTCGTCGTCAAATATGGCGGCCATGCCATGGGGGATGACAAAGTCGCCCGGGATTTCGCGCGCGACATGGTTTTGCTCGAGCAGTCCGGGGTCAATCCCGTCGTTGTCCACGGCGGCGGCCCGCAAATCGGCGCGATGCTCAGCAAGCTCGGCATCAAGTCGGCGTTTTCGGATGGCTTGCGAATCACGGACCGGGCCACCATGGAAATCGTGGAGATGGTGCTCGCCGGTTCGATCAACAAGCAGATCGTCGGCTTCATCAATGCCGAGGGCGGCCGTGCGATCGGCCTTTGCGGCAAAGATGGCAATATGGTGATGGCAAGCAAGGTGCCACGGATGAGCAATGACGTCGATCTTGGCTTCGTCGGCGAGCCGGCCAAGGTGGATAAGACCGTGCTCGACCAGGTGCTCGGGCGCGAGCTCATTCCCGTCCTCGCGCCAGTCGCGCAAAGTGAGGACGGTGAGACCTATAATGTCAATGCCGATACTTTTGCCGGTGCCATCGCTGGCGCGCTTAAAGCGAAGCGGCTGCTGTTGCTGACCGATGTGCCGGGCGTGCTTGACCGCGACAAGAATTTGATCAAACATTTGCGCGTCGATGAAATTCATGCCCTTATTGCCGATGGCACGATCACGGGCGGTATGATACCCAAAGTGGAAACCTGCATCTACGCGCTCGAACAAGGCGTCGAAGGTGTGGTGATTCTCGACGGCAAGATGCCCCATGCCGTGCTCGTCGAACTGTTAACCGATCTCGGTGCCGGGACGCTGATCACAAGGTGACTGACACGCGACGCTCTTTGAAAACTTCCTCCGGGGAGTCGCAAACGGCTTTTACCGGCGGCACCAAGCCAGCGCCCGAGACGCGGCGGTGTTTGAATGGCGTTACGGCTTCTCTTGCCGACACTTTATCGCGCATCGATGCGCTCTCTCATATCGACACCTGGGTCTTTGATCTCGACAACACGCTTTATCCGGCCGACAGCGATTTGTGGCCGAAGATCGACCAGCGGATCACGCTGTTCCTGGCGCATCTTTTTGGACTCGATGGAATGTCATCGCGCGCTTTGCAAAAGTATTATTACCAACGTTACGGCACGACCTTGCGCGGCCTGATGGAGGAGCATGGCATAGGCCCGGATGATTTTCTCGATTTCACCCATGACATCGATCGCTCCTCGCTTCTCCCCGATCTTGCGCTCGCAACTGCGATCACGGCGCTGCCCGGACGCAAGCTCATTCTGACGAATGGCTCACGTGAGCATGCCTTGCGAACCGCCGAGGCGCTGGGCCTCCAAGAAATGTTCGACGATATTTTCGACATCGCCGCCGCCGATTTCGTGCCCAAGCCCGCGGCGGCGACCTATGAACGGTTCTTTGAAAGGCACGAGGTCGAACCGGCGCAGGCTGTGATGTTCGAGGATCTGGCGAGAAATCTCCTTATTCCGCATGAAAGAGGCATGACCACGGTGCTCGTCGTTCCCAAGCCCGGCCAAATGGACCACCGCGACGCCTTCGAGATTATGAGCGCACCCGTGCCGCCGCATATCGATTTCGTGACAAGCGATCTCGCCCGCTTTTTGAGGGAATTGTTCCCCAGTCACCAAGAGATAACGGATGATTAACACCCCATGTTCACTCTTCTCCCCGATAACGAAGCATCCAACGCTTGACTGGCGGCATAGCCTGGATCATTTTTAAAGTAGTATGATGAAGAGTACGGCTGAGAGCGCGATCATCTATCGTTTGTTCCATCGCTCTTAGGGACTTGCGCACGGCTCGAAATCCATAACGAATCATCTCGGCTTCGTAGTCATGGATAGACGTCAGAAGATCCTTTTCACCGCCATTCGCAGCGCCAAGCGCCATGCTGAGAGCGGCGGCATCACGCAGCGCGATATTGGCTCCTATTCCACGAAACGGAGTCATGCTGTGGATGGCATCACCGAGAAGTGTGATCCGCTGGGTTTTCCATGGGTCGATCGGCACTGACGTGCGGATTGGCAGGCATGAGACTGTTGCAGGGTCGGTGCTTGCCATCAACCTCCGCAAATCCTTGTGCCAGCCCGCGGTTGCTTCTTGTGCGATGCATTTCAAAGCTTCGCCACCAAGCAGTTGCGCCGGATCGCCCGGAAGCAAAACTTGCCGACGGCCGCTTAATGCCCACATGACATAGCTTTTTGTGTTATCCAGCAACGCATCGGCGGAGGAATTGTCATCTATCGCATTTCCGCCAAGCCTTGATTCGGAATGCTCGCCGTGGAAAATCTGCGGTGCGATGAACATGCCAAGTCCGCCTGGGGCGGAGATGAGCGCGGCCCCCTCCAAGAAGACCGGAGGTATTTGATTGCGGATTTCCTTGGTAAGGATGGTCTTGCCGGCAATGCCAACGACGCCGGTATCGACCCTTTGCGCATGCGGCAGAAATTGTCTACGCACCCGCGAGGATCCCCCATCAGCGCCAACCAGAACGTCGCCAGTTGCGTAGGTCCCGTCGGAGAATTCGGTGACAATCTTTCCATCATCGCGAATGAAATAACGCGTAAAAATCTTGCCAAAATGGACTGCGTCCTCAATCCCGGTGAGGAGGATTTGACGCAATGTGATACGGCTTGCCGACTTGTTACTTTTGACGGGATCGTTTGCTGGGAAATCAAACTGGAGCAATTGGTCCATCTTCTCGGTCAAAAATGTCATCTTGCCGTTTGAGCGGCCGCAGGTTTCCACAAAAGCATTGTAAAGATATTCCGGCAGACAATCGTGCAGGGCTTTGCTGCCAGCAGGGCTGATACGAACGCGGTAGCCCTGGAGTCGGCTTGCCGGCGTGCGGTCGCGTTCATAAACGGTAAAGTTGACACCCGCCTTTTTGAGCCCTTGGGCTAAGCAAAGCCCCCCTGGACCGCCGCCAATGATGAGGACGTTAAGACGTGACATGTTCTCTTTCCTGGCGAGGTGATATATGCTAGTATCATATATCTAGAAAATCGAGATATATGATAAACGAGAATATTGGGATGTCAATAGCCTCCGAAAGCCAAAGTGCGGCACTCATGCGGGACTTGGCTGCGGCAGGCCGCCGTCACAGCGACGCGACGGTTATGTTGCATAGCGCTATCGCGCAACGTTTCGACTTGACGGCAACAGACCTCAAGGCGCTTGGAGTCCTCGATCAGCTGGGCGCCTTGACGGCGGGCGAACTCGCCCAGCAAACCGGTCTTGCGACCGCGTCGGTGACGAGCCTGATCGATCGATTGGAAAAACGTGGATTTGTCCACCGGCGGCGCGATCAAAAGGACCGGCGCAAGGTTTTTGTAGAGATCGACCGCGCCGCCCTCGCTCCGATTGCGCGAATCTATGACAAATTCGACAAGCATTTTGAACCGATCTTTGCAGGCTTCGATGCGTCGGCGCTTGAAATTATTCTGACATTTTTGCATCGCGCGCGCGAATGCGCGCACGCCCTCACCAAGGAGATTTCCCGTGAGGGACACTAAATCCGCCGCGCCACGCCATTGACATCCGCGCCTATACATTTGAAACCTCCCGCCCATCGCATAGCCCTCCCGGCAATCCGGAGCCCCTCATGGACGATCTCGAATCGATTATCGACGCCGCTTTCGAGGATCGCGCCAATGTCGATACGCGGACACAAGGCAAGGTGCGGGAGGCGGTTGAGGCGGCCTTGCAGCTTCTCGACACGGGCAAGCTCCGCGTCGCCGAAAAGATCGAAGGGGCGTCGGGGCCAGCGTCCTGGACAGTCAACCAATGGCTCAAGAAAGCCGTACTTCTTTCGTTTCGCCTGAATGACATGGCGGCGATCTCGGGCGGACCCGACGGTTCGTCCTGGTGGGATAAGGTGCCGTCGAAATTCGCCGGCTGGGGCCCCGAGCAGCATGCCGCCGCCGGGTTCCGGTCGGTGCCCAATTGCATCGTGCGGCGCTCGGCCTATATCGCGCCAGGCGCCGTCTTGATGCCGTCCTTTGTGAATCTCGGTGCCTATGTCGATCGCAACACCATGGTCGATACATGGGTGACCGTCGGCTCTTGCGCGCAAATTGGCAAGAATGTGCATCTTTCTGGTGGCGTTGGCATCGGCGGGGTGCTTGAACCTTTGCAGGCCAATCCGACCATCATCGAGGATGATTGCTTCATAGGCGCCCGTTCGGAAATCGTCGAGGGCGTAATTGTCGGCCAGGGTTCAGTGATCGCGATGGGGACCTTCATTTCCGCCTCGACTAAGATTGTCGACAGGACAACCGGCGAAGTCCGCACCGGCTTCATCCCGCCCTATTCGGTGGTGGTTTCGGGCAATTTGCCGGGCAAGCCGCTGCCTTCCGGCGCGCCGGGCCCGTCGCTTTATTGCGCCGTGATCGTGAAAACCGTGGACGCCCAGACCCGCTCGAAAACCGCGATCAACGAATTGCTGAGGGATTGATGCCGGCGTCTGTCGCGGAATTTACCGGACGTTTTGGTTTCCGCACCGATCAAGGCCGGATCGACGCCAAAATATGGCGGCAAGGCACTGCGTTTCTGGGCGTGCCGCTCGGCGTATTGACCTCGATCTGGTTTCTTTTGGCGCCTCTGACACAGCATGACCTCGCCCGAACACCATTCCTGGCGTGGGGAACAATTGCCGCCTTCGCCTATCTTTTATTTTATGCTTTCGCGGTCCTGCTCATTGCGATCTGCCATTATAATCTCAGCGCCAAGCGCTGGCGCGACCGCGGCTGGCGCGCTCCTGGGGGGCTGGCGGGGTTGCTGCCTCTCGCCGCCCTGATGAGCGGCGCCGCCCATTGGCTGCAGCCCCGTGTGGCCGAAATCATCCCTTATTGGTATGTGGCGGGCGTGGATGCCACGCTTGTCGCGATCATCGCCTGGAACATGCTGGAGCTTGGCTTTTTTGACGCGCCAAAGCCGTGATTGGCGGTGTTTCCCTTTTTGCCGCGAATCGGTTCACACGGCCCCTCAAAATGCTCTAAGACAGCTTGGAACCTCCAAGAGCCGCCGTGAAATGATCGATCCATCCTGTCTCGAGACCCTGGCCGATCTTCGAATTGAAATCGACCGTATCGACGCGGCGCTCCATCGGTTGTTGATGGAACGCGGCGAGATCATCCACCGGCTGATCGAGGCCAAGGCGCGGCAAGGCGGCGGATCGGCGTTCCGGCCAGGCCGCGAGGCTGACATGATGCGCGGTCTTGTGTCCCGCCATCAGGGTCTGCTCCCCCTCGACACCGTCGAGGGCATTTGGCGGATCATCATCTCGACTTTTACCTTTGTCCAGGCAAACTACAGCGTGCATGCCGATATTTCCGGGGGCGATGCCGCGATGCGTGATTGCTGCCGGTTCCACTTTGGCTTCACAGTTCCCTATCTAGCTCACCCCAGCGCCGCGCAGGTCATCGGGGCCGTGGCCCATTCAGACGGCGACCTTGGCGTGGTGCGGGTGGATACCCCGGAGGGGCCTTGGTGGCACGATCTCGCCGGGCCCGGGTCGCCTAAGATCATCGCCAGGCTGCCCTTCGTTGAGCGGCCGGACCATCCCGCGGGAATGCCCGTGTTCGTCATAGCCCAACCGCTCGCCGAAGCGGCGGTACGCGATGTGGTTCTTTACGATGTGACCATCCCAAATGGGGTGGAGAGCCTCGCCCCTAGCCCCGGGACGCACATTCTCAGTCGCTTCAAATCGGGCTCCGGTCTTTGTTTGATGATCGCGACGGAAGGGGGGGCCGCAATTGAAGAATGGCGAGAAACATTTGTCCGTTCCGGCGCCGCCGAACCACAGGTGACCGAAATCGGCAGCCACGCGGCGCGTTTCGATGCGAGCAGCGTCCAAAAATTGGCGGCCCAATGACTGTGTTCCGGAGTTTGCTTCGATGATGAAAAACGCGAGGACCGGACTTGAGACCGGGCCGCGGCCGCGGCCCGGCGTGCTCGGGATCGACCCCTATGTTCCAGGCCAAAGCTCGGCGCCCGGCGCCGCCAGGATTTTCAAGCTTTCGGCGAATGAGACGCCGCTCGGCCCTTCACCCCGCGCCCGCGAAGCCTTGCGTGGTTTTGCCGATCGTCTTCATGAATATCCGGACGGTGCCGCCACCGTGTTGCGCAAGGCGATCGGCGCAAGGCACGGGCTCGACCCCGCCCGAATTGTCTGCGGTAACGGCTCCGACGAAATCCTCCACCTGCTCGCCGCCGCCTACATCGGTCCAGGCGATGAGGGTATTTTTACGCAGCATGGGTTTCTCGTCTACAGAATCGCCATCCTCGCGGCGGATGGCGTTCCCATTATCGCGGACGAAAGGAATTTGACGGCGGACGTCGATCGAATCCTCGCCAAAGTTGGGCCACGGACCAAGATGGTCTTCCTCGCCAATCCGAACAATCCGACCGGCACTTATTTGCCATTTGCCGAGGTCAAACGCCTCGCCACTCATTTGCCCGCCCACGTCCTTCTTGTTCTCGACGCGGCCTATGCCGAATATGTCGCGCGCGCCGATTATATGTCCGGCGAGACGCTTGTCTCGGATAGTGAAAATGTGGTGATGACACGGACATTTTCGAAGATTTATGGTCTTGCTGGAATAAGGCTCGGCTGGTGTTTTGCGCCGCGCGGGGTGTGCGATGCAATCAATCGCATTCGAGGGCCGTTCAACATCAATGGGGGAGCCCTAGCAGCCGGCGTCGCGGCGCTGGAAGACGCCCGCCATATCGAAGATGCGATCACCCATAACGAAACTTGGCTCGCCTGGCTTGCCCGTGAAATTTCCGCGTTGGGGATCGGGATCACGCCGAGCGCCGGCAATTTCCTGCTTCTGCATTTCAGCGGCGAGACGCAAGCTCGGGCGGCTGACCGCTTCCTCCTGGACCGCGGCTTGATCCTGCGCGCGGTTGGCTCCTATGGGTTGCCGCAGTGCCTGCGACTCACCGTCGGTAGCGAGGAAGCGAACCGGCTCGTTGTCGCGGCTCTTGAGGATTTCATGACTTTCGAGAGCCGCGCGCGTGCCTGATGGTCTCGGGTCGCCCTTAAGAGAACCCTTGTTCCAACGCCTCGCCCTCATCGGCATAGGGTTGATCGGCTCATCCTTGGCACGGGTGTGCCGGCGCAGGGGGCTCGCTCGAAAGATCATTGCCACGGACATTTCTCCCGCCGTTCGCGCGAAGCTCGCCGAACTCGCGCTGGCCGATGAAATCGCCGAGAACGCGGCTGCCGCCGTCGCAGGCGCCGATCTCATTATTCTTTGCACACCCGCAGGAGCGATGGGAATGATCGCGCGGGACATTGCTCCTTATCTGGAACCGGAAGCGATTGTCTCCGATGTCGGCTCGGTCAAAGCCGCGATCCTCAAGGCGGTCGCGCCCCATCTGCCCTCCACCGTTCATTTTGTGCCCGCGCATCCCGTGGCTGGAACCGAACAATCGGGGCCGGAGGCCGGGTTTGCGACGCTTTTCCTCAATCGCTGGAGCATATTGACGCCGCCCCCGGGAACCCATCCCAAGGCCATCGCGCGGCTGGCGGATTTCTGGGTGGGAGCCGGCGCGAATGTCGAAATCATGCAGGCCGCTCATCACGATCTGGTGCTCGCGATAACCAGCCATGTGCCGCATCTCATCGCCTACAATATCGTGGGCACGGCCGCTGACCTCGAAGAAGTGACGCGATCCGAAGTCATCAAATTTTCCGCCGGCGGCTTTCGGGATTTCACCCGGATCGCTGCCTCTGATCCGACGATGTGGCGCGATATCTTCCTCAACAACAAAGAGGCAGTGCTCGAAATGCTCGGTCGTTTCAACGAGGATCTGAGCGCGCTTCAGCGCATGATCCGCAATAGCGACGGCGATGGCCTTTTCGAGCTGTTCACAAGAACCCGGGCGATCCGGCGCGGGATTATCGAGCAAGGCCAGGAAACGACCGCTCCGGATTTCGGCCGCCGGACGGGCGAGACGTGATCCTCACGCCCCTCCCATTCCGTGTGCGGCATTAATAAAGAGGCGGAATTTGGATTGACGTTCGAAGGGGACCGACCGACAAAAAGCCTTCGGAGAATGTCACCGGGAGATACAAACGGCCGGGAACAGCGTCGCCCTTGCCGAGCAATCCCGACAGAACTTGGCCCGCCTTGATAAGGCCTGGATCAATATTCAACTGACGAAAGGCATTGTCGAACCCGGCGAAACCGGCCTCGATTTTGCCCTTTATGCGATGCTCATCATCAAGTCCGAGGCCGCCCTTGCCTTCGAAAAGACTACCCCCGCTTGTCAGCCGAGCTGTGGTGATTTCAATATGACCGTTCTCCGAGCGCCATTTCTCAAGAAACTCAGCGAGTGACCCCGCGCTTCCCACTTCGGCTTGCGAGATCGTGCCACCGAACTGGACTCCCGTGGCGGCCTGAGAATCCAACAAATGATTGAGCGCCGGAATCGCGCCGTCGTTGAAAGAAAACATGAAATCATAGGCCTTATCGTGCCGGTCCGGCGAGAGGGACAGATGGCCGTCAAACTCGCCGACTTCTCCTTCCAGGGGATCCATAGCCCCCGCTTTGCCTTGCACCTTGATCTGAGTGCCGGCGAGGGCGACCCCTCCGAATGCGCTGGGCTGCCCTTCGAGTTCGATGAAAAACTCCGCCCATTGGATGGTGAAATCGACTGTGCCGTCGCTTGTCTTGGCAGCGAAGGGAGGGTCAACGCGAACCAGCAGATTATCAGTGCGCAGAAGGGGCGAGGTGGCTTGGAATCCACGCACGGTTCCCGTCAGGGTCTTGTCGAGAATTGTGCCTTGGAACAGCAGGTTGGCGCAGGACACTTCGACGGTAAAAGGATAACCGCTTATTTTCCGGTCGGGGCAGCTCCAGCTGCGTCCAAGCTGAGCTTCATGCGTCATCCAGCTGGTGACGGCGGCGGCGGTCTGACGGGAGACGACATACCAGAAAATCGACCATCCAACGACGATCGTCAGAAGCACAGTGGCAGGCACAAATACGAGGTAATATGCGGTCGAGCGATGCGTTGTCTCGGTTTTCTTTGAATCCATTATTTCCTCCTGGAGAGCAGACCGGCCGCATGCCTTTTGCTATCATGTCTTGAAGAAACCCGGCGACGATGAGCCGGGTTTATCTTTTGGTCACGCGTTCGTTTATATCGCGCCGGAAAGGGAAGAAAAATCCTCGATGATCGTGGTCTGGGATAACCGTACCTGAGCGGTCGTTGCCTTCGGAGGATGTTTCATATCGTGCCTGGGCCAGGTTATTAGCTCAATCATAGGCGTTTTACAGCCCGCAAAGAAAATCACGGGTGTCAAGAGCCATGGGAAACCCATGGGTAGCAGCCATCCTTCACCCTGCCCGCGCTTTCGAGGAGGATTCGGTGGCCCATTAACATGTGGGTGAGCCAATCAGGAGGACTCTTCTTTTCCGGTAGATGGTCCTTGATGGTGCATGATTTGCAGAGGATGGTAAATAAGATGTCTCCGGCCCTCAGCGAGTGCCCATGCGCAGAATTCGCCGTTTGCTCGTCGCCAATCGCTCCGAAATTGCCATTCGGGTGTTCCGCGCGGCAACTGAACTTGGAATTGGGACCGTTGCGATCTTTGCCGAAGAGGATAAGCTTTCGCTGCACCGTTTCAAGGCGGACGAAGCCTACCAGGTCGGTATCGGAAAAGGGGCCCTCGAGGCCTATCTTTCGATTGAAGAAGTGATCCGGGTCGCCAAGGAAGCCAAGGCCGACGCGATCCATCCCGGTTATGGTTTTCTTTCCGAGAGTCCCGAATTCGCGGATGCTTGCGCGGCGGCGGGCATTATCTTCGTTGGCCCCCGTCCGCAGACTATGCGCGATCTCGGCAACAAAGTGGCGGCGCGCAATCTTGCGGTTTCCTGTGGCGTGCCGGTGATGCCCGCGACACCACCGTTGCCCGACGATCCACAGGAAGTCAAACGCCTCGCGCGTGACATTGGCTACCCGCTCATGCTCAAGGCCTCATGGGGTGGCGGTGGACGCGGGATGCGGCCAATCGATGGCGAGGACAAGCTTCTCGATGCCGTTGTGAGTGCCAAGCGGGAGGCAAAGAGCGCCTTCGGCAAGGACGAAGTCTATCTTGAAAAACTGGTGCGCCGGGCACGCCATGTCGAAGTGCAGATTCTCGGCGACATGCATGACAATCTTGTCCATCTCTTCGAGCGCGATTGCTCGATCCAGCGCCGCAATCAGAAGGTGGTGGAGCGCGCCCCCGCTCCCTATCTCGCTGATGACACCCGGCGCGGCCTTTGCGAAGCCGCGCTGAAACTCGGTCGCGCAACCTGTTATGCCGGCGCCGGCACGGTCGAATTCTTGCTCGATGCCGATACCGGCGCGTTCTATTTCATCGAGGTCAATCCGCGTATCCAGGTCGAGCACACCGTGACCGAGGTGGTCACGGGTCTTGACATCGTGAAGGCTCAGATCCGAATAGCCGAGGGCAAGCGCGTTGGCGTTCCGGACGAGACAGGCATCCCGCCGCAGGAGCAAATCCGCCTCTCGGGCCATGCCTTGCAATGCCGCATCACGACGGAAAACCCCGAAAACAATTTCATTCCCGATTATGGCCGCATCACCGCTTATCGCGGTGCGATGGGCTTTGGCATACGTATCGATGGCGGGACCGCCTATTCCGGTGCTGTCGTGACCCGCTTTTACGATCCTTTGCTCGAAAAAATCACCGCTTGGGCACGGACACCGGAAGAAGCAATCCGCAGAATGGACCGTGCGCTTCTCGAATATCGCATTCGCGGTGTCACCACCAATCTCGCCTTTCTGCATAATATCATCAACCACCCGCGATTCATCGCCAGCGATTACACAACGCGTTTCATTGATGAGACACCGTCCTTGTTTGATTTCAAGAAACGCAAGGACCGCGCGACAAAACTCCTAACCTGGATCGCCGAAGTGACGGTGAACGGCCATCCCGAAACCAAGGACCGAGCGCGGCCAGCTGCCATGGTGCGCGAGCCGGTCGTACCGCAATTTCCACCCGCCGCAAACCCGGATGGGACACGCCAATTGCTGGAAAAGCTCGGCGCAAAACATTTCGCCGAATGGATGCGGGGCGAAAGCCGCCTGCTTGTCACCGACACCACCATGCGGGACGCCCATCAATCGCTGCTCGCGACGCGGATGCGCACGAGGGACATCGCCGCGTCCGCCGGGGCCTATGCCAAGGGGCTGCCGCAATTGCTTTCGCTCGAATGCTGGGGCGGCGCCACCTTCGACGTTGCGATGCGGTTTCTTTCCGAAGATCCTTGGGAGCGTCTAACGCTTGTGCGCGAAGGGGCGCCCAATCTCTTGACCCAGATGTTGTTGCGCGGCGCGAACGGCGTTGGCTACACCAATTATCCCGACAATGTGGTGAAATATTTTGTCCGCCGCGCCGCCATCGGCATCGATCTTTTCCGTATTTTCGATTGCCTCAACTGGGTCGAGAACATGCGTGTCGCGATCGACGCGGTTTGCGAGACAGGCAGACTCGCCGAAGGCGCAATCTGCTACACGGGCGACATCCTCGATCCCAACCGGGCCAAATATTCACTCAACTATTATGTCGGAGTCGCCAAGGAATTGGAGCGGGCGGGCTGCCATATTCTCGCGATCAAAGATATGGCGGGCCTGCTGCGGCCATCGGGTGCGCGAGTCTTGGTCAAGGCTTTGCGAGAAGCTTGTGGTCTGCCATTGCATTTGCACACCCATGATACGTCGGGGATTGCGGCAGCGACTGTCCTCGCGGCGGCCGATGCCGGTGTCGATGCCGCCGACGCGGCCATCGATACCATGTCCGGCACAACGTCGCAGCCCTGCCTCGGTTCGATCGTGGAAGCGTTGCGTCATAGCGACCGCGACACGCTTCTCGACTCAGCTGTGATTCGACAACTCAGCGCTTATTGGGAGGCCGCGCGGCGGCAATATGCTGCCTTCGAAAGCGACCTCAAGACCGGCACCAGTGAGGTGTATCTGCATGAAATGCCAGGTGGCCAATTCACCAATCTCAAGGAACAGGCGCGCGCCCTCGGCCTCGATAAACGCTGGGACAAAGTCGCCACGGCCTACCGCGCCGCGAACGATCTCTTTGGCGACATCATCAAGGTGACACCGTCGTCAAAGGTTGTCGGCGACATGGCGCTGATGATGGTGAGCCAGGATTTGACCCCAGAAGATGTCCTCGACCCCGAGCACGATATCGCCTTTCCGGCTTCCGTCGTCGACATGCTTAAGGGCGATCTCGGTCAGCCGCCGGGAGGCTGGCCCCCGACCTTGCAGATGAAGGCGCTGAAGGGCGAACAGCCGATTACCGTGCGGCCCGGTTCGCTGCTCCCGCCGGCTGATCTTGCCACCATCCGGCCTATCGCCGAAAAGGCCTGCGGCCGGCAGATTAGCGACGATGAGCTTGCCTCCTATCTTATGTACCCAAAGGTCTTTACCGAATTCGCGACGATGGTTCGCCGCTACGGACCCATCTCCGTGCTGCCAACCGCAGTGTTCTTTTACGGCATGCAGCCAGGCACTGAGCTCCTCATCGAAATCGAGCCCGGCAAGACACTCGTTCTCCTCTTGATGACAATCAGCGAGACGGATGAGGAGGGGAAGGTCAAGGTCTTTTTCGAGCTGAACGGCCAGCCTAGGATCATCTGGGTGCAAGATCGCGCCGCGGCGGTGAAGACCGTCACACGGCGCAAGGCCGAGGATGGAAATCCGTCGCATATCGCAGCGCCCATGCCTGGTTCGGTTTCGACGGTCGCGGTCCGCCTCGGGCAGGACGTGAAGGCGGGTGACGTGGTCGCCACCTTGGAAGCCATGAAGATGGAGACCGTGCTTCACGCGCCGCGCGATGGGAAGGTCGCCGAAATTCTTGTGGCGCCTGGTCAGCATATCGACGCAAGGGATCTCTTGATGCGGCTGGAATGAAGCGCTCAAGGGTCTCAAACAACATCGATGTCCCGATGAAGTTCTTTCATGCCTCTCTGCCTGTACGCCTTGCAGTCAAGCGGCTCAAAACCCTGGAAGGCCTCACACGCTCTGCGAAGCGATCTGCAAGGTCTGGACAAAAGAACCCCAGCGATTCACACTCAATCCACTCCAGCACATGCCGGGACTAAACAGTCTAGACGACCTTTATCCCTGGACTTTCTTTCTAAGCCTCACGCCGCCGCCACCTCGATGATTTTTTCCACCGCCGCCTTTGGCTCGGCGGGGGCGCCCGCCCAGGCCGTATTGGCTGGGATCTGTTCGCCCTTCATGACGAGGGTGAGAGGTCCTAAGCGCGCATGGTCAAAAACATGCGTGTCGTAGAGCACGGTGGAGCCCGCGCCAACGGTCACGCCGTTGCCGACGAAGACCCGCCCAACCTTCATGACCCGGTCCTCGTAGAGATGCGTCTGCAAGGCGGAAAGCGCATTCAAGGCGGCGTAATCGCCGACGCTCACGCAGTCGAATTCGGTGATGTCGGTCATGTCCATGAAGACCCCGCGCCCGAATTTCGTGCCAAACAGCCGCATGAGCCATGGCAGGAAGGGCGTGCCGCGCAAATGATCAAGCAAAACCTTGCCGGCCAAGCCCCAATAGATGACGGCCACCGCCTCGGTCCGCATGGCCCACCAGGACCACATCGGTTTCATCATGGGCTCGTAACGCCCCATCGTGATCCATTTCAGGCCGATGACGACAAAGGTCATGGCCAGGCAAATGGCAACCGAGGCAAACATGAATTCGCACATCACCTGGAAATATTTGCCATCGAGCACGTCCTGGCTGAACCATTCCACAGCCCAGGTTCCGAAAGTGATGAACAGCATGGTTGGCATGGATATGGTGACCGCCTCGAAGCAGGCGCGGGCGAATTTTTTCCAGCCCGGCGCTTCATAGGTCCAATTCGCGCCGCCGCCGTCGAAGGTCTGGCGGACCGGCAGCTTGATTGGCGGCGATCCGAACCAAGTATCGCCGCCGCGCATCAAATGATTGGCGGGCGGCTTCGATTTGATGCCGATCAGCGCGCCCCCCGGAATCTCGGCTCCGGCCGGCACCACGGCGCTGTTTCCGACGAACACGCGGGGACCGGTTTTGACGCGTTTCAAATACATCCAGCCGTTGCGGATTTCTTCGTCGCCGAGGATGACTTCATCGGCGATGAAGCATTTCTCGCCAATCTCGACGAGATCGTAGCGGCCAGACAAATTCGTCGAAATTTCCGCGTCCTTGCCGATCTTGGCGCCCATCAGCCGGTACCAGGTGCGCATATAGATCGTCGCGAACAAGGACGACAGCGTCTCGAGCGTCACCTCGGTTGCGAGCGCCACCGACCATTTGCGGAAATAGAACCAGGAGTGGACCGAGTAGGTCCCCTCGCGCACCTGTGGCAGGATGATCCAGCGGCACGCCGCGATGAAGCCGACGGTGACGAGCACCATGACGAAGGCGGTGGGCCAGGCCATGATAGGGATCGAAAGCATGTAAAGGGTGCGGTCGATATCGGCGGTGCCGATCAAATCGTCGATCCGGTCGAAGACCCAAAAGGCCGGAAAAATCGGCAGAAGACCAAGCGGCGGGATCGCCAGCAGCAGGATCCCATACATGACCGCCATGAGAGCCCGGTGCGCGCGGGAAGCCGTGGGCGGCGGGTCGAGCGCTTCACGATCCACCATGCCAACCTTGCGCGCCGGCGAGCCATCCCAGACTTCCCAGGCCCCGGCATGGCCGCCGGCGCCGATGGCGGTCAGATCGGCGAGTTCGGCCCCTTCTCCAATGACGGCATTTTCCTCGATGACGCAGGAGGATCCAATATAGGCCTCGGCGCCAATGTCGATCGTGCCGATGATGAGCTCATTGCCCTCGACCCGCGCATTGGCGAAATTGACGTTCGAGCCGATGCTGGCGCCTTGCCCAATCGAGATCAAATCGACGGCGCCCGGCTCGATCTCGCCAATCAGCGCGGCCTTGCCGATTTTCGCTCCGAGCGCCCGGAGATAAAACCGCATGATGGGGGAGCCTTGGAACCATTTGATATGGACGAGTCCAAGGAAACGTTTCACCAGCCACCAGCGGAAATAATAGGTGCCCCACAAGGGATAGCGCCCCGGTTTGGTCTTGCCAATCACCAGCCATTTCGCCGCGATGACGATCGCCACGGTCACGACGTTGATGCACATATAGACGCCGATGAGCGAGAGGGCCTCCTCCGAAAAGCTTGCATCGGCGCCCGTCAGTAGCATGTAGCTCACGAACACGCCGAGCCATTGCGCGGTGACAAGCGCGAGGATCACGGGAAGCGCCAGGGCCTGCGCGCAGCCGCAGAGAAAGCGGCGCAACAAGGGGGGCGGCACGAAGGAGAGATCCTCGGCGGCGGCCACATGGGCCCATTTGGTGTCCAGAAGCTCGGCCATCGCGCGGAGCGAGCGGGCGGCGTAGACGTCTTGCAAAGTGATCCGGGCAAGCGCGGGTGTTTCGCGCACGGCCGAGATGAAACGCGCCGCGAGCAAGGAATGGCCGCCGAGATCGGTGAAGAAATCGGCATCGAAGGGAATGGCCTGCGGCGGCAGCACCTGTTTCGCGGCCGCGAGGAGCTTCGCCTCGGTCTCGCTTCGCGGCTCCTCCTGCGCCTCGATGACGTCGCCCGCGGTCAGTTCGAGCTGTTTCAAGCTCTTGCGGTCAATCTTGCCGGAGGCGAGTTTCGGCAGGGTTTTGACGATTTCGAACCGGGACGGCACCATATAGGCAGGCAGGCTTTGCCGCAGCTCGGCGCGCAAGACCTTTGGATCGACCTCCGCGGCGAATTGGGGGACGACAAAGGCAACGAGCTGCTCGATGTCATGATCGTTGCGCAAGACCACCGCGGCCTGCGCGACGCCGGACAGCTCGGTGAGCTTGGTTTCGATCTCGCCCAGCTCGACCCGGAAGCCGCGCACCTTCACTTGATCGTCGATCCGGCCGCGAAAGAGAATGTCGCCGTTCGCGTCGATTTTAACGGCATCGCCGGACCGGTATAGGACAGGGTCCGGCAGACCGGCCGCGTCCGGATTGACCGCGAATGAACCGCCGGCGAAGGGCTCCGGATCGAAGGGATCGCCAGTGAAGGGATTGGCGATGAACTTCTCGCGGGTCAGGCGGTCACGCCGCAAATAACCTTTCGCCACTCCAGGCCCGCCAATGAGCAGTTCGCCTTCCATGCCGGGCGGCAAAAGTTCGAGGCTCTCGCCCGCGACATAGCAGGTGTAATTCGGAATCGGCCGTCCGATCGTGACCGGAGCGCCGGGCCGCACCTCCGCGACGGTCGCGACGACCGTCGTCTCGGTCGGGCCATAGGAATTGAAGATTTTGCGCCCCGGCCGGCACCAGCGGTTGGCGATCGCGGGCGGGCAGGCCTCTCCGCCAAGGATGATCAGCCGCAAACTGGCGACATCGCTCGGCAGCAGCGACAGCAGGGTTGGCACCGTATCGAGCACTGTCACCCGATGCGCCTCGAGAAGGCTCGGAAGCTTGTCGGCCTCGCCCATCATCTCGGCTGTTGCCACGAAAAGCGTGGCGCCGACGAGATAGGGGAGCCAGATTTCCTCCATTGAGAGATCGAAGGCGACAGAGGCGCCCTGGAAGACGACATCGCTTGGGACGACGCGATAAACCTCATTGGCGGCGCGCAGATAGTGGCAAATATTGCGCCCCGTGATCACGATTCCCTTGGGCGTGCCCGTCGAACCCGAGGTGTAGATGAGGTAGGCGGGGTCTTCTGGGCGGGCCCCGAGGGCCCGGGCATCGATTCGCAGCATGTCCAAGGCATCGCCAGGCTCGGCCAGAAGCGAGGCAAGGGTCCAGAACGGGCAGGGTGCAGCGAGCGTCGCCGCGAAGGAAGAGGTGGTCAAAATGCCCCAGGCTTCGGCGTCCGACAGGCACATGGCGATGCGCTCGGCGGGGGCGTCCGCGTCGAACGGCAGCCAGGCGGCGCCCGTCTTGGCGATGGCGATCTGGGCGATCAGAAGCTCGTGGCCGCGCGGCATCCAAAGCCCGACCACCCGGCCCGGGCGAACACCCTTTTGCAAAAGGCCGCGGGCGAGAGCCTCCGCCTTTGCGTCGACCTCGGCATAGGTGAGCTTGCCCTCCGGCATGATCATGGCGATCGCGGAAGGGTCCCGCGCGGCCGTCGCCGCGAAGATTTCGCAGAGCAATTCGTCGCGGATCAAATCCGGCCGCGCGGGACCGCGCAAAATCGCGCTGGCGGAAGCTGCCAGATAGGTGTCATTTTTAAGGGAAACTTGGGCGGTCGCCAAACTGTGCAGCATGATCATCCTGTTCGCGCAATGTCGTTTAGCTCATGCGCCCTTGCCGGATATCAAGAGCTGATGGCGACAGAATGGCCTTTGTGCCTTTCCGGGCAAGCCGTGACCTTGGCGGTTGTTCTAGGGCGCTGGCGAGGGCAGCGCAACCCAGGCTGGAAGAGGTTTCGGGCATTACCATGGAGAGGCTCGAATGATCCTTAACGACGCCGCGTTGGTCTTGCGGCTTTCAAGCGCGAGCCGGCATTTTGGCTTTTCAAGCTGAATGAGTGGTGAATGACCAATTGGTGAGCGATTTAATCCTTGCCCAGCACCGAAATATCAGGTGCGGCGGGATTTTTCATGCCGACGACGTGGTAGCCTGAATCGACATGCAGGATTTCGCCCGTGATGCCGCGCGCCATGGGCGACAGGAGAAAGGCGGCACTTTCGCCGACCTCATCAATCGTCACCGTGCGCCGCAACGGGGCATTATATTCGTTCCATTTGAGAATATAGCGGAAATCGCCGATGCCGGAGGCCGCCAAGGTCTTGATCGGGCCGGCGGAGATCGCATTGACCCGGATGTTGCGCTCGCCGAGATCGGCGGCAAGGTAGCGCACGCTGGATTCGAGGGCAGCCTTGGCCACTCCCATGACGTTATAATGCGGCATCCATTTTTCCGCTCCATAATAGGTCAGGGTCAACATGGCGCCGCCGTTAGGCATCAGTTTTTCGGCGCGCTGCGCGACCGCGGTAAAGGAATAACACGAAACCAGCAGAGAATTCGTGAAGTTTTCCGCCGTCGTATCGATATAGCGGCCGGTCAGCTGATCCTTGTCGGAAAAGGCGACGCAGTGCACAACGAAATCGAGATGTCCCCAGATGCGCTCGATTTCCGTGAAAATGGCGTTCAAGGTGGCGATCTGGGTGACATCGCAATCCCCCAAGACCTTGGCGCCAAGTTCCTGGGCCAGCGGCCGGACCCGCTTTTCAAGCGATTCACCTTGATAGGTGAAGGCGAGTTCGGCGCCCGCCCCATGCGTGGCCTTGGCGATCCCCCAGGCAATCGACCGGTTGTTGGCAATCCCGAGGATCAAGCCCCTTTTCCCAGCGAGAATTCCCGTGGCTTGCAGGCCATGTGTGGAGATGTCCAGTTGGGGCATGCGCGTACCGGTTCAGAGAGAAAAGAATAGCCGCTTTTTGGAACGGCGATGGCTGCCGCCGCGTTTAATCGCTGCGCAGGTTTAGCGCAAGACGGGTTAACGGGAAACCCCGAGGTCACGGGCTGCGCCCAGGGTCAAGGCCGGACGCCAACGAAAGCAGGATTTCGAAAACGCGCCAATAGGATCATGCGATACAAGAAGGGAAAAAGGCGGTGGATGATTCACTTCAAGTGATCATGCTCTATATTAATAAAGTCGGAGTTGCACCAAAAATAACCCTAGCCTCGCCAAGGAGGAAAAGGTGGCCTTGCGGGATGATTTGAATTCATGCGCGCCTCAGCTCCGCCGTTATGCGCGCGCGCTTGTTGCTGGCCACCCGGCGCCCAATAAAAACGCCGATGATCTCGTCCAGGCGGTCTTGCTGCAGGCATTGGAAAGCGGCGCCGCCTTGCGCGTGGCGGGACCCGATTTGCCTTTCCACTTGGCGATGATGCTGACCGAATGGCATCGCGAACGGCTTGCCGCCGGAAAGCTTGCCGCCAAGGCTCCCATGGAAAAGGAAAATTTCGCGGGCCGCCGGTGTGCCGGCGGGGCATCGCCGCTCGCATCACCGCCGCGCGATCCGTTTGCTGCCGCGCTCATGGCCCTTGCCCTCGAGGAGAGGGAGGCTTTGCTGCTTGTCGTCCTGCAGGGCTTCAGCCATGCTGAAGCCGCGCGCATCCTGAAAATCTCGCGCGCCGTTCTCGTCGCGCGTGTGGCGCGCGCCCGTGCCGCGCTTGGCGACCTTCCGGCGGCGAATGGCGTCGCGCAACCGGCCCTCCCATCCTATCTGCGCGTGATCAAATGAGAAGGACATGCCCAATAGCGGCGTAGAGTCTCCGGTCAGCGAAGCGGAACTGCATGCCTTTGTCGATGGCGGCTTGGAGCGCGGCCGCCAGGCGGCTGTTCAGGCCTTCCTCGCGGCCTCCCCCGCCGATGCGGCACGTGTCGAGACATGGCAGCGGCAGAACGAAAGGATTCGCGCCGCTTTCGCATCGATGAGATCCCCGCCCCTGACGGGGTCCTTTCCGTTGGACATCGGGCAAAGCGGAGCCCTTCAGACCTTTCAGGCATGGCGTGAGCGTTGGCGCGTGCATCTTGTCGCGGCGGCGGCGTTCACGAGCGGCGTGCTCCTGGCGGCGGGCGGGGAGTATCTGATCCATCACACTGGCCTGGCTGACGGCGACCCTGTGGGCGGTGGAGCGAACGAGATTTTCGCGCTGCAGACCACGCCGGCGCCGCGGGCCCTTGCGCGGCCAGCCGACCCAGCGGCGCCAATCTTGCCGAATCTGCCGGTCAACGGCCTGAAGCTCGCGGGCGTCCGGGCGATGCCGGGCGAACAGGGTCAGAGGCTCTGCCTGTTTTACACGCGGCCGGACGGCGGCAATCTCGCGCTCTGCGCTGAAATCACGCCCGGCCCCAGCGAGACGGACGCGCGCCTTTCTGGAGCCTTTCCCTCGGCCTCGATCTCCTGGCGCCAGAAGGGCGCCCATTATGCGCTCTCGGGGGCCCTGCAAGAGCCGGAGCTTCGCGCGCTGGCTGAGGCGGTGCGCGGCCAAGTCGAGGCCTTCGACACAAGGAGATGATGGCTAGACCATCAATTTTGTCCTGTCGCGGCCTTAAACCTTACCAAAATGTTTCACGTGAAACATTTTTGTCCGATTGGGCAAGAAAATCTTACAAGGCCTAAGACCGCGGCCCCTCGACACATTTGTAAGGGTGGCGGGATGGATCGTCTTTCGCGCAAATCAGGGCACGTACGGTGGGAGCTCACTTTGAATTCAGTCCGCTTTTTCCTCAATTTCACGCCTAAGCTCGTCCA
>DATJLX010000158.1:0-10217 GCA_035509135.1 Methylocella sp.
CTCCAGCGGCTTGACGCGCGCCATAAAATCCATTGCCTTCGCCATTGCGGCAGTTCGATCACGGTCTTGAAGGGATCGTAGCTGGGCTTTTCCATCAGCCGCAGATAGGGCTCGCATAGGCAGACGGGCAAAAAGGCCGGATGGCTTTTGTCCGGGAGGCTATGCAGCCGCGCATCGAAAGTATCGAGATGCGCACGCGCCAGGGCACGCAGATCCGAAAGCGCCGCGAGAACCGCGGGTGAGGCGCACCCGGCGGCCAGCTCACCGGGCTCCGCCCCATGCGTGCGCAGGATCTCGGCTGGCACAAAAAACTGACCGCGCACGCTATGCCAAGGCAGTGCCCGCAGCAGCCCTGTAATCCCATAGGCGATCCCTGCAGGGCCCGCGTCACCGAGACCCGCGGCCACCTCTTCTCCATCAAGGAGCAGCACGGCAAGGCGGAAAAGATTGGCGCAGGTCGCCTCCGCATAGGCTTCGAGCGCGCCGGCCGAATCCACCGGATCACCGTAGAGATCGCGGAGCCTTGCGTCGATCAGTTCAAAGAGCGGCGCTCTCGGCAGGCTAAAGCGGGTGATCGTATCAAGGAGAGCTGCGGCGACGGGATTGGCCCTAGCACCCGTCTCGCTTTTTCCATCAAGGGCATCCCGCCACCATTGGAACCGGACCTCGCCAAGCAAAGGCTCGGAAACGACCTCCCGCACCCGCGCGATTTCGAGGCTGAAAGCATAGAGGGCATGAATATGCGGCCGCACCGCTTGCGGGACAAAAAGACTGGCAAGCCAGCGGTCCTTGTCGTCGCGGCGCAGCAAGTCCTCGCAATAAGCATAATCGGAAGGGTTTGGCCGCGATTTTTCTTTGCCCATCAGGGAACCGCTAGCAGCGCGGCCGCAACGCGGCGCCTTTCGCCAAGCAGAATGGAATAGGTGCGCGCGGCGGCGCCCGTCGGCATAGGCTCGGGCCTGATGCCCGCCCGCAGCAGAAACTGGCGAAGGGTCGGGCCTAGCGGCACAAGCTCACGCCCGGTGCCGATCAGAAGATGCTCGATGCTGCCAGGGGGCTCCTGGAAGAGCTGATCGAGCGAGGCCACGCAAATATCAGCCGGGGCCACCGCGCTCCAGGCGAAAATGCCGGATGGCAAGGCGAGGATCGAACCACGGTGAGACATGGAAGCAAAACGAAACCCGCCTGCCCCATAGGCCTCGATCGGATGGGCGCCGGGCAGGAACCCAGTGTATTTTGGCTCCGTCATGAGCACCTTGCTAAAGCATGATCCACACAAAAGTTATCGAGTTTTGGACAGATCATGGGGCGAACGATATGAAACCATCAGCCACAGCTTGATGCGGCGATGATCCAGACCGGTTGTTGGCGTCTTGCCGCCCGCGCCCGCGTCTATACCGGCGTTTTCGCGGGCTTCGCGGCCGGAGCCGGTCCCACGGTATCGCCGCGCAAGCCAAGATAGATCAGCATTGGCGAACATATGAAGACGGAGGAATAGGTCGCGACAAAGATGCCCCAGATCATCGCAAGCGAAAATGAGCGGATCACTTCACCACCGAAAACCACAAGCGAGATTAGCGCAAGAAAAACCGTCGTCGCGGTCATGATGGTGCGTGGCAGCACCGCATTGACCGAGACATCGATCAATTGATCGGTTGGCATCTTGCGGTATTTCCGCATCATCTCGCGAATCCGGTCGAGCACCACGACGGTTTCATTCAGGGAATAGCCGACGATGGTGAGAATGGCCGCGATCGATGTCGTGTTGAATTCGAGCCGGGTCAGTGCGAAAAAGCCGACCGTCAGTAAGAGATCATGCATCGTCGCGATGATGGCGCCCACCGCGAATTGCCATTCAAAGCGGAACCAGAGATAGCACAGCACCGCGAGGATCGAAATGACAACGCCGAGCGTGCCGGATTGGACGAGCTCGCCGGAGACGCGTGGGCCGACGACTTCCGTGCGGCGGACCTCATAGCCATCGCCGATCGCCTTTTTCATGAGGCTGACCGCGGCCTGCTGGGCGGCGTCGCCGCCTGGCTGAAGACCAAAACGGACGGTCACCTCGGAAGGTCCGCCAAAACCCTGCACCTCGACGTCGCCAAGTTTGAGATGCTCGGCGATCGACCGCAATTTCGCGAGGTCCGCCGGACCATCCTTGGCGCGCAGCTCGAGCAAGGTGCCGCCGGAAAAATCAATGCCGAAATTCATTCCCACATTGAGGAAAAGCACGACCGAAACAATCGAGAGAAGCGCCGAGAAAGGATAGCTCACGCGGCGGAAGCGCATGAACGGGAATTTGGTGTTCTCGGGTGCCAGGCGCAGAAGTTTCATGCGACGGGGCCTTTTGCCAAGCCAAAGTGGTTTTTCGCGAAGCGGCAGACGAGCGGCAATTCTTGCCTCCACCGAGGCGGATCGATATGACGCATTCGAACACTCTATCCCTTCGCCATCGTTCCGCAAAGTCGTGCGCGGTTTTCAAGTTCCTCAAATCGGCAACTTCGCCGGCCGCTTATAGCGGTACCAAAGGGCAATCATCATCCGCGTCATGGTCACCGCCGTTACGATCGAGGTGAGAATGCCAAGCGCCATCGAAACAGCGAAGCCGCGCACCGGTCCCGAACCCAAAAAATACAAAATGGCCGCGGCCACGAACATGGTGACGTTCGAATCGACGATCGTCGCGAAAGCACGCTTGAACCCCGCGTCGAGCGCCGAAATGATCGAGCGCCCGAGATGCGCTTCCTCGCGAATGCGTTCATAGATCAAGACATTGGCGTCGACCGCCATGCCGATGGTAAGGACGATGCCCGCAATTCCCGGAAGGGTCAGCGTCGCCCCGAGCAAAACGAGGCCGGCGAAAATGAAAGAGACATGAACCGCCAAAGCGATATTGGCGAAGACGCCGAATATGCCATAGGTGATCAGCATATAAAAAGCGACAAGAACGGCGCCGACATAGGCCGCCCGCTTGCCCGCATCGATCGAATCCTGACCGAGGCCCGGACCCACTGTGCGTTCCTCGACAATCGTGAGTTTCGCGGGCAAGGCACCAGCGCGCAAAAGAATGGCGAGATTATTGGCCGACTCAACGGAGAAATGGCCAGAGATTTGGCCGGAGCCGCCGGTGATGGGGCTAAGGATGCGCGGCGCCGAGATGACCTTGCCGTCAAGGACGATGGCGAACAATTTGCCGACATTTTCCGAGGTGACCTCACCAAACTTTTGGCCGCCTCGAATATTGAATCGGAAATTGACGATCGGCTCCTGCGTACGGCTGTCGAAGCCAGGCTGGGCGTCGGTCAAATCCTCCCCCTCTACCATAACGCGCTTCTCAACCGGCAATTTGCCGGGATTATCCGCTTGATCCAACAATTCTGTGTCGGCGGGATCGGCGCCTGGTTCGGCGACGAGGCGGAATTCGAGCTTCGCCGTCGTTCCGAGAATTTCCTTGAGCTTGCTCGTGTCCTGCAGACCTGGCACCTCTACAAGAATACGATCATTGCCTTGGCGCTGAATATTTGGCTCCGTCGTTCCAAGCGCATCGACGCGGCGGCGCAAGACCTCGATCGATTGTTCGACCGCGCGGCGGACCTTGCTGTCAACACCCGCCTCGGTCACCGAAAATTGGATAAGACCGCTGTCGTTTTCGGTTACATCGAAAGCCGGAGCACTCGCCCTATCGGTAATGCCGTTGCCAAAAGTCGCCGCCAATTGCTTGAGTTTCGGCATGACCCGCGCTCGCTCGGCGGGATCGGGGATACGCAATTGTACGCCGCGCGGCAAGGCGCCGATGCCGCCCGTGATCGCCACTTTCTCCTCGCGCAGCACCCGGCGAACACTGTCGCGCAGATTGTCGACGAGAGTCTTCACGACAGAATTGCTGTCCACCTCAAGAAGCACATGCGAGCCCCCTTGCAGATCGAGGCCAAGCACGATAGCGCGGGCGGGAACCCAGCTCGGGAGATGCGCAATCAACGTCTGGCGATTGGCCGGGCTGAGCAGGCTCGGCACGATGAGGAGTATCGCGAATGCCGTCATCCCAAGAATGGAGACGATCTTCCAAGTCTGGAAACGCAGCATGATGATACAAATCTCAACGGTTTGATATTTGGCGGGCCGTCAGCCGGCGCTGCTGGTTTATAGGCTATAGTCAAGCCTGATCGTGCTCGGACGAGTCTTCGGATGGCTGCGGCGCCGCGACCTTGGGCGGCGGTGACGCGAGCTTGGACTTTGTCGTCACGCGCGGCGCTTGCACTTCCATGGACTGATCCTTGACCGGCTCGCCCTTGGACCGCACATTCGAAATCATCGACCGGACAACGCGCACCTTGACGTTCGGCGCGATTTCCAGTTCCAGCTCGGCATCATCCACGACTCGCGTCACCTTGCCAATCAAGCCTCCGGTCGTAATCACGCTGTCTCCCTTGCGCGTATTCTTGATGAGATCCTCGTGTTGCTTCGCCTTCTTGCGTTGCGGCCGGATGACCAAAAAATACGCGATGACAAAGATCAGCGCAAAGGGCACCAGCTGCATGAGCATGTCCGGTCCGCTGGGCGCCCCGGGAACGGGGGCCTGGGCGAATGCAGATGTGAACAAAATTCCTTCTCCTTGTTCGTTTAAGTCCTTTAAAGACGTGCGTCCGCCAAGACTTCTGTCTCTCTGGCGCGCGAATATAGCCAGAGCGGGCGCGAAAGCAATGGCGGCGAACTCCTCTCCGGATACTCCAAGGGCGTGAATGTTCGGCTCCTGCTCGCGTCAAGCTTTGGCGCTGCCATGAACAAAGCCCTAATCGACATACGTATTAACAGAAATTGACATCCTGGAACTCGTATCGATCATGCAAGAAATAAGCTCGGAGAAAGCGCGCCGCCCATGACAAGAGTTAGCGACCCATCCAATTTGCACGATGATCCCGCATCCGTGAGCGCGTTAAAGCGGATCGCCGACGCCCTTGAGCGGCTCGCCGGCGTACGTGCAAAACCTTGCGATTTCGCTGCCGCCGATGCCTTTGTCTTTGCCATGCAGACCGCGACTCTTGTGCCGGTCACGCGTGTCAGCCGTGTCGATATCGCGCTGCTGCGCGGCATTGACCAGGTACGGGACAGTCTTCTTGCCAATACCGAGCGCTTCGCACAAGGCTTCGCCGCCAATAACGCACTTCTCTGGGGGGCGCGCGGCATGGGTAAATCCGCGCTGATCAAGGCCGCGCACGCATCCATCAACGAGCGGCTGGCCAGTTCTGCGTCTTTCAAACCGCTCAAACTTGTCGAGATTCATCGCGAGGACATCGACGGCTTGCCTACCCTTATGGCGTTGGTGCGTGGCCAACCCTGGCGTATTCTCATTTTTTGCGACGATCTTTCCTTCGATGGCGCGGATGCGAGCTACAAGTCGCTGAAGGCCGTGCTTGAGGGCGGGATCGAAGGCCGCCCGTCGAATGTTCTCTTTTATGCCACGTCGAACCGCCGCCATATCCTTTCCCGCGAGATGATCGAGAACGAGCGCGGAACCGCGATCAATCCCGACGAAACCGTGCAGGAAAAGATCTCTCTGTCCGACCGCTTCGGACTTTGGCTTGGCTTTCATTCCTGCTCGCAAGACGATTTTCTAGCTATGGTGTTGGGCTATGCTGAGCATTTCGGTCTCGGCGGCGATCACACACTTATTGCGCGCGAGGCGCTCGAATGGTCGATGACGCGGGGCGCCCGCTCGGGCCGCACCGCCTGGCAATTTATCCAGGACCTCGCCGGGCGGCTGGGCAAGACCATCGAGTGATCATGCCCATACCGTCTCACACAGGTGCCGCGAGCTGGCCCATGCGCCCGCTCCGGTAGTCGGCGACCGCTTGCTCGATCTCGGCCATCGTATTCATCACGAAGGGACCCATGCCAACAATCGGCTCATCGATGGGCTCGCCATTGAGAAACAAGATCGTCGTATCCTCCAGGGCCTCGATCTCGACCAAGTCGTGCTTGCGCTCAAAGACGGCCAATTCCACCGGACCCGCGATTTCGCCAGACCCCAGGCGGATTCGGCCCTTAAGCACGAAGAGCGCCGTGGTCCAGCCAGCCGCCACGTGAAATTCCTGGCGCGCGCCGGCTTTCAGACGCACATCCAAAACATTCATAGGACTGAAGCTGCGCGCCGGGCCATGCTGGCCTTGAAACGTGCCGGCGATGATCCGCACAAATCCAGCGCCGGACGGCAACTCGACCCGCGGGATCTCACTCTCGGTAAGGCTTTGATAGCCGGGTTCGGCTTTCTTATCTTTTGCGGCAAGATTGACCCAAAGCTGGATGACCTCGAATTGGCCGCCGCTCTTGGCGAATGCGGGGCTATGGAATTCGTCGTGGACAAGTCCCGAAGCCGCCGTCATCCATTGCACGTCGCCCGGACCAATGGTGCCCCCACCGCCAGAAGAATCACGATGCTCGACCTCGCCGCTATAGACAATCGTAACCGTCTCGAACCCCCGGTGCGGATGCGCGCCAACTCCCCGCCGATGCTGTGACGGCGGAAAATATTCTGGCCCGGCGTAGTCAAGCAATAGAAACGGCGATATCTCCCTGCCAAGGTCATTATAGGAAAAAATGCTGCGCACTGGAAAACCATCGCCGACCCAATGGCGTTCACTGTCGCGCCGGATGAAGGCAAGCTTTTTCATCACTCGGTCTCCTTGGCCATCTGCGTAATGTCCAAATCGACACGCCCGGCCCGCTTTTCAAGGGCCAGGCTCTCAAGCGGCGACGCTGACGCCGCGCGGGCGAGCCCTGTCCACATGCACCAATGCCGCACGCAAAGTCCGCGTATCGGCGCCCGGTTTCACCGCCTCCGTGGCGAGATGGCGCCGCCACGCGCGGGCTCCAGGGAGGCCGTTGAAAAGCCCCAGGAGATGCCGGGTCATCGCGTGTAATGGCACACCTTCAGCAAGGCGCGCCTCGACATATGGAATAAAAGACTCGACCGCCGCCGCCGCGCTCGCGACCGGCGCCACCTCGCCAAAGAAAGCCATATCCGCCGCAAGGAGCAGGGAGGGCTCCTGATAGGCCGCGCGCCCAACCATCACCCCATCAACAGAGGCGAGTTCGGTGCGCATCTGGGCGAGAGTCGAAAGCCCGCCATTGAGCACGACCGGGATGCCGGGAAAGCCCTGTTTCAGCATATGGACGAGGCCATAGTCGAGCGGTGGCACGTCACGATTCTCCTTTGGCGAGAGGCCTTTCAGCCAAGCCTTGCGGGCATGGACGATCAGCGCGTCGCACCCCGCGGCAACAACTTGCCCGGCCAAAGCAAAGAGTGCGGCTTGCGGGTCCTGTTCGTCGACTCCCGTACGGCATTTGACGGTCACTGGAATCTTTACCCGCGCTTTCATCGCGGCAACGCAATCGCCGACGAGCTCGGGCTCACGCATCAGGCAAGCGCCGAACGCACCGCTTATCACCCGCTCGGACGGGCAGCCGATATTGAGATTGATTTCGTCATAGCCAAACTCGGCGCCAATCCGCGCCGCCGCCGCCAATGGCGCCGGATCGGACCCGCCGAGCTGCAAGGCGACGGGATGCTCGGCGTCCGCGTACCGCAGCAGGCGGCCGCGATCGCCATGAAGCACGGCACCCACCGCCAGCCTCTCAGTATAAAGCCGCGCCCGGCGCGACAAGAGCCGATGGAAGAACCGGCAATGCCGGTCCGTCCAGTCCATCATAGGCGCCACGCAAAATCTGAACGTATTGAAATTGCTAGATGTTGGTTCAATTCCAACCGGTTGCTCTCCCGCTATGCTGTACTTATTCACTCCCGTTTTCTCCGATTCCCGCCGATTTTCTTACCTAGAATACAGCTATGCTGTACCATAAAAGCCATGCTGTACCACAATTTGCCCTGAGGACAAAATGGGAACAATCATCCCCCGTAAGAGAAAGAGTGGGACCACAGGATACCACGCGCAGCTCCTCATCAAACGCAAAGGCACGATCGTTCATCGCGAGTCCCGAACGTTTGACCGGAAACAGGCTGCCGCGGCATGGCTCGAAAAACGCGAGAGCGAACTCGCCAAGCCAGGCGCCCTCGAACGGGACAAAACCCCTGACCCTACACTGGCTTCGGTTATCGATCGCTATACTGAAGAGTCCGTCAAAGACATTGGTCGAACGAAGACGCAGGTGCTACGTGCGATCAAACTCTACGATATCGCGAACCAGCAGTGTTCGACAATTACGAGCGCCGACATCACTGCGTTCGCCAATCAACTCGTATCGAAAGTCACACCGCAGACCGTCGCTAATTATCTCTCGCATCTGGCAGCAGTCTTCGCGATCGCCCGGCCGGCGTGGGGATATCAGCTTGACCAGAACGCGATGAAAGACGCGTTCATGGTCGCCAAGCGCCTAGGTATTACGACTAAGAGCCGCGCGCGCGATCGGCGTCCAACGATGGACGAGTTGGACAAGCTAATGATGCATTTCGGTGAACGGCGAAAGCGCCGCCCGTCGTCGGTTCCCATGCAAAGAATCACGGCTTTCGCGATTTTTTCAACACGTCGGTTGGAGGAAATCACTCGCATTCTTTGGACCGACCTTGATGTCGCAGGAAGTCGGTTGTTGATACGAGACATGAAAAATCCTGGAGAGAAGATTGGAAACGATGTCTGGTGCGACCTGCCGCCGGAGGCACTCCGAATCATCCACTCGATGCCGAAGACCTCCGAGGAGATTTTCCCCTACAGCACTGATGCGATCGGGGCGAGCTTTACGCGAGCATGCCAGTTCCTCGGAATTATGGACTTACATTTCCATGACCTGCGCCATGATGGCGTTTCGCGACTGTTCGAGACAGGCCTCAGCATCCCGCAAGTAGGGAGCGTGTCCGGTCACCGTGCATGGTCGAGCCTTAAGCGCTATACCCATCTTCGCCAAACTGGGGACAAATATGCCGACTGGAAATGGCTCTCTGCCGTCACTGGCGCAGATCGTGGATCAGCTCAAGCTGAGGGTGCTCGACAGCTAGAATAACCGCCGATCTATCGAGACCCAACGTACAAACGATCAGACATATAAATCCCCGACCTGTAGTCGTCAGCCAAATTAAGCTGCATAGACTTGCCTTCCGTTCCAGGCGTCGGTGCGCGGACCGTGCGTGCGCTGGCGATGGTCACCGAGGTCGTGCATGGCGCGCCATACCGGTTCACCGACCCTGCGCGTTTCTCCTTTGCGCATGGCGGCAAGGACCGGCATCCGTTTCCGGTGCCCCTTCGGGTTTACGATCAGACGATTCGAGTGCTGAAGTCGGCGGCCCAAAGCGCGAAACTCGGCCGCGAGGAAGAGCTGGCCGCGCTTAAGCGGCTCGACGACCAGGCTCGACCCGTCGAGCGCCATACCTCAATCGCTCCTGTAGAGGAGCTGATAGCACAGGAGCAGAGGCTCTCCCATTTCTATGGAGTCCGAAGCGTTTTCGGATGGGAGCATCCTCCCGCGGATTGCGCCAACGCCAGCGACGCGATGGCCACTCAGGCTGCGCCCCGATCATCGAAATGAGATAATTGGAACGGCGTGGATCTGCAGTAAGGCACAGACCATTGCCAAGGGACATAAGCTTTCATAGGTCTTATGCGGCAGAGTTAAAGTCGCCCACGGCGCGATGATAGGATCGCTCGGCGGCGCGCTGTCGCGCGAAGCGTCGAGCCGCCGGGATCATAGGGAATGAGAAATGGCGCGCCAGCCACAGTTGAATGAAGAGGCGCTCGTCAAACTCGGCTCCGAAAAGCTTGCCAGGCTGGTGATCGACGAGGCAAAGCGCAATGCTGCATTTCGGAAGCTCGTCGCGGCGGCGCTCGCCGCGACTAAGGGACCGGCGGCGGTCGCCGCAATCATCGACAAGCGCCTCGCGGGGCTTGAGCGCGCCAAAGCCTTCGTCGACTGGGAAAAAGCCAAGGGTTTTACCGCCGACATCGCCGCCACTTTGGCGACCATCACGGGCGAACTGGCGTCAGCGGATCCAGACGCTGCGGTCGACCGGCTCGCGCGGTTCCTCTCGACCGCCCATCGGGTATTCGAGCGTATTGACGATTCGAATGGCCGTCTGCAGAACGTCTATCATGAGGCCGCGGCTGCCCTGCCAGATCTTGTCGGGCGGCTCGAGGAAGCCGACAAGGCTTCAATCCCGGATCGGCTTTTCGCTCTGACTGTTTCCGACGACTGCGGCTTCATTTCCACGATGA
>DATJLX010000159.1:0-5466 GCA_035509135.1 Methylocella sp.
CCGGCGGCGAACGCGAGCCACGTCCCCGCCACCAAACCGCTTTCGAACATGGCGCCGCAAAGCGGATTGTTCTCACCGGATTTGCTTTCGCAGAAAGACCGCGACTTGACCGGCCTTGCCCAGGCGATCAGCTTTTATAAATCGGGTGATCTTGCGCAAGGGGACGCGGTGGCGGCGGCGTCCGAGGATAAGATTGTCAGGACGGCTCTTGAATGGGTTGCGCTGCGGAGCTTTCCTCGTGAATCAGGGTTCGAGCGGTTGCAGGCCTTCATGCAGGCGCATCCAACCTGGCCCGCGCTCGACTGGCTGAAAAAACGCAGCGAGGAATCCCTCTTCGGCGATCACAAAAGCGGCGCCCTTATCAAAACCTATTTCAGCGGCGTCGCCCCAGAGACCCCGGCGGGCAAACTCGCGCTTGCCCGTGTTCTCACTGACGATGGCAAGACCAGCGAGGCGGCGGCCCTCGTGCGCTCGGTCTGGCGGGAAGCCGACCTCAACCCTCAGATTGAAGCCAAAGTCAAAGCTGATTTCGGCAGCTATCTCGAGAAAGCCGACCATAAATACCGGGCCGATCGCTTGCTCTACAAGGGTGAGACAGCCTCGGCATTCCGGGCCGCCGCTTTGGCCGGGCCGGATGTATTGGCGCTCGCCAAGGCACGCGCCGCAGTCATTGAAGAAGCGCCAAGCGACAAGCTTCTTGCCAAGGTGCCCCCTGCCCTTCGGAAGGACCCCGGCTTTTTGTTCGCGGAGATCCACAAACTGCGGCATGCCGAGAAAATCCGCGCGGCAACCGATATCCTGCTCGCTGCGCCGCGCGACCCCGCGCTTCTCATCGACGGCGACGCATGGTGGATCGAACGCCGGCTGCTCGCCCGCAAACTCCTCGATCAAAACGACGCGGCGACCGCCTACAAGCTTTGCGCCGAACATTCCGCGATGTCGCATGAGATGAAGATCGAGGCGGAATTCCACGCCGGCTGGATCGCGCTCCGCTTCCTGAACGACCCGGTGCGCGCGGCGGTGCATTTCGATGCTGTCGCCAAGCTCGCGGAAACACCGATGTCGCGGTCCCGGGCCGCTTACTGGCAAGGCCGGACTGCCGAGGCCTCCACCGCCGCCGATGCCACGGCAGCCGCGCGTGGCTTCTACGAACAGGCCGCCAATTATCCGGCGACCTATTATGGCCAGCTCGCGCGCGGCAAGCTTGGACTCGCCTCATTGCCGATCCGCTCGATCGCCAATGAGGCGAAGGGCGACGAGCGCGATGATTCGATCAAGGTGATCGAAATTCTTTATGCGGTTGGTGAAAAGGACCTGGCGGCGCCGCTCGTCTACGAGGCCGCCCATCATCTTGCCGACGAAAGCCAAGTGGCGGCCCTAGCGAGCCTCGTTGCCCGGCAGCACGATGCGCATCTTTCCCTGAATGTCGGCAAGATCGTAAGCCAGCGCGGGATGCCCATCGATGCGCTGGCTTTCCCCGATTATGGGGTGCCATCGTTCGCCCCCTTGGAAAACTCCGCCGCGCCATCGATTGTCTATTCCATCGCGCGGCAGGAAAGCGCCTTCGACTCAACCGCCGTCTCGTCGGCTGGAGCCAAAGGCTTGATGCAGATGATTTTGTCAACCGCGAAACGGACGGCTGAGCGCGCGAGGGTCCCCTTCGACCAAAAGCGGCTCCTCACCGACGCCGCCTTCAATGCTCAACTCGCGGCACGCCATCTGGGCGAGCTTTTGGCCGAGCAGAAGGGCTCTTATATTTTGGCTTTTGCCGCTTATAATGCTGGTGGCAAGCATGTCAAGGAGTGGCTCGACGCCTATGGTGATCCTCGCAAGCCAGGTGTCGATGCGGTCGACTGGGTCGAAAGGATTCCTTTCACCGAAACCCGCAACTACGTCCAACGGGTGATCGAAAATCTCGCTGTCTACCAGGTGCGTTTCGGCGAGAGCGAGCCGGCTTCGACAGAAGCCCTGCTCAAGGCACAAGCGAAGCTCTGAAGCGCACTCAAACACAAAAATGTGACGGCGAGAGGCGAGAGGTCCACCCCTTATCATCAGCGGCTTGCCTCTGCGTCATTACGCAAGGTGAGGTCTGCCAGGGCGAGGGGGTGCTGACGGGCCATCATGGGGGCTTTCCCATGAAAGAAATCTTCAGCCTCATTAGGTGATCCCATCCAGAAACGTATCGCTTTGCCCTTGATATGAGCTCACTGAAACCGTCAGCCTGGGACGAATCTTCAGCTTGAAGATGCTCAGTGCAAGAATTCTTCGATCTGACGCACCAAGGCCCTGCCATCGTAAGGCTTGGCCAGGAATCTTCCCTCGTGCGGTATCATCTCGGTGCGGATTCGATGGCCGGAAGTAAGAACGATTCCAATCCGCGGCCAGCGCTGACAAATATACTGGGCGAGCCCCAGGCCGTCGAGGGAACCCGGCATCTCGACATCGGAAAAGACGACTTGCACCTCTGGGTGGATTTCAAGCAATCGCAATGCTTCGTCGGCATTGGCCGCTTGCAAAACACCAAAGCCCGCCTCTTCGAGCAGATCGACGCCAAGCAGACGCACAAATGGTTCGTCCTCGACAACAAGGACAACATTGCGCGTGTTTGGGCTCGGCTTTGGTGGGTTTGCTTCCATGCCTGAGTAACATTAGTATTTGACAGAAGTTCCGGCGGTTTGCTTTGTTGATTAACAAACCATTGCAGTCCGGCTTGGGGCTCCTTGGCGATCTTTGCTGTCGATTGCACCCTGTCCGCGGCCACGCGAGCGGGCCTTTGGATAATGAACATGAGCCTGCCGCAGCTTCCGTTCGAAAGCCGCTTTTACGCCGCATTTGACGGGTTGAAACTTCACGTTCGCGACTACGGATCGCCGCTCGACCCCGGCATCCCCGCCGTCTGCCTTCCCGGGCTTACCCGAAATTCGGCGGATTTCGGACGATTGGCGAGTGCCCTTGCGGCCGGGCTCATCGGCAAGAAGCGGCGGGTTCTGGCGCTCGATTACCGTGGCCGAGGGCTTTCCAGCTACGACCAGAACTGGCAAAACTACAGTCTCCCGATCGAAAACAGCGATGTACTGTCGATCCTTGCCGCGATGGAGATCGGCGGCGCGATTTTCATCGGGACTTCGCGTGGCGGCCTGCACATTATGCTGCTATCGGGGACGCGCCCATCGGTCCTGCGTGGCGCCGTCTTGAATGACATCGGCCCGGTTCTTGAGCCGCGCGGCATGGCCCGCATCCGCAGCTATGTCGGCAAGCTCCCGGTGCCGCGTTCGATTCCCGATGCCGTCGATCTCCTCAAGGAAATGATGAGCGAGCGTTTCAACGGTCTGAGCGAGGCCGATTGGGAGGCTTACGCTAGGATTACCTTCACCGATGCGGTCGGACGGATCGGACCGCGCTACGATCAAAACCTGATGAAAACGCTCGAAAGCCTTGACCTCGAGCAGCCGCTTACCAGTCTCTGGCCCCAGTTCAACGGTTTGCGGTCTGTGCCCTTGCTCATCCTCAGGGGCGCGAACTCCGATCTCCTTTCGGAAGAGACACTGAAGGAGATGGCAACAAGGCACCCGGGCGCCGAGACACATATTGTCAAGGGTCAAGGCCACGCGCCGCTGCTGCTGGACCAGGAAACCATTGCGCGGATCTGCGGCTTCGCCGCGGAGATCGATAGCGCGTGCGGGAATGAGAGCTTTTGCGTCATTGGAGCCAGTTCTTAAAATTCTTAAAAAGTGTTGCTCGATTTTCTAACTTGCGGCCGACTCTTTGAATTTGAGCGATGGACTCGCTCTCGTTCATGCCAGCAATGTTTCGATGCGGATCGGCAATTTACGAATCCGCTTTTCAGTCGCAAGGTAAACCGCACTGGCAGTCGCCGCCGCTGTCCACAGGGGCAACTTCGTGAATCCCCTTGATGCCAAGAGGATCGATGAGGGTCCGTGTCTGGCGCGAGGATCACCTCGACGGATTTGATGTCGGCATTGACCGGCGCCGGGTAGTCGGCAACGATCGTTAACGGCGCGCCGTCATCCCCATCGATTTCGGTCGCCTCAAAGCCGACCTGATGCCCGAGATTTGCGGGCGCAGGCTCGCGCCATTCCCATCTCAACAACCGCGAATCCGGGCAGCCGGTTCCGGCTACCCCAGGTTTTGGGTGCGTCTGAACCACCGCTGGACAATCGGAGCGCCGCTCCTCTATAACCGCCGCTGCGCCGGGAATCCCGGCGGCGCCCAGGTAGCTCAGTTGGTAGAGCATGCGACTGAAAATCGCAGTGTCGGTGGTTCGATTCCGCCCCTGGGCACCATCCCATTCCCACGACAATCTACGAAAATACATGATAATTCAATTTGTTACGGCACCTTAACTGGAGCCGCCGCTTCGCGGAGGTACGCCGTAATATCCGCCGACTTTCGTTCTCTGCCTTGCTAGCGCCTTGCTGGAATGGCCGCGCAATGCTAGCTTGGCGATTGAAATTCTCGGCTCCTTCCGATGCTTGCCACGGCCATGCGCGAAAAAATCACGAAGCGAACGGTGGAAGCAATCCAACCTGGATTGCGCGACATAATGGTATGAGACAGCGAGCTTCCTGGCTTTGGATGCAAGGTGACGCCGAAAGGATCCCGTATTTATGTCTTGCAGTATGGCCGCAACCGGCGTGACTACCGCCTAACAATTGGTCGGCATGGCGTCGAAGTCACGGCCGAACAAGCTCGAAACGAGGCGCGACGCTTACGCGGCTTGGTTGCTGCCGGTGAAAATCCGGCGGTTACCCGGTCCGATGAACGCTCAGCTCCAACCATCGCCGAACTGGGGCGACGGTACCTCGACGAATATGCTCAACCTCACAAGAAGCCATCCGGGCTCGCTCAAGATCGACGTAATCTGGAGAATCATATCGTTCCCCTGATTGGTTCGTTGAAGGTATCCGAAATCTTGCGCGAAGATATCTCACGAACTATGCGCGAAGTAGCTGCAGGCAAGACAGCGAAGGACGAGAAGACAAGGCGCCAAGGACGGCGCATTGTTCGGGGTGGCGAAATCGTCGCCAATCGGGTGCACGCGCTCTTGTCGAAAATGTTCGAGTTGGCGGAAGATTGGAGATACCGCCCGGCGAACTCTAATCCGTGTCGGGGAGCTAAGCGTTTTGCGGAAAACAAGGTAGAGCGGTTTTTGTCAAACGACGAGCTTGCACGTTTGGGTGCTGCGCTACACGCAGCTCAGGAAGGGAAACTGGTACTCGAGCTCAGCGCTCCTGAAACCGCTTTACCGCAAAAGCGAAGGCGGGGGGGGCAGAAAAAAATTGGACCTCGTTCAGAGAATCAGCACGCTGTTGCGGCTATTTGGTTGCTCCTACTCACCGGATGCCGGCTCGGAGAGATATTGAATTTGCTCTGGTCCCATGTCGATTTTGAGCGACGCCTATTATTGCTTCCAGATAGCAAAACCGGCGCGAAAGCGGTGTACCT
>DATJLX010000160.1:0-2723 GCA_035509135.1 Methylocella sp.
GGCTCTCTCTATGCCGACGGAACCTTGTTTCATGGGCCAAGCTTCCAGGTCTTGCGGAAGCTCCGTCGGTCACGTGAAGGGGCGGTGGCTTTGCTTGATGCTGCGCAGGACGGGGGTCCAGACGGCATATTGAACCCCGCATTGCTCGATGGCGTCGCGCAAATCGGCAGCATCACCGATCTTGGAAACTGGTTCGGTCTTGATCCAGACTTCGCGCCATACCCGGCAAAGGTTGAGCGCCTTCGCCTCTTTGGACCGGTTCCCTCTCGCGGCTTGGTCGAATGCCGGATCGCCCGGCGCGGTTTCGCCGGCGAGGGGGGCCGATTGCCCTTATTCTCGGCCCAGATCATCGAAGGCGAAAAGATCGCTCTCGAGATCGAACTGGCCTACACGCTATTTCCTAAGGGTCCCCTCGGGGCGGCGCCGCCCCGGCTTCGCCGCAGCTTCCTAAAAGATAAGCGCGCCGTTTTGGGCATGGGGATTGGACAAATCGAAGAAGGCGCTACTGTCGTCGGCCCCTCGGATATCGAACGGAGCGACTGGCTGAAGGGCAGCGTCGCGTCGCTATACGGTTGCCCCGATCTCCAACGAGCCGAACTGCTGGAGATGGTCGCCGTTAAGCAACATGTGGCCCGGCAAGCCGGCATCCATCCCTTTCATGTCGTTCATCATCGGGAGCTTGGGGCGGCGCAGAGTGCACGGCTGCCGTTCAATCGCTATCCCGTGAGCGTGACGCGCACGGGCGCAGGCTGCAAAGTCGTCGATGCGGCGCCCGCGTATCTCGACCTTGCGGCCGTGCGGGACTTCTGGTGGCGGAGAGAACAGCTTCAAGATAGCGTGATGTTTGATTTGCTGCTTGGCTTGATCCAATGTTTCGTCCGAAAATTTGAGGTAGACGGCGATCAAAAGGCGCTCATAGGGAGGCCCGCCATTTATCTCTCCAATCACCAAACCTACCTTGAGGGGTTTCTGTTCAACGCGATGGCCTCCGCGTTTTTCAACATTCCGATGCGCACCATAATCAAGACGGAACATCGAAAGGGGTGGGTCGGGGTCTTGGATGCATTCGCCAGAGCCGAGCCCGGGACCCGGCACGCCAATGCTTATTACTATTTCGATCAAGCGGATCCTCGGTCTCTCTATTCGGTGATGGAGCAATTTGTCGCGTTGCAAGCCGAGGAGCCCCATTCTCTGATGGTGTTTGTTGAAGGGCGCCGCGCCCGCAGCGCGAAGGAGGGCTTGTCGCGAATGAGCTCCGCGTTACCGGATTTTGCGGTTATGACTGGAATGCCCGTCGTTCCATTGCGCATCTCAGGAGGTCTCCCAGTTGAGCCTCTGACAACAAAGGCCGGGTTTCCCTTTGCCTTCGGTCAGCAGGACTACGTCATTGGCGCGCCCATCGAGGCCGCTCATCTTCGGGATTTGACGAGCAAAGAGCGCGCCCAGCTCGTCGTTGAAGCGGTTAATGCTTTGCCGCCGGGCGACACCGAGGTGCCGCTTCCAGGGTGTGACCGCAGCTTCGTTGAACGAATCCAAACAAGAACCGCGGCGAGATCGGGCGGCGGCGATGCTGAGATCAAGGCCGCTTTGATCGAAACCTTCCTTTTGCCAGCTTCAAAAAGCGCACGCTTCCATCGAATCATCAACGCTTTGACTTCAGAGGGTAAAGAAGACCCTGGCGACGATTGGGCTAGGTCGCTTGTAGCTTGGCTTATTCACGACGATTAATTATTGAGCGTCGCCGCGCATAATGAAATGTAGTGACCATTTCGCTCCAATTTCAATAAGGAGCGGAGGCGGCGAATCTAACTCGAACCTATCTCAAAATTGTGGTTGAGAGTCGATGGGTTATAAATGTTGAATGATTCGGCTGCTTGATTCGGAATGGGAACGTATCCGGGATCATTTTCCGGAAGAGCACATTCCTGATGCTCGGCCTGGCCGCAAGCCCGTTCCCACGCGTCAAGTTCTGGAAGCAGCGCTGTGGATTTTGAACACCGGCGCGGAGTGACACATGCTGCCGCAGTGCTATCCCAATTACAAAACCGTGCATCGCCGTTTTCAGACCTGGCGCCGCAATGAAGTTCTGCGCCGCGTTCTGACGGACATTGCCAATGAGCTTCGCGGCAGAGGCCTCCTGGATGAGGAAGAGTGCTTCATCGACGCGACCTTTGCAATGGCCAAGGTCGGCGGTGCCGAAATCGGTCCGACGAAACGCGGAAAAGATTATGGCTATTGTAGATCGTCACGGCTTGCCGCTTTCGGTCGCTCTCGATGCGGGTGAAGCTCTGGATCACCGCCACATTGCCGAGCGCATCCGAGGCGCGTTCCGCGAGGCTGCTGTTGTGACGTTCGACCGTTTGCGGCAAGGTGTGCGTGCGGCGTAGAACGAAATTCGTGAGAAAGCCGAAGGCGGCAACAAGCCCGATCAGCATGCCGCCGAGCCGCCAGTTCAAGGTCAGCGACAGTGGCAAGAGAAGGGTAGGCAAGGATCAGGTTAGCCGGATAAAAGCCCCCGCAAAGCGGGCCTGAGTCAAAACTCAGTTGCAGGGAACCGATATTGGCGGCACGATTCCGTTGCTAGGCCAATTGCCCATTCGGAGATTGCGATGTCAGAGGATCAGCCGGCAGCTGGTACGCTCGCTAAAGTTGAACCTGATCGGATAACCCCGGAAGCAGCAGCTGGGCTGACGGAAGCGGAAGCCACGCGGCGGCTCAGCCAA
>DATJLX010000161.1:0-5905 GCA_035509135.1 Methylocella sp.
TTCAGCACATCACCGGCAAACCCGCCGACCACGGTGCCATCGCCAAGGCAATCACCACGATCAAGGCCTGAGGCCGGAGAGTTTCGATGTTGGATCCGGAATTTATCGTTGCCGTCTGCTTCGTCATTTTCGTCGGCCTGATGATCTATCTCGGCATGCACAAAAAAATCAATGCGGCGCTGGACAGCCGGGCGTCAAGGATTGAAGCCGAACTCACCGAGGCGACAAAGCTGCGGACGGAAGCCGAAGCCCTTCTCGCGTCTTTCGAAGCACGGCGCGCCGAAGCGCAAGCCGAGGCCGAAGCCGTCGTCGCCCAAGCGCATGCGGAAGCGGAACGGATCGCGAGCGAGGCGCACGCGCGCATCACCGAATTCATTCAACGCCGGACCAAACAGGCAGAGGAAAAAATCAGCCTTGCGGAAACCCAGGCGGCGGCGGACGTTCGCGCCGCCGCCGCCGATGCGGCGATCAAGGCCGCGGAAGCCGTGCTGAGAGGCGAGACGCAAGGCGCATTTGGAAGCGAACTCATCGGCAAAGGCATCGCCGATTTGAAGACCATGTTCCAGTGATCCGCCGTCCGCCGTCCCCGTGACCGCGGTTTACCGCGAATAGAACTCGATGACGAGATTGGGTTCCATCATCACCGGATAGGGAACTTCCGACGGCAGCGGAATCCGGCTAAGTTTAGCTATTTTCTTGGTCTGATCGACCTCATAATATTCCGGCACATCGCGTTCGGCGAGCTGTTCCGCCTCGAGAACCGGGATGAGCTGGCGCGAGCTCTCCTTGATTTCGACTGTATCGCCGGGCTTCACAAGGTGGGACGCGATATTCACCTTTCGGCCGTTGACCTTGACATGGCCGTGATTGACGAATTGGCGGGCGGAAAAAACGGTTGGAACGAATTTGGCGCGGTAGATCACGGCATCGAGCCGGCGTTCCAAAAGGCCGATCAGATTGTCGCCGCTGTCGCCCTTCATGCGGATCGCCTCGGCGTAATATTTGCGGAACTGCTTTTCCGAAATATTGCCGTAATAGCCCTTAAGCTTCTGCTTGGCCTTAAGCTGGGTGCCGAAATCGGACAGTTTGCCCTTGCGACGCTGGCCATGCTGCCCCGGCCCATATTCGCGCCGGTTGACGGGGCTTTTGGGACGGCCCCAGATATTCTGACCCATCCGGCGGTCGATTTTATATTTGGCTTCCGCGCGCTTCGTCATCGCGTGTCCTCTATCTGTTTGCGCGAGCAAAAGGACACGGGCGCGCTCGCCGCTTAAAGCGTGGCGCTCGAAACCGCGTCCTCCGCCCGCTAGGGGGAGGAACGCGCCCTCCTCTGCGAGGCCCAAAGAGGCCACGCCGACAGGCTCAACTCTTCGCATGAACGGTTTTCAAGGAAGGAAGCGCCACGGGTGCGTCTTCAGCGGGACCAGCCCGCCGTACAGTCTCGAAGGCCAAACGGCACAACAAGACCTCGCCCGATTAGAGGCTTTTGGGCGGCGGGTCAAGGTCAGGACTTTCGGATTCCTTCAACCCCGCTGGCGACGGAACAAATCTGGCCTTCCACGGGGCATTCCGAGGTTCACGCGCTGGCAACCCGGCGCCCCTGCTCGTCAATGACACGCTCGCCGCCCTCCTTGAAAAATTCCCCTTGCTGCGGCGGCAGAATATCGAGCACGCGATCGAAAGGCCGGCAGAGTCTGACCCCTTTTGGCGTCACCACGATCGGCCGCTCAAGAAGGACCGGATGCGCTTCGATCGCATCGAGCAAGGCATCGTCGGAAAGATTTTTGTCCTTGAGACCCAATTCGCGAAAAATGGATTCCTTGTCGCGCAGCAAAGCGCGCAGCGGTACACCGATGCGCGCTGCGAGCTGGCGCAACAGGACCCGCGTTGGCGGGGTTTTTAGATATTCGATGATATGGGGCTCAACCCCGGAGTTGCGGATGAGGCCGAGCGTATTGCGCGACGTGCCGCAGCGGGGGTTATGGTAGATGATGACATCCATCGGGGTCACGCGACATCCTTCGAGCGGGCCGATACCCCCTCTGTTTGGCCAATGCCCCGCAACCGCGCGCCGAGCGTCAATTGATCGAGGCTTTTCAGCGGCAAGTTGCGAAACAAGGATATTCGCCGTTCAAGATAATAAAACGCCTTATCGAAGGCTGCCTCTTTCTTGATATCCGATCCTTGCACGGCGGCTGGGTCCTCGATCCCCCAATGCGCTGTCACCGGCTGGCCTGGCCAGACCGGACAGGTTTCACCCGCCGCGTTGTCGCAGACAGTGAATATGAAATCCATGACAGGGGCGCCCGGCTGGGCGAATTCTTCCCAGCTCTTCGAGCGCAGACCCCCGGTCGGATAGCCCCGGCCCTCAAGCACTTGGAGGGCGAAAGGATTGACTGCACCCTTGGGCTGGCTGCCAGCCGAGAATGCGCAAAAACGCCCTCCCCCATCCTTGTTCAGAATCGCTTCGGCGAAGATCGAGCGGGCGCTGTTGCCGCTGCAAAGAAAGAGGACGTTGTAGATATGTTCAGACATTGGCGGAGACCTTTGACGGATAACATGCGAGCTCGGGCATGATCGGTTCACACGCCCGCCGGGCGCCGCGGCAGCACCTCTCGAAAAGAAAGGCCGCGAACCTCCGGATGACAGCGAGGCAGACACAATAAACGATCGAGCGGCTGCGCCGTTCCGCCTTGGTGAGCCCAGATCGTGTCAAACCTGCCAAATGCGCCGGCGGGGTGTTCCGTGCGGCGTCGCCGCCTGGCGTTTGTCCCTCGGGCAGTCCCGCTGGCTCGTGCTGGACCAAAAAGCGGAACCCACGTGACGAGTCTTCTGGCAAGAGCGGCCATGGCCTCAAGAACTCTCTCAACATCCCTATGTCAATCATATCCGACATAGGGAAATAGGGAAGGAGAACCTCGCAGGCATCAGCTATGCGTCAGTTGACCAGTTCGCGCGAAACAGGGTGCTATTCAACACCCTCGTGGGGCAGCGGGTCTGTGATATGGAGCGAGCCCGGCCGGGACGCAATGCCATAGCCGGTGCGAACTCGCGCTGACGCTCGGCATCACTCTTCTAACAATCGCGGTTGGGTAGGTCAGCCGCCGAAAGATAATCTCGTGATCATACCATCGTGCAATCTCAACGACGATGCTGAACTGTTTGTCTTGGCCTGGACCCTTTGTTAGGCTGCAAGCGACAATCGTTCTTGGCGGCCTGAGAGCGGGCAGCCGCGAAAAACCCCAAGAGCAGGAAGCTGACCCGATCCCCATGAGCAAACAAGAAAAATCCCTTTTCATGACCTTTCTCATGACCCCGGACATGGCCAATTTCTCCGGTCACATCCATGGCGGGGCCATCTTGAAGCTGCTGGACCAAGTAGCCTACGCTTGCGCTGCGCGATACTGCAAGAATTACGTGGTGACAGCCTCGCTCGACCAAGTGATCTTCAAGGAGCCGATCAAGGTCGGCGAACTCGTCACCTTCAAGGCCAATGTCAACTATGTCGGCCGGACCTCGATGGAAATCGGGATCAAGGTGATCGCCGAGAACCTGACAACCCAAGAGTCTCGTCACACCAATTCCTGCTACTTCACCATGGTGGCCAAGAAGGAGGACGGCAGCCTTTGCGTCGTGCCGCCGCTCGAGATCGAGACGGAAAGCGAGCGGCGGCTCTTCGAGGCAGGCAAGATGCGCAAGGAGATGCGCAACGAGATCATGGAAAGAAACAAGGCGCTGCACGTCGGAATACCGGAGTAGCGCGAATTATTTTCCAGTGACCAGCAAAATCTTGCCAAGGTGCGCCGAGGATTCCATCAGTTCATGGGCTTCGCGAGCCTGCTCCAACGGGAAGATCGCGTGGATCAGCGGCCTCACCAAGCCCTTCTCGAGAAGCGGCCAGATTTTTTCGCGAAGGGCCGCGGCGATGGCGGCTTTCTGCGGCACGCTGCGGGCCCGCAGGGTCGACCCTGTCACGGTCAGGCGGCGCAGCATGATGGGACGCAAATCGAACGTCTCGACCATCGCCGATTGCAGGAAACCAATCTGAATAAGACGGCCTTCCAGCGCCATGACGGACAAATTCTTTTGCAAATAGGTGCCGCCGACCATGTCGAGGACGACATCAACGCCATGCTTGCCGGCGATCTTCCGCGCCTCCTCAACAAAGTCCTGGGTCTTGTAGTCAATCGCGAGATCCGCTCCAAGCGTCTTGCAGAAAGCGCATTTCGCGGGCGAACCGGCGGTCGCGATGACCCGCGCGCCATGCTGTTTGGCAAGCTGTATCGCGGTCGAGCCAATGCCGCTCGATCCGCCATGCACAAGCAAGGTCTCACCAGGCTCCAGCCTGCCGCGTGTAAACACATTGTCGAAAACAGTGAAATAATTTTCCGGAAGGCCCGCCGATGCAACAACCCCGAGAACCTTTGGCGCGGCCAGACAAAGCGAGGCATGCGCCGTAGCGTATTCAGCATAACCGCCAGAGCCAACCAGGGCGCAAACCTCGTCGCCCACCGTTGGCGCGCTCACGCCCTCTCCAAGGGCGGCGACCCGGCCGGCGATCTCAAGGCCCGGAACGGAACTCTCGCCAGGAGGCGGGGGATAGACACCTTGGCGTTGCAGGCAATCGGGACGATTGACGCCCGCCGCGGCGACTTCGATCAAAACCTGGCCAGGCCCGGGTATCGGCACGGGTGCCACGCCAGCCCTGATGACATCCGGGCCGCCATGGCCTTCAAAAGAGATCTGCCGCATCATGAGCTCAATTTTTCGTCCCGTTCCATTCGAACACGGAAACGCATGCCGGTCAGGCCGGTTTCATAAAGAAATAGACGGTGAGCACAAGACCCACCGCGACGACGAAGCCCTTGACGATATGCTGGGGCACCCGCCGCGCCGCATGGAGTCCAGCGAAACCTCCGGCAATCGCACCGGCCGCGACGAGGATCGTCCATTGCCAATGGATGAGACCAGCAGCAATAAAGGTTAGGACAGCAGCCGCGTTCATCAGCATGACGACAAGAATTTTCAGACTGTTCATCAGCCAAATGTCGCGCAAGCCGAAAAGAGTGAGAGCGGAGAGCATGAGGATGCCGGCGCCGCCGCCGAAATAGCCGCCATAGATGGCGACCACTGCCTGCACGGCGAAAATCCCGGCGCGATTCAGCCGGAATTTTTTCCCCGCTCTCGGCATAAAATTGCCGCCCGCGAAGACCGCCGTCGCGAAAAGTATAAGCCAGGGTACGATCCGGCCGAAAACGGCTTGCGGCGTGACGAGAAGCAAAATGCCGCCAATAAAGCCGCCGGCAAGGCTGATCGCCGCGAAGATGGGCAGGTCGACGCGACTATCCGCCGCCGCAGCCCTGAGACCGTCACGGGCGGCATAGCCCGTCGCGATCTGACCCGGGAACAGCGCAACCGTGTTCGAGGCATTGGCGTCGATGGGCGGCAGTCCAGCGGCGATGAGCGCCGGGAAGGTGAGAAAGGAGCCGCCTCCGGCGACCGCATTGAGAAAGCCCGCCACGAAAGACGCGAGGGCCACGAGGCTAAAAATCATAACGCCGACCATGTTTCCGGTTTTTCTTCCGCGCATCGCCAGTGCCCAGCTGATCCCGGAGCTCGGTTTCATGCTCGGCGAAGCGCGATCAGGCGAAACCGCCGGATCTCATACAGGCGCTGTCGATACCATAGCGTAGGGCACGTTCAGACCAAAGCAAAGACAGAATATCCGAGAAAGATCATAGAAAAGGAGCTTAGTCATTGCGTCAACCGCGCGGCGGCGAGCGATTGCGCGAACATGGCCTGCATGGCGTTGGTGATGTCCTGGGGCGTGTAAGCGGAAAAGAAAAAACCCGGCGAAGCGCATTGCTCAAGGGTCGTCGGGATCGTCGGAACAATTGCATTGACC
>DATJLX010000162.1:0-6384 GCA_035509135.1 Methylocella sp.
AAGGCCGCAACGGGGCTCACAGCGCGTCAAATCGTGGCGATGGAGTGCAATGCCCGTGAGGTACATGCCGATGAGACCGGCGCCACGAGCATCGCTTGCGGCTTTTAATTCACCTCTAGGGTTCTTCGGGGTGATCAAGAATGACCAGTTCACCCTCCAGATCGAAGGCAAAACATTCGCGAGGGACTGAGGAACGTGTGGCGCCTCAATCGTCGCCTGCATCTCCCTCACTGGATGAGGCATCCCCACCATCACTGATGCTACCGCTCGATATGTTCCCGTCATAAAATTGTGGATTGAGAATATCGGCTGGAAACGCCGTCGTATCCTCGATCGTGATGTCGTCGAGTGGCGATCCCGCGCTGGCGGAATTGATAGGCGGTGCGATTAATTGTGTTTGGAAGTCCAGAGCGTTCGGATTGAAGAGCAATTGGTTGACGTTGCTATCGCTCTGTGGCGTTTCCGTTCCAGTTGCGCCATAGACATTCGACTGCACCGCGCCGCTTGACCCTTCGGATTCCACTGGCGCCCCCGTAGGGGCGCCAAAGGAAGATGGATGGAAGATGCCCCATGGTGATGGGACATCATTCGCCCGTTCGCCTTCCACGTCCCAGAAATTGAGCTTGCTCATGCGGCTTTCTTCTTCAAGGATGGCAGATAGGCAATATCAAAAGGCGCACCGAGCGTGGTATACCCTGTCAGCATCGGATCGGCGACCGCCGGATGAGCCGACCCGAGCGGCGGATTGGTGCAACCATGCGCCATGATGACGACGGGTTGCGGCGGATAAGCCTCCGGAGCGCCGTTGGCCATCGAAACCAGATAGTACGCCCAATAACCCCCCGCCGCCCATTTGAACTTCGAGAAGACTTCATCGTAATTCTCGGTATTGAGGCCCGCCAAGGCGGCAAGATCGGTGCTGGCGGAAAGCGAATTCCCTGGGACCGTGAATAGGACAACTTGCTGACCGCCATTGCCCCCATCTTTCTCGGACGCGGGCTCATCCGCCATGATCGTGAAGGGCGCGCCGATCGCGGTCCAGGACCCAGGCAACCCAGGATCGGGGACCGCCGGATGATTGGTACCGCTCGCCGGATGCGCGACGCCCCTGCATTCGATCGTCGCGATGATGAGGTCGCCGGAGGATTCAAGCAGCATGCCTTCGGCCCAATAGCCCCAATGGCCGAAAGGCGACGTGTCGGAGTAATGGAGATAGGTCCAATTTCCCGTTGGGATGAATCGCTGAAGAGTGGCGAGCTGCGCGGCCCAATCCACTGCGATGTTGCTGGACGTGGGAGAAATCGGAATGCGGATGCGTTTGATTTTAGACACTGATGTGCTCCTTAAAACAATGTGAAGGTTGGCGGTGGGACATAGGGGAAGCCGCGAAAGTTTGGCAGATTGTTGAAGCGACCCGTGCAGGTCGCTTGCGTATGATCGCAGCCCCAATAGGCCGTGAAGGCATCCCCGGTTAACGGGGCGGATTCCAGCGGATAGCTCAATGTGAGCGACACACCGGCTACCACGCTCTTGACGTTCGCCGAGACCCCGGAATTGACGCCACTCGAAAAGGTGATCGTCCCCTGGGCCATATTGGCTGCCGCGCCAGTCCAGTTGATGAGCGAGACAGTCGAGCTAGCACCAACCGCCCCGGCAAAGCCATAAGCGCTCTTGACCGGGCCTCCATTGGCCCCGCAGCCTGAATCGAAAAGCACATGCTGACAAAACGGCGAGTAGACATTCCGAGGCATCTGCAAGTCGAGAAGCACAAGATCGGAATTGACGGTGATTTGTGCCGATGTCCGGCCGATGCTGTCGATCGTGCCCACGCGGCCCTTGAAGAGGATCACGCTGCCAATCGGGTTGGCCGTGTCATAAGGCGACCAGGAATTCAGAAAGACGCGCTCGCGCTGGATTTCAGCGCCATCGAAAGCGCCATTGCGAAGTGCCTGTAGGAAGGGAACGCCGCCTGTTATGGTGTCCGCCGTGGTCGCGGAGATAGTGAATTGCTGCTTGTCGACCTCAAGGCCCGTTGTGCATTTATAGCGGAGGCCAGAGACGAGGACCGAATTCGCGAGATAGGTGTAGCCGTTGAGTTGGATCGGAAGATCAGCATTCGTATAGGTGAGCACGAGGCCCGATATGAACGTGAAAGTGAAGCAATCCGCGATGATCGCCACGGCGTCTGGATCGGCGCGAAGCGCATTCAGATAGTTGATGACGGCGGTGCTGGCGGCTTTCACGGCTTCACGCTCCTGAACTTGAGCGACTGGACGCGCCAAAGGCCGTTCATGAATTCCTCGAAATCCTCTTGATCATCAAGGAACCGGCAGTTGAAGGCATAGTCGAAATCGGCTAACACTAAGACACCGGAGCCAGGCGCTGTCGCGAATGTCAATGTGTTCGGCGTTGCCCATGCCCAACCGGACGTCTGGTTCACGCCGTTGAGATAGACGTGATTGACCGCCGTGACCCACGAAACTGGCTCATAAGTGCTGACGATCGGCCGCTGGAAGGTGAAGACAGTTTGCGTTCCGTTGCCCGTGCCGAGCACCGCTCCGGTCAGGGCATTGTCGGCCGGATCAGTATAAAGAAAGGTGTTGAACTGGCCTTGGCAGAGCACATAGAGATCCCAAAGGCTCTGCATGGACTTGACGCCGAGGCCAGGGAAAGCTCCCTCGGAATCCAGCCCTTCGATCGTCAGTTCGAATTCATAGAGAGTCACGGCATAAAGAGGGACGCGCACCTCGCGGCCCGATGTATGGCTCGTGACGCGCGTCGAGAAGGACGGGCGCTTGTGAACAGACCAAGTCAGGCCTGGGAGCGATGGGAAATTTCCAACGGGCACGGGAACTCCTGGAGGCGGATCGGCAACAGGCAGTGCGATGAATGGCCCCTTGCCATTGAGCCAATTCCCGGCCTGCCAATTCGAGACATCACCCCAAATCTGAAAGAGATTCGGGAAAACCGGAAATGGCCGTGCGTCCCAGTTCCAAACCGAGCAGAACGCCGGCTGGATCATCTCGACGCCGCCAGCCGCGGCATTGTTGCCATCGACGAACCAATATTCGTAAAAGGCTTCCAGCGCGAGAAGCTGCAGGTTTTGATCGGGCTTCGGCAAAAAGGCATCCGGGCCGCCATCGGCGGGCTCCCAGATCGACCAAAAGGCCGTGCCGCTCTCAACCGAGCCTGCCGAGAAGAAGACATTCGGCTGGTTCGTGCATTTGTCGTTCGACGGGAAGCCGTATTCCGTGAAAACGATCGATTTCGATTGCGGCACCCAGCCCGTCGCGGAGCCCTGCGGAACTTCGCCGGAGCCCGTATCGTAAAGGGCATAGTGCTGATTGTTCCACCACCAGCGGAGCTGCTTGTTACCCAGGATTTCCTGTTGCGGGTAAAACGGATGGCGGGTTTGGGTTAGGCGGTCGCCTTCCGGGACGGACACTTGGAGATCGGTGCCGTTCGGGTCGCGACCGCGGCCAAGATTGTTCGAGTCGGCATAGTACCAGTTGAACTTCTCGCCGCCCTCGATATTGGCCTTGAGATAAGGCTTCGAATAGATCGTTGGCGTTCCAGAGAGGCCGAGGCCACTCAATGCTCCTGAAGATGGAGGCCAGGATGATGGAGCTGGCTGGGCCCAATTCAGAACATCAAGACCTCCACTCCCTGTAGTCCAATCTGATAAGGGGAGATAGTTGTCGAAGCATACAAGGTCGATGTTGGTGTGCGACCAGAGCTGGTCGAGATGCGGCCATTGGCCGGTATAGGGCGGCGGCGGGTTTGACCCATTGTGCTGCCAACCCATCCAGGATGACCAATCCGCTGCATAGGAGACGAGGTTGTGCAGTCCCGTTGTATCCTTGGTGAGCCCGGCCGCATCGAAGATGGCCCTCACCTCATCGGAAAGTTCGAGGAGCCCATAGGAGGAATCGTAGAGGAAGGGATAATCCCAGCTTGGCGGCGAGCCGCTTCCGGCGGCTGTCCAGGCCGGGCCGCGAACGGTCTCCAAACCGCGAAGCTCAGATCCAATAAGGAATAGATCCACACCGCCGGCCATAGCGCAAAGATTGGCATAATGCAGGATCATCCTTCGATAAGTGAAGTCCGTTGGCGAACCGGAATAGGAGACGGTCAGATTCGCCGGAACTTGTGTGAATTGCGAGCGAACTGCGGTGCCAAGGAAAGACCTTATCGCCGCCATCGTAGCGCTTGAAACGTCAGGGTTCGTGAAGGTCGGGTCATAGGTGATCTGGCCGCGCCAGGGCTTGCCAGGCGAATCCACGAGGATGAACGGATAGAAGACTACACGAAGCCCGAGCCCCTTGAGATATTGGATGCAGCGGTAAAGCGATTGGTCGCTCGGCGTGCCGCCATAGTTGAACGATCCGGCCGCGTTTTGCCAAATCGGGATGAGGCCAGCCGACGATTGCGTGAGTGAGGAACACTGCCAATTATCGGCGGACCAACCCGAACCGTTCCATTTCTGAAAGTCCCCGTCGATATAGGTTGTCGCCGGATAGATGCGGCACGTCGCCGCCGTCTCCGCCGCTTGATCCGTGCCAGCCGACGCACTCGCGAACCATGCGCAAACAATGGCAACCGTCGTGCAGGCATTGGTGGCGGGCGGCACCGGAAAGGCCGCCTGCAATTGGGCAATCGATTCTTTGAGATCGGTCAGCGTGCTCCCCGGTGGGCCGCCGCTATAATAGGTGTTAATCCCGAGCATGGCAGGTTCGGCGATCCGCCTGCCCTGATACGAGATCGTGTCATAAGTGAATTCGCCGGTTGACGGCAACAGATTCACGCCGTTGATGTAGAGGGTCATTCATCACCGGCCCGGCTTGCGCAATGGCTTAGGCCCCTAGCTTCGACAGGCCAAGATGTGAACCGGTCCGCACGCCCTCGTTGATCGTGCGCATGATGGTCTTGCCATGGTTCTGAAAGAATTGCTGGACGCCTTGCGAGTCCATCGCCGAGACATGAAAATTCGTGGCATGGTGAACATGCACGGTGTTGCCCATGCCAGCGCCATTGTCGGCGAGATTGCGAAAAGCTGCGGCCGGACCTGAAGGCACAATCATTTCACCTGCATGCACTTGGGCGATCATATCACCTGGCAAGCTCCAGGCACCCATAGCGAAGCTGGCAAGGCCGCTGGCGACGCCGAGCACACTTGCCTCACCCGCCGCCGCCGGACCTACCGCCGCCGGACCCATGACGGGTGCAAGGAACCCGAAGATGCCCGCGAAGGTCTCCCCCGCCGAGGCCGAGATCGACTTTAGGATATTGCCGATCATGCCAAGTGACGATGCAGCATTTCCGGCCGTTTGCGCGGCTGTGCGCGCGGCAACGCCGGTTATGACCGCTGTGGTCTGCACGGTCTGGCCTGATGTTGTCGCGGCGGTCTGAGCAGCCATGCCCGCCAGCCAATCAGCTGCCATCTTCACATTGGCTTGGAGGAATGATTGTATAATTTGCAACAAGGTATTTCGCGCCGCGTCGCGAAGCTTCCTATGCTCCGTAATCATGCCCATAATTGAAGACGAGACACCCGACCCTATCCTTTCGAATGTTCTCCTGTAGTCAGTATCGATTTGCTGGGTTACACTACGCTGAATGTCGAGTTGCCTGAGCGCAGATTGGCTGGCGGCCTCCTCGATTTTACGTTGAGCGGCGGCATAAGCAGCAGTTCCTTGTTGATAAGTTGTCAACTGGAATTGCAGATGCCGACGCTCGATATCTTCCCGCTGGGTCTCAAGCGAGAGAAGACTGGAAAGCTCCTCTTGGCGCGAAATCTGCGTCATCTGAGCCTGTTCCTTGATAAGCGAACTGTGCTCTTTTATCCCGTTAGAAGCTATATCATAATGCACTTGCTCATTTTGGCGTGCGATCGCAAGTTCGTTGTCGCTTGACGTTTGCGCCATGGTAATCTTTCGTGCCGCGTCGGTTGCGTAAGCTTGTGATAGCGAAGCGAAAGTAGCGTTGATCTGAGCAGCACCATTGCGCAAGGCGTTGGTAGTAGCCTCAACCGCACTTGTCGCTTGCTGCATGCCCTTCTGCAAGTCGGTGACGTTGGCGGTAAATGTAATCGAGACGTCATCCGTCATATTTTTGCTTCCTATTGTACTGGGACAAAGGCTCGATGCGGAACTTGTTTATTATTAGGGCCTGTAGACGAAGTGATTGACTGCTGAATCCTCGCTTGATTCAAGTCTGCCTCTTGGAAGGCCGGCTGAGGGCTCGAGGCGTCCGCTTCGGCGCCGTTCTCGCCGATGCCGGCTACGGCCTGTCCGCTTCCTTTCGTCAGGGACTGAGTGCGCGCGGGCTTGTTTGGGCTGTGGGCGTTCCCAAACATCAAAAGGTCTATCCCGGCGGTGTTTCCTT
>DATJLX010000163.1:0-7049 GCA_035509135.1 Methylocella sp.
TTCGGCACGTTCCTCCGGGGGCTCAGCATCGATCGCGCAAGACTGGTCGATGAGTTCTACGAAGCGCGCACGCGCGGAACACTGTTCGACGCTCAGGGCGAGACGCCGGCCCAGGCTCCGAGCACGAGTCCCTCGCCACGGCGCGGCAATCTTCTCGACCTCGTCAAATCCAACAGCAAGGAAACCGCAACCGCATCCGCACCGGTGGCGAAAGCCCCTCTTTCGTCCAATCGCTTCAATCGAACCGTCGGTCTTGCGCGCGCCGCCTTGCAGCTTTGGTCACAAAGTATCCATGAAATATGCGATGACGAGATGTTCGCCAATGCGATCGGCGTGCCGAAAAAATCCCTCAAAGAAGTCGCCAATGAGCTCATCGCAACCGCACGCCGGCTAGGCCTTGAAAATGCGATCAAGTCATCGATCGTTGCCGTCTCTCACATCGAAACGAGCGAACAAGCCGCCGCCAAGGCGACGATCATCGCCGAACGGAGCATCAATCGTTTTGTTGCATTCATGGGCGTATCCACCGCTGCTCATCCGGCAGCATTCGATACCGAGGGAATCACTGATCAGCCCGTCAATTTTCAGCAGGAATTCGTCGTTGGATGGCTGCGAGCTTTTTACGACCAGGTGCTTGCCAACGCTCGATCTTGTGATGGACTCATTCACGATGCGGAGCAAAACGCCCGTTTGGGACAAATCCTTTCGGCGATTGGGCAAGGTGAGAGCCGTCAATAATTCAACCAGCCTTGTCCCATTGCTGGCGGGTTTTGCGTGGGCGTGGAGAAACAGGGGATTTAACGGCGGGCCAAGGATCGCAGAAATCCCTGATACTCTTCGTTCAACTCCATATCCACGGAGGGGGCGACTTTCAGAAGCAGATTCGCCACGAAGGGTTGATCATTGCGGGTGTCTTCCAGAACCTCCCGTAAGATGGGGAGATTGTCTTCAATGTGATGGAGGAAGGCTACCCCTTTTTCCTGGGTCTCTGTCCAGCGGGCCCGGGTCCAGACGGCCAAGGGATACATAACCTCTTGGACGAAATTGGTTTTGCGTGCCTTTTCAAAAAAGCGCAGACCGGTGTTCCAGTTTTCCTTTGCACGCAGCGGCGGCGGGGGAGGATCGCCAGCCAGCAATTTCTTGCCCGCCTGACCAACGAAGTCTTCCAATGTGACCGGCGCGTCGATCGTCGCGCGAAAATGCCATAAACCGAATGATCCAGGGAATTCTTTCCCCATATTCTCCGCCAAAGCGGCCTCCACCTTGTCCACCGCCGCCTTGTCCCCTTTCATCGCCGCCGTCATGCAGAAGGCGAAGATCGCATCATTCCCGACATTATGGACGCCGCCATTTCTCAGCATTTCGGCTGGCAGCTTTGGAGTTATCCCGTCAGCGGGAACTTGAGCTTCGCCGGCTCGTAGCGCCGAAATAAACGCGGTAATCTCGAGCCAACCCATGAAATTTGCGATGAAGGCGTCAGGATCAACATGCACAATCGCTAGATTCAGCGGCATTTTGCGCTTCTTCAGCTCTTCCATATCCGTCATGCATAGTCCCCTGATGCTTCGGTGTAGATTGTGCCAATGGAGGGTCGGAGGCATTTGCGACAGGACAAGCCCTGGGAACGAGGCGCGAAGCAAGAAAAATGCCAAAAGCGGTGCAGACGCCCTGCCCGCTAAGCCTGTTTCCAGTTCACTCGCATCAAAGGGGAGCGCACTTAGGCAGGAGTTCCCCTCGTTGCCCCATTAGCCGCCGAAGAGGGCGTCGAAGACGCTTTTTCCTCCGGATGGAGCTCCGTGCTTGTGTCTTGAAACTTCCGCGTTGGGGATGTCCGCCGGAGGCACCGGCGCGCCGCCGCCATAGGCGGGCGAAGGCGCTTCTGCCGCTTCGCTGACCGGTGCCGGGGCAGGGAGCGTTGGGACTGGCCGCGCTTGGCTGGCTGGTGGCGCACCGAACAAGCCGGGGAAGGGCCAGCCATTGTTATCCGCCATGGGACCGCTGTCCGGGCTATAATCATGCCATATCCCATCGGGAAGTGGCTGCGGCGGCACACCTTGATGCGCGGCCCGCATGAAGCGTGACCAAATCTCGACTGGAAGATTGCCGCCGGACGCCTTTTTCGTTGGTGAATTGTCGTCGTTGCCAAGCCAAACGCCGGCGACAAGATGGCTCGTGTAGCCAATAAACCATGCGTCGCGCCAATCCTGGCTCGTGCCGGTTTTCCCGGCCGCCTGCCAGCCTGGGACCCCACCCTTGCGCGCCGTGCCGGTCAACAGAGTTTCTTGCATCATTCGATTCATCATCGCCACATAAGTGGGATCGATGACCCGGCCATTGCTGGCACCATTGCGCTGATAGAGGAGCTTGCCGGAAGCGGTTTTCACTCTCGAAATGATCTGGGGTTGGACACCGATGCCGCCGTTAGCGAAGGCTGCATAGGCGGTGACGATTTCAAGCGGCGTGACCTCTGAGGTGCCGAGCGCGATCGACGGATTGGCGGCAAGATCAGACATGATTCCAAGCCGATGCGCGACACGGACAATCGCCTTGGGGCCAACTTCAAGACCAAGGCGGACCGCCACCGTATTCAAGGAGAGAGACAGCGCCTTGGTGAGGGTAACCGGGCCGAAATAGTCGCGTGAGTAATTTTCCGGTTGCCATCCCTTCACATTGATTGGCGCGTCTTCGCGCACCGAGTCTGGCGTCAGACCATTTTCGAGCGCCGCGAGATAAACGAAAGGCTTGAAAGCGGAACCTGGCTGCCGTTTCGCCGAAACCGCGCGGTCAAATTGGCTGTCCGCATAACTCCGGCCGCCGACCAGCGCCTTGATCGCACCATCGGTGGCGAGCGCGACAACGGCGCCCTGACCGACACCAAAGGCCGCGCCCTTGCGATCGAGCGCGTCCGTGAGGGCTGCTTCCGCGAGGGCCTGGAGGCCGCCATCAATTGTCGTCGAGACGATGATATCTTCATCGATCGCGCCGATCGTATCGTTGAGCGTGTCCATGACGAAATCCGCGGCGTAATTGATTGAGCTCGCGTTTTGGTCCCGGATCGCTTGCGCGGGACGGGCGAAGGCAAGCTTTTCCATCGCATCGGTGATGAAGCCTTCCTGCCGCATTGCTTCGATGACTTGTGCCGCGCGCTCGGCGGCGCCCAACGGATTACGGTTCGGCGCCAGCCGCGTCGGCGCCTTCATGAGTCCGGCGAGGATGGCCGCTTCCGGCAGCGTCACGTTGCGTGCCCCATGTCCGAAGTATTTTTGCGCCGCTGCTTCGACGCCATAGGCGCCGGAGCCAAAATAAACACGATTCAAATACATCTCGAGTATTTGATTTTTCGAATATTTATGTTCGAGCCAGAGCGCCAAGATCGCCTCTTGGATTTTGCGCGAAATGGTCCTCTCCTGGGTCAAGAAGAGATTCTTAGCGAGTTGTTGCGTCAGGGTCGAACCGCCCTGCACCGAGCCGCCCCCCGCCAGATCATGAAAAACGGCGCGCAAAATTCCGATCGGATCAATCCCAAAGTGCGAATAGAAATGGCGGTCTTCGATCGCGATAAAGGCTTTTGGCAAATAGGGGGGCAAATCAGCAAGCCGGACTGCGGCGCCTCCCGTATCGCCGCGGTTGGCGAGTAGGGCGCCACTTTCGTCGAGAATCGCAATGTTGGGCGGCCGTTTCGGCACGGCGAGGACGTCAATGGGGGGAAGCTTTGTTGCCTCATAGGCTACAACACAGGCGCCCCCGACCATGGCCCAGACGGTTACGATGATGCTCCAATAGAGCAAAAAAGCCACCGTTGAGCGGTGTTTTTGGCTTGAGGCTCGCGATCTTCCGGCACGGCGGGGCACGTGTTCACCGATCCTTGCGTTGTGGCTTCAAAGAGGGTGGCTTCGTAAGATGGACCGGGATTTCTAGGATTGGGGCGAAAATCGCGCGTGGCACACCAGCGTCGCGTGCTTTGCCGAGGCGCGCGGTCTGTCCCGTGGATTGGCACCGCTTTCCGGGCATTGCTTCCAACTGGAATCAATTTTTATGTTAAATCCGGCGGATTAAGGGCAGGTAAAAGGCGGGCGGCCTTCCGAAGAATCAGGCATGCCCATGCAAAAGCATGGTTAGAAATGGTGTGGCGGCTTGCGATTTCTATAAAGCCGCGCCAAAGTCCGCCCCCGGCGCGCGGCGCGCCCGGGTGAAACGAACGAATGCCCGATTGGACCGCATCATGAAAGTGACCCTCGAACGCGCGGCTTTGTTGAAGTCTCTTGGCCACGTGCATCGCGTCGTGGAGCGACGCAATACGATCCCCATCCTTTCGAACGTCCTGCTGCATGCGGAAGATCAAGCGCTGCTCCTCAAGGCGACGGATCTCGATCTTGAGGTGACCGAGCGGCTGCCGGCGGATGTCGGCGAGGCTGGCGCGACCACACTTCCGGCGCATATCCTTTACGAAATCGTCCGCAAGCTGCCTGACGGCGCGCAGGTTTCCCTCGATTCGAATGGCGGGCAGGGCCAGTTGCAGCTGCGCTCCGGACGCTCGCGGTTCACCCTTCAGTCCTTGCCTGAGAGCGATTTTCCAGACCTCGCCACGGGCGAGCTTGGCCATGGTTTCACTCTCGCCGCCCTCGATCTCAAGCGGCTCATCGACAAAACCCAATTCGCGATCTCCAACGAAGAGACGCGCTATTATTTGAATGGCGTTTATCTGCATACGATCGATGTCGAGGCTCACACTATGTTGCGTGCCGTCGCGACCGATGGGCACCGGCTGGCGCGGGTCGAAATCCCGGCCCCTAAAGGCGCGATCGGCATGCCGGGTGTCATCTTGCCGCGCAAGGCCGTGGCCGAGGTGCAGAAACTCATCGAGGATCCAAGCACTGACGTCCGCGTCGAAATATCGGCGGCCAAGGCCCGCTTCACCTTCGGCGATCCGAACACAGGCGCGGGTCAAGTCGTGTTGATTTCCAAATTGATCGACGGCACATTTCCCGATTATGTCCGGGTCATTCCTTCCAACAATGACAAGCGCCTCGTTGTCGAGCGCGAGCCTTTCGCGGCGGCGGTCGACCGGGTTTCGACCATTTCATCGGAGCGCGGCCGCGCCGTCAAGCTCGCCCTTGCCGATTCGAAGCTCACGCTCTCCGTCACTAATCCCGATTCCGGCTCGGCCGTCGAGGAACTCGATGTCGATTATGATTCTTCGCCCATCGACATCGGCTTCAATGCCCGCTACCTCCTCGACATCACCGAGCAGCTTGACAGCGACACCGTGCTGTTCAAGCTGGCCGACCCCGGCTCGCCGACGCTTGTGCAAGACCGCGATGGCGCGAGCGCCCTTTATGTGCTGATGCCGATGCGCGTGTGAGAGACAAGATCAACTTAAAAATTGGCGTGCTGAGCGTTCCACCCGGCCCCAGGCTTCCCAAAATTGATCTTGATCGTAGGCACGTGGTTGTAGCCAATAGGATACATAATCGTCTTTCGGTGTGCCCTCTCTCTAACCTCGTCGGGAAGCAAGATGAATGTGGAAGGCGTTTCCAAGTTCACATTATTCACAATTATCCACAGATGGCCCATAATGTTGTCTAGCGTCTTTCCAAGCGGGACTGGCGAGACCTTCGATAGCGATTTGACCTGGATGCCAATAAAACGCGAGGCGTCAGTTGAATAAGCGACGATGTCGATGCCTCGGGCGTTTCTGGACGTCGGCATGGCATGGTTGTTTCGAGAGGTTATCATGGTTGTTTCGAGAGAATGTACCTGCATGGGTGGCTTCAACTGTCTGACAAAATGGTCGATGCAACGATGCGGATAGCCACACGTCACAGACAACCGTTATTCCTCAATGATCTCCGTTGACGCGCCGACCGGCAGACGGGCATGGAGCGTCATTCTGGAGCGAAAGGAGGTCAAATGCCCAGAATCGATGGAAATCAGATCACTCCCGGCACCGTCATCAGCCATGATGGCGGCCTCTGGGTCGCGGTGAAGACAAATGCGGTGAAGCCCGGCAAGGGCGGCGCGTTCAATCAGGTGGAGCTCAAAAATCTCATCGATGGCCGCAAACTCAACGAACGCTTCCGCGCCGACGAGACGGTTGAAGCGATCGAACTCGAACTCAAGGATTTCAGTTTTCTCTATGCGCAGGGTGATGCGCTCGTCTTCATGGATCTCGAAACCTATGAACAAATCGAGCTTGCCACGGATTGGATTGGCGAGCGGGCGGCCTTCCTGCAGGAAGGCATGAAAGTCACTTTGCAGATGCACGACAGCCGCCCGGTGAGCATAAGGTTTCCGCCGAATGTCACCTTGACGATTGTCGAGGCTGATCCCGTGGTGCGCGGCCAGAGCGCCGCGTCGTCCTATAAGCCAGCAAAACTCGAAAACGGTTTGCGCATCCTGGTGCCGCCATTCATCGACATCGGTGAACGGATCGTCGTCGATACGAACGAGGCCACGTATTTGCGGCGCGCGGATTAGCAAGAGAGGTCACGGCGGCAGATGATCCGATCCGCGCTCATGAATGTCATGACCGCTGCTGCCCTCAAGGCGGGGCGTGGCTTGAAACGCGACTTCGGCGAGGTGGAAAACCTGCAAGTCTCGGTGAAGGGTCCCGGGGATTTCGTGTCCGCCGCGGATCGCAAGGCGGAAAAAATTCTCCACGATGAATTGGCGAAGGCGAGGCCTGGCTATGGTTTCGTCATGGAGGAAAGCGGCCGGATCGAAGGCACCGACAAGAGCCACACCTGGTTCATCGATCCCCTCGACGGCACCAGCAATTTCCTGCACGGACTGCCGATCTTTGCGATCTCGATCGGCCTTGCGCGGGAAGGCCAGATCATCGCCGGTCTTATCCATAATCCGGCAACCGGCGACATGTTCATCGCCGAGAGGGGGCAGGGCGCCTATCACAACAACCGGCGGCTGCGTGTGGCGGCCCGGCGCGACTTGGCCGATTGTCTGATAGGCTGCGGCATTCCGCACCTTGGCAAGGTCAAGGAACATCCGCGCTTCATGGCCGATTTGGCGGCGGTCATGGCAAAAGCAGGCAA
>DATJLX010000164.1:0-21726 GCA_035509135.1 Methylocella sp.
ATTGGCGGGGGCGAAATTGGCAGCGCGGTCCATGCGGCCCTGGAGCGCTTTGTCAATGCTTATCCGTCAGGTCCCTTGCCGCCCGGAGCTCGTGCAACATTGCGCGCCTTTCTGCGGGAAGGGCTCACCTTGCAATTGCTCGACGCAGATTTCGCCGTGCTCATGTGGCCGCGGCTTGAAAAAACAATCGATTTCTATCTTGGATTCGAAGCAGCCCGCCGCAAGACCATCAAGACCATCAAGACCGAAGTTGAAGGCAACCTCGATATTATTCTTGCGGACGGTTCAGTCTTCGCGCTGACAGCGCGGGCGGACCGCATTGAACTGAACACCGACGGATCGGTAACTCTCGTCGATTACAAGACAGGCACGCCACCCAGCAATGATGAAATTTTATTTGGCTTCGCGTCGCAGCTGACCTTGGAGGCGGCGATGTGCGCGCGGAATGCTTTCGGCCTTGGAGGCAAGACCGAAACAATTGAAGCGCTTTATTTGAAGCTCGGCGGTGCTCTGGGTGGCAAAGAGAAGCCCGTCACTTTTCCCAAGGCCAATTTCATCGATGTTGCAGAAAACCATTATCACGGTCTAATCGCGCTGCTCGATCAGTTCCGTGACCCAGCGACGCCCTATCCGCCGCGTCCATTTCCAAAATTTGCTAGGCGCTACAATGCCTATGACCATCTAGCCCGCGTCAAGGAATGGTCGCGCGGCGGCGAGGCTGAAGGGGGAGGCGTGTAATGGTCCCCAATATTCCCCAAGAGACGCGTGATAAGCAGCACCAGGCCTCAAATCCAAACCAGTCCGTCTGGGTTTCCGCCAATGCCGGATCGGGCAAGACGCATGTCCTCGCGAGCCGGGTGATCCGGCTTCTCCTGCAGGGCGTCGTACCCTCGAAAATCCTCTGTCTAACCTTCACCAAGGCGGCGGCCGCGAATATGGCGGAACGGGTCTTCCATACGCTCGCGGGATGGACACAGCTTGCCGATCGCGATCTTGGCCAGCAGATTGTCGAGGCCGGGACCCTGGCGCCAAATTGCCAGGAATTGGACAGGGCGCGCAAACTCTTTGCGCGGACGCTCGAAACGCCGGGCGGTTTGAAAATTCAGACAATTCACGCCTTTTGTGAACGGCTGCTCCATTTGTTTCCGTTCGAGGCCAATGTGCCGGCGCGCTTCGAGGTGCCGGACGAGCGGAGCCAGATGGAATTGCTGGAACGCGCCCGGCGCGCGGTTCTCACCGAGGCAAATTCCGGCAAGGGTGCCCTCGGCGCTGCCGTGCAATGTATCCTGGATGATTGCGGGCCTGAAGCCTTTGAGGGCCTTATTCACGAAGCGATGAGGACCAGGGCGGTTTCTCGCGCCCGCTCGCCGCAAGCGCCGGTCGAAATCTTGCGCCGCTCCTTGGGTCTCGCGGAGGGCCGCGATGTCGCTGGTATCAATCGGGAGATAGCCGAGGGGGGCATCCCGCCGGAACGCTGGAGCGTCATCGCGGCGTGTTTGGATCAAGGAAGCACGAATGATCAAAAAAAGGGAAAGTTGCTCCGGCAAGCCCTTGCGGACTATCGATCGGCTGCTTCCGGCGGCGGCCTCGGTGCCTTCATTGAGTCCTATCTCGCCATCTTTTTCACAGCGGAAGACGAGCTCCGCAAGGATGTCGTGACCAAGGCTATCGCGCAGGCGCATCCCGAAGTCGAGGCTGAACTCCGCGCCGAGCAGCGCCGACTCGATCCGCTTCGCGACACGCGCAAGGCCGCCGCAACTCTCGATCGGACAGGGGCACTGATCGAGGTCGCGAGCGCTATTTTCCAGCGCTATGGTGCTGAGAAAGCCGTGCGGGGAATCCTCGATTTCGACGACCTCATCGACAAGACACTTAATCTTCTTGAGCGCTCCGATGCGCGTTGGGTGCTTTACAAGCTGGACGCGGGAATCGACCATATCCTGGTCGATGAGGCGCAAGACACGAGCGAGGCTCAGTGGAAAATTCTCGAAGCGCTCACAGGTGAGTTCGCGGCCGGGCAGGGGCAAAACCAGGGTCCGCGCACCTTTTTCGCGGTCGGCGACGAAAAACAATCGATCTTTTCCTTCCAAGGCGCCGCGCCGAGGATGTTCGATGAGATGCGGCGGAAATTTCAGAAGCAATTTTTGAATGCCGATCAGAGCTTCGCGCATATTCCGCTCACCTCCTCGTTTCGCTCCGCGCCGGGCGTGCTTGCCGCGATCGACAAAGTGTTCGAGCACGGAGAGCATAAAATAGGAGTCGTCACGGACGCGGGCTGGGCTCCGCACGCAGCGGTGAAGCGTCGATTGCCAGGTCTCGTTGAACTCTGGCCGCTTGCCTCGGCGCAGACCACCGAGAGCCCCCGCGAATGGAGGCTGCCGCTCGATCTTCTCGATGAGCAAGACCCGGCCAATGTCGTTGCCCAACGCATCGCCCAAAAGATCGCGCAACTCATCGATCCTCGCTCCGGCGAATGTGTGCATGACAGCCGCACCTTGCAGCCGCGGCCGGTGCGGCCCGGTGATATTCTGATCCTTGTCCGTACGCGGAGCGCATTTTTCGAGGCCATGATCCGGGCCTTGAAAAAGTCTCACATCGAAACCGCCGGCGCCGACCGGCTTGACCTCACGAATCATATCGCCGTCCTGGATCTCATGGCGGCCGGGCGGGCGAGCCTGCTTCCGCAAGACGATCTCACGCTCGCCTGCGTGCTGAAATCGCCGCTCATCGGGCTCGATGACGAGGATCTGATGGCCATCGCGCCGCATCGCGGCGGCAGCCTTTTCGAGGCGCTTCGCGCCTCGAAGATGGCGAAACATGCCAAGGCCGCTTCGAAGCTCGCGCTCTGGCGGACGCGGGCAGGCGGCGGTCCTTTCGCATTTTACGCGGCCCTGCTCGGCACGGATGGCGGACGCCGGGATATGGAAGCGCGGCTTGGCCCGGAAGCCGGCGACGCGCTCGATGAATTCCTCAGCCTTGCCATGGCCCATGAGGGTGGCGCCGCGCCCTCGCTAGCTGGTTTTCTCAATGATGTAATGGGGATCGACTATTCGATCAAGCGCGACATGGAAACCTGCGCGGATGCGGTGCGCGTTATGACGGTTCATGCGGCCAAGGGTCTCGAAGCGAAAATCGTGTTTCTGCCCGACACCTGCGGCGTGCCGGCGCCAAACCATTCTCCAAAAATCTTTTCGCTTGGCACCTATATGCCTGGCGAGGAGACCATCGCCTGGTCACCCAAAAAAGACCTTGATTGCGCGGCGGTGGCCGCCGCCCGTAAAGGGGCCTGCAAGGCGGCGATGGAAGAATACAAGCGGCTTCTCTATGTGGCTTTGACGCGCGCCGAAGAGCGCCTCTATATTGCCGGGTTTCATGGAGCGAGGGAAACGGATGCCGCCTGCTGGGCCATGATGATCGAGGCGGCGCTTGGCCAGGGGGCGGAGATTGAGAAAGTGCCAGCGTTCTGGGGTGGCGAAAATCATATTCGGCGCATTGTTTCGGCGGGAACCGGCGTTCCCGCCGCCGGTTTGAGGGAAAGCCAGACTGCGCTCCCTCCGGTTCCCCTGCCTGACTGGCTCCGCCGCGCCCCCCTGGTCGACACAAAAGCAATGGAGCGGGTCAGGCCCTCGATCGCGTTTGAAAATTTGACCCGCCGCCGTGACGGTCCTGGCCTCCCGGGAGGAAGGTCTCAAGCCGCGCTCCGTGGCCGCTTGATTCATCTCCTGTTACAATATCTGCCGGGTGTCACCGCGGGGAAGCGACGCGATGCCGCCCTGGCGTTCCTCTCCGCCCAAGCGGCCGGTCTCGATGATCAGGCGCGCCGCGATCTCGCAGAAGAGGCGCTGAAAGTGATGGACCTTCCGGAACTCGCCGGTTTGTTCGGGCCAGGCTCGAAGGCCGAAGTCTCAGCTTTGGGCAGGCTGGCGCTCGGGCAGAGGATGATCGATGTTTCCGGCCAAATCGACCGGATCGCCGAACGGCCGAATGAAATCCTCCTTGCCGACTTCAAGACCGGCGTGCCTCGCGGGCTCGGCGACATCCCTGCCGCCTATCTCACGCAAATGGCCCTTTACCGTGCTGTTCTGGCCCCGCTCTGGCCCAACAAATCTTTGCGCGTGCTGCTGATCTGGACGGCGGAACCCCTGGTCGTTCCGCTTCCCGCCGAAGGCCTCGCCGCGGCCTTGGCGGCTTTCGCGTGCGGCTAAGCGGCCAATAAGCGGGGCAACGGCTTCCCTTTTTGTTTGGTTGCATCGCAGCATCAAACCAGCACTTTTCCTTGCGTATAAGGCTGTGCTAAAGTGCAGTGCCCTTTTTTGCCCTTCTTTTCTCAGATCACGCCCATGTACAGCACCGTTACTCACGATATAGAGATCACCGTTCTTCCCGAATTCGTGCCAGAGCGTTCCGACGCAGACGAGGCCTCGTTCTGGTGGGCCTATACCGTCGAAATCGCCAATAGAGGGAATATAACCGTGCAGCTGACGGCCCGCCATTGGAAGATTACCGATGGCAACGGCAAGCTCGAGGAAGTCAAGGGCGCGGGAGTCGTCGGCGAGCAGCCGGTGTTGCGGCCAGGCGAAACCTTTCGCTACACGTCGGGAACCAATATGACAACGCCTTCCGGCATCATGACAGGGACTTATCGCATGGTGAGCGAGAAGGGGGACGTTTTCGACGCGGAAATTCCCGTCTTCTCGCTCGATTCTCCCTATGCGCGGCGGGTTTTGAACTGAGCCGCCACCGCATTTGCGCGTCTGCATTGGCCGTCAAGGATTGGGTAGTCCGCCACTCATGGCCTTAGCGAGGACCGAACCGGACGCGAGGCTTGCCGCAACGCTCGACGTGCTCGAGCGTCTGATCGGCTTTGATACGGAAAGTTCGAAATCCAATCTCGGCCTTGTTGCTTTTGTCGAGGATTATTTCAAATCCCTCGGCGTTGATTATGTGAAAGTCCCAAATTCCACCGGGGATAAAGCCGCGCTTTTCGCCACCATCGGGCCAAACCATGATGGGGGCGTCGTCCTCTCCGGGCACACCGATGTCGTCCCGGTCGCGGGCCAAAGCTGGACGAGCGATCCTTTCGCGCTGCGCCGGGAGGCTGGCCGTGTGTATGGCCGTGGCACCTGTGACATGAAGGGCTTCGACGCCATCTGTCTTTCGATGATCCCGGAATTTCAGAACGCTCGCCTCTCGCGTCCGGTCCATATTCTTTTGAGCTATGACGAGGAAACCACCTGCCGCGGCCCGCTTGACACGATCGCGCGGTTCGGCGCCGATCTGCCGCGCCCCGGCGCCGTGCTGGTTGGCGAGCCGACGTTGATGCAGGTGGCGGATGCGCACAAAAGTGTTGCGGGCTATTCCACGATCGTGCATGGCCATGCGGCACATTCCTCGAAGCCAAATCTCGGAGCGAGCGCAATCGAGGCGGCTTGCGATCTTGTCACCGGACTTTATCGCTTAGCCGAGGAGCTCGCGGCGGTGGGGGATCCCTCCGGGCGCTTCGATCCTCCGGCATCCACCATCCATGTCGGCACGATTCAGGGTGGAAGCGCGCGGAATATCCTGGCAAGGCTTTGCACATTCCAGTGGGAGTTTCGCGCCCTTCCCGGGGTTGCGCAAAGTCTGGCGCTCCAGCACCTTGAGGATTACGCCACCCGTGTCGTGGCCCCCAAGCTCACGCGCCACGCCACGGACGCTTTTATCGAAACCGTGACCGAGGTCGGGGTCCCAGGCCTCAAGCCGGAAACGGGCTCGGCCGCCGAGACTTTGGCGCTGAAACTCGCGCGGTCGAACCACACGATTACCGTGCCTTACGCTTCCGAAGCAGGCCAGTTCCAATTGGCGAATGTGCCAACGGTCGTTTGCGGCCCCGGCTCGATCGACCAGGCGCATCAGCCGGACGAATATATCGAGATCGCGGAAATCGAGGCCGGGATTGCCTTCATGCGGAGACTAGCCGCAGAGTTAGGCTAAATGCCCAGCATGGGACCACCTATGCATTACGGCTCCAGGACGGAATCCCAATAGAGATAGTCCATCCAGCTTTCGTGCAGATAGTTGGGAGGAAACTGGCGGCCGTTCTGGTGCAGATCGTTGACGCTTGGCTGGTAAGGCGCCCGAGCCGGCCACATTCGGGCTTCGCCGGGAAGCAAATCGCCCTTGCGCAGATTGCAGCTTGAGCAGGCGGCGACCACATTTTTCCAGGTTGTGGTGCCTCCCTTCGAGCGGGGGACGACATGGTCGAAGGTGAGATCGTCGCGGGAGCCGCAATATTGGCAGCTGAAACGGTCGCGGAGAAAGACGTTGAAACGGGTGAAGGCGGGATGGCGGGACGGTTTGACGTAGCTTTTAAGGGAGACCACGGAAGGGAGGCGGATTTCAAAGCTCGGACTTCGGACCGTTTTATCGTAGTTGGAAACGATATTCACCCGGTCGAGGAAAACCGCCTTGATCGAGTCCTGCCATGACCAAAGCGAGAGGGGGTAGTAGCTCAACGGCCGGAAATCGGCGTTGAGCACGAGTGCTGGACACGCCTCGGGGGTGACCCTGGGTTGGGAATGAACCGTCACGACAGGCTCCTCGCCTCGCGCGTTGCAGCGAGCAGCAACGCCGCAGCCTCATTCTATATCCACCTCGAAACTCTTATATCCAGGACGAATCGAACGCTAGTCCTTTCAAATTGTTACATTCCATGAGCGGCATGACAAGCCTGTGAAGACGGCTTGTAACGGCTGTCCACGCGGCAACAATTTAGCGCGTTGGGATCGGCGTGCCGCTGCGATAATCGTAAAATCCCCGCTGGGTCTTGCGTCCGAGCCAGCCCGCCTCGACATATTTCACGAGCAAGGGACAGGGGCGATATTTCGAGTCGGCCAAGCCGTCATGCAGAACCTGCATGACGGAGAGGACGGTGTCGAGCCCAATGAAATCGGCGAGCTGCAAGGGTCCCATGGGGTGATTGGCGCCAAGCCGCATCGCAGTGTCGATCGATTCGACCGATCCCACGCCCTCATAGAGCGTGTAGATTGCTTCATTGATCATCGGCAGCAGAATACGGTTGACGATAAAACCGGGAAAATCCTCGGATACGGTAAATGTCTTGCCGAGCCGGCCGATCAACGCCTTGGCGGTATCGAAGGTTGTGTTTTCGGTCACGATGCCGCGGATCAATTCGACAAGCTGCATGCGCGGCACGGGATTCATGAAATGAATGCCAATGAATCGTTCCGGCCGGTCGGTGACCGAGGCAAGCCTTGTGATCGAAATCGAAGAGGTATTCGTCGCCAAGATTGCGGTTGGCTTGAGTGATGGGCTTAGCCTGGAAAAAATTTTTCGTTTGACCTCCTCATTCTCGACGGCCGCTTCGATGACGAGGTCGCTTTCGCCAAAAGCGTCGAAGTCGAGCGCGGGCGTGATCCGGTTCAAGGCCGCGTCGCGAGCCGATGGCTCGATCTGTTTGCGCTCGACCTGACGTGCGAGGTTGCCTGCGATGGTGGCAAGACCGGCATTGATGCGCGCTTCCGAAATATCGTTGAGAGCGACTTCGATGCCGGCCAGCGCGCAGACCTGGGCGATCCCCGTGCCCATTTGGCCGACCCCAATCACGCCCATTTTATTGATGTCCATTTTATGCGTCCATAACGGAAAACAAGCAGGAATAGTCTGGCCGGGTCGTCATCACGTGAAACTCGCCGCGGCGCGCTTGGGCGAGCCGGCCTGACTTTTAGACCATAGGCGCAAACATATCCACTGCACTGAACGAGCTCTAGAGCCCGATTGGGCCAAGGCGGATATCCAATTGGGTGAAAATAGTCGCACCCCACGGCTTTGCCCCGCGCCGTGGATATCGGCACATGTCAAGAAGGCGCATTCTTCCAAAACCGAAGAGTGGCGTTGCTTGCCGGTTATCATCGATAAGCCAGTCAATATTCGCGGGTTCATGCTCTAACGGCCAAGCTTGGCAAGCGCCTCGTTCAGCGCGGGCAGGATTGCGAAAAGATCGCCCACAAGACCGTAATCCGCGATTTGGAAAATCGGCGCCTCTTCATCCTTGTTGATCGCGACGATAATCTTGGAGTCCTTCATTCCGGCCAGATGCTGAATAGCGCCGGAGATGCCGACGGCGATATAGAGATTGGGCGCGACGACCTTGCCTGTCTGGCCGACTTGCCAATCATTGGGCGCGTAGCCGGCATCGACCGCGGCGCGCGAGGCGCCCATCGCCGCGCCGAGCTTATCGGCGATGGGCTCGATAAGGGTTTTGAAATTGTCCGCGCTCTGCATGCCGCGGCCGCCGGATATGATGATCTTGGCGGCGCCGAGCTCGGGGCGCTCGGATTTGGCGATCGTCTCGTCCTTGAATCGCGAAAACTCGGACGTGGCAGCGGTGGTGAGTTTTTCGACAGGGGCATGCCCGCCCTCGCCGGCCGGTTGAAACGCCGCCGTCCGCACCGTGATGACTTTCTTGGAATCGGTTGATTGCACTGTCTGTATCGCGTTGCCGGCATAGATAGGCCGTTCGAAAATATCAGGTGCCTTGACCTTGATGATCTCCGAAATTTGCATCACGTCGAGGAGGGCCGCGACCCTCGGCATGACATTCTTGCCAGTCGAGGTCGCGGCGGCCAGGACCGCCGAATAATCACCCGCCAATTCAACAACAAGCGCGGCCAGCGGCTCGGCCAGGTGATGTGCATAGACTGGATCATCCGCCAGCAGCACTTTTGCGGTGCCGTCGAGGCTGGCGGCGGCTTGCGCCGCGGCTTCCAATCCATCGCCGGCGACAAGGACATGGATGGGTTCATTCAGCCCCTTCGCCGCTGTCAAAGCCTTGGCCGTTGCCTCGTTCAGCGCACCGTTCGAAACCTCGGCAAGGAGCAAGACCGCCATCAGATCACCCCGGCTTCATCCTTGAGCCGCGCGACAAGTTCGGCGGCCGACGCGAGTTTGGTTCCAGCCTTGCGCGTCGGCGGCGCGGCGGTGTTCAAAATCTTGAGCCGTGGCGCGATATCAATGCCGAAATCAGCCGGCGTCTTCTCGTCGATCACTTTCTTCTTGGCTTTCATGATGTTTGGCAGCGAGGAATAGCGCGGCTCGTTGAGGCGCAGATCGGTCGTGACGACGGCTGGAAGCTTGAGGCTGACGGTTTGCAAGCCGCCATCGACTTCCCGAGTGACATCAACCCAACCATCCCCAACCACGACCTTCGAGGCAAACGTGCCCTGGCCCCAGCCCAGAAGCGCCGCCAGCATCTGACCTGTCTGGTTGCAATCGTCATCGATCGCTTGCTTGCCAAGGATAATAAGGCCCGGCTCCTCGGCGGCCGCGACGGCTTTCAAAAGCTTGGCGACGGCGAGTGGTTCGACAGGCTGCTCAGCTTTGATCAGAATACCGCGATCGGCGCCCATGGAAAGCCCGCTCCGGATCGTCTCGGCGGCTTGCGCCGGTCCGATCGACACGATAATCACGTCACTGGCCGCGCCCTTCTCCTTCAGACGCAAGGCTTCCTCGACGGCAATTTCATCGAACGGATTCATCGACATTTTGACATTGGCGAGATCGACGCCGGAACCGTCCGGCTTGACCCTGATCTTGACGTTGTAATCGACGGCCCGCTTCACGGGGACGAGAATTTTCATGGGAAAAACTCTAACCAGAACGCTGGCCGCTCTCGGTGCGGTTAGGTATAGACCATCTTCGCATGAGTCAACGCAACCGGCCTTGACCTGCTTTCCCCCGGGAGCCTTTTTCGCGTCAACCTCAAGGGGAACAACGCATGGGCGCTCAAACCGGTGTGCTTGGCCTCGTCAGCGATTCTGACCTGGTACCCACAAAATATCGGCTTTGCCCTTGAGGTTCGCGTAGCGCGCCGCGACGAAGAGAAAATCGGAAAGCCGGTTGACATATTTGAGCGCCGGGCCGCCGACAACTTCGCCCTGGGTGCTGGCCAAGGCGACGAGCAGCCGTTCTGCCCGCCGCGTGATGGTGCGGGCAAGGTGCAGGGCCGCCGCCGCAGGAGCGCCGCCCGGAAGGACAAAAGACCGCAAGGGCGTGAGTTCCGCGTTGAGTTCGTCGATCTTGCGCTCCAGGCGATCCACTTGCGATTGGACGATGCGCAGCGATTCCGCGTCGGCGCTTGTATTCAGCGGCACGCAGAGATCAGCGCCGAGGTCGAACAGATCATTCTGAATGCAGAGCAACATGGCGTCGACCCTCGCGCAAACCGCGTCGGAGGCGGTGGCGACGCGGGCAAGCCCGATCGCCGAGTTCGCCTCGTCGATCGTGCCAATGGCATCAATCCGGAGATCATGCTTGGCACGGCGCTCGCCCGTCCCGAGCGATGTCGTGCCATCATCTCCCGTCCTCGTGTAGATTCTGTTCAAGACGACCATGGCACTCCACATCAATGCTTAGCTGCGAAACCATAATACACCCATGATAATCACTATAACGGCGAACTGGAGGCCAATTCGCCAGCGCATCAGCTTTTGCGATCTGTTTGGGTTGCCCCCGCGCAGCATGTTGATCAACCCGAGGAGAAGCACGAATGTGACCGCGCCGACACCGATCGCGACGATGAGGTTGCTCGTGGAATGCATGGTGCTGTCCTCGACGGCAAACAAGGCTTGGCTTGAACGCGCCAAGCGCCGATCAATAGCGGCGCAAGAGACGTTCGAGATAATCCATTTCCTCACGCGGCCGCGCGGGTTCGCCAAGCCTGCGGCGGAGCTCCTCGAGCACCCGCCGGGCGCGCTCGGCGGCGGGAACGCCCATTGGATCGAAACGCGCGTTTGGATTGAAGGTCCGCTCGCTGCCGGCCGGGCGCCCGAGCGGATCCGTCTCATCACCTGAGCCAAACTGGCCTGGCAAACCTTCGCCCTCTGCTTCCTCTCCCCCCGTACCATCGCCTTCGTCTTGGCCCTGCATGGCATCGGCGAGCTTTTGGGCGCCCTCGCGTAAAGCATCCACGGCACGGCCCTGTGCATCCACCGCGTCGCGGGAGCCATCCTGACCTTGACCCAGCGCAGTCTCTGCCTCGCGCATCGCGTTTTGGGCGCCGTTGAGGCCATTGGCATCGGCTCCAGCTTCGTCCAAGCGCTTTTGCAGATTTTCGAGCCGTTCGCGCAGCGCTTGTTGGCGTCGAGCTAGGCTTCCATCTTTGTTTTGTGCGGCCTGAGGAGCCTTGCCGGCCTTGGGGCTTGCGCCTTGTCCGCCGCCGTTCCCGTCAGCTTCGCCTTCAACATCATCTGCGTCGTTCCCCTGGCCGAAGAAATCGCGGAGCGTTGGTTCGTTGGGCAACCCCAATTGCCCACGCTCCTCACGTTGCCTATGCCTTTCCGCTTGGCCGCTTTGATAGGTTTCGTCGCGTAAGTCCTGCTGTTGCTGACTCATCTGGCCGAGTTCGTCGACCGCGCGACTCATCGCCTGGGTTTTAGGATTGGCTTGGTGCGGCCGGGCGACGCGAAGATTTTCAAGGATGTCTTGCAGCTGCTTCAGCATTTTCTGGGCATTCGCGCTGTCGCCCGAACGCAGCATCTCCTGCATTTTGTCGAGCATGTCTTGCAGTTGCTTGGGTGTAACGGAGCGGCCCCTGCCTTCAAGCGCCGCGGACTCATTCCGGCGGTCCTCGTCCTTCTGCCGCATGGCGAGCTCTTGCAAGAACTTATCCAAGGCGGCGCGCAGGTTTTCGCTGAGCTTACGGATTTCATCCTCCGGTGCGTTGCGCTGCAAGGCCTCGCGCAATTGTTGTTCGGCGGCACGAAGATCCCGTTCCGCATCGGAGAGATCGCCATTCTCGATACGCAGTGCCATTTGCCAGAGATAATCGGCGACTTCGACGAGATCGCTGTCGTTCCTCGCCGCATTGAGCTGATCGCTTGCCACCCGCAAACCAAGGTAGACACCGGCGCTTGTTTCAAAGACGTCCGGCGCGATCATCAGGGCATCGAGCGCGTTTGCCACCCGCGCCTTATCGTCCGGCGCGAGCAGCAGATTGCGGCGCTGTTCGGCCAGCGCGCGCGCAAGAGGTTTGACGAAAGGCTTTTGCGGCAGGGTGATTTCAACCGGATCGCTTTTTCCTTCATTGCCGCCTTCATCGTGGGCGGTCAAAGTCATTTCGACACGCGCACCCGCCCAGGGATGTTCGGAAAGATCGGCGGTTGTCTCGGCCTCACCGGCGAGATCTGGCGCAGGCGGCAGCAAGAGCGCCATTTTCGGCGGCTCGACGAGCGAACGTTGGGCGGGGTGTCCACCTGGCAGAACCGGTCTTGCGAAAGTGGCTTCGGCGCTGGTGACGCCGTAATCGTCGGCGACACTGTATTTCAGCGTCATCGATCCGCGCGCGTTGAACTTCGGTACGGCGGTCAGCGCAATCGACGGCGGCTGGTCCAAAATGGCATGAATATCGAATGTGCCAAGCCGTGTGCCGAAACGGTCAAGGCTCAGTACGGCGTCGCCGCGCAAGACGAGCCGGGTTTCACCATAGCCATCCGGCATGCCTTTGGACGGGTTGCTCGCAGGGGTGCCGGCGGCGGGCGCATTGGCTCGAGCGGCTGTGGTTTTGTCCTTGGCGGCTTCGGTGAGCGCGCCCTTGATGTCTATGTCCAGGTCAGCTGGGCCATGAACGATGACAATCGAGCCGCCCGGAGCCTCAAGGCGTTGCGGGTTTGCCGCAAAGCTTTTGTTGCCGCTGAGAGTCAAAACAAGCGGCGGTTTACCAGTATAGGCGGGCGGATCAATCCAGGCGTCCACCCTGTAGCCCTTGCCATGCAAGGCATCGAAGCGCCAGTCGAAAGCTGCCGCGACGCGCGCGTATTTTTCGGGTCCGGCGACAAAGCCAGTCGCGACCAATGCGACGAGAACGGTGGCCCGCAAGGCAAAACGGTCGCGGTCGACCATGCGGGGCGAAGGCCCGCCAGTGCGCAGCAAAGCAATGGCTTGCTCGGCACGGCGGCGATGCAGCCTCCATAAGGCCCGGGTCGCCGGATCGTTGGCCCCGTTCCCGAGCGCGTCGTCGATCACGGCCGCGGGATGCGAGGCAAGGCCCGATACGCGGTCAATCCGGCCGAGCGCCTCCTTGCGCGAAGGGAAACGAAATTCACGGAGGGGCAGCAAGGAGAGTACGATGCCGAGCGCAAGCGCGAGGACGCCGAGGCCACGCCCCCAATGTGGCGCGTCGAGCCAGAGTCCCGTCCAGGACACGCAAATAAAGAGTCCAATCACGATAAGCGGCGGCACGACAATCCGCCAAACCCTCTCGAAGAGAAGGATTGCGCGTGCCTTCGCCGCGAGCCATTCAAGACGTGGATTCGCTGTCGCTATGCTCCGCGGCTGACGTTCCGAGCGTTTTGATGTCCAGCGTCCCAGTTTCAGCAAAACAATCTCCCGGGCCATGATCGCTGCGAAGAGGAAACTTCGACGGTTCCCATTTTTATTGTCGCATGATCCGATCCAAAAAGTCTGCAACTTTTCAGGGCGTCATGCCCTAAGCTAGGCTATTGGAGCCTTGACATGCGAAAGGCAGGCATGATCGCAGGCAAGTGTGCGGGTGAGAGGTTATCCTTCATGGTCGATATTTCTAGCTTAACCACGCCGGAATTTTGTCGAGGCCAATCAATTCCGCGTAAGTTCCGCGCGGGCGCACAACGGCATATTGGCCGCCGTTCACCAGTACCTCCGGTATCAGAAGCCGCGAATTATAGGTTCCAGCTTGCACCGCGCCATAGGCGCCAGCCGACAAAATCGCCAGAAGATCGCCGGGCGAAGGTGCAGCCATTTTTCGCGAAAGCGCGAGATAATCGCCGGTTTCGCAGACCGGGCCTACAACATCGGCGGTTATTTCAAGGCTCTCTGCTGATGGCCGGACGGCGAGGATCTCATGATGCGCGTCGTAAAGCGTTGGGCGTATAAGATCATTCATGGCCGCGTCGACAATCACGAAAGTCTTGGCCTCGCCGTGCTTCACAAAGAGCACGCTTGTTATGAGAATGCCGGCATTGCCCGCGATCAACCGGCCCGGCTCGAAGACCAGCTGGCAGTTGAGCGGCGCAAGCCTTGCCTTGACAATGTCCGCGTAGCGTTCCGGATGATAGCTTTCTGGATCCTCCCACAGAACGTAAGGGATGCCAAGCCCGCCGCCGAGATCGATGTGATGGATGGCGTGCCCATCGGCGCGCAGAACGCGGACAAAATCGGCGATCAAACCAAAGGCGGCGTCGAAGGGAGCGAGGTCGGTAATCTGCGAACCGATGTGGATATCAACGCCGGTGACCTTAATCCCAGGCAGGCCGGAGGCTTGCGAATAAACGTCGCGGGCGCGGCCAATCGGGATGCCGAATTTGTTCTCCGCCTTGCCGGTCGCGATCTTGGCGTGGGTTTTCGCATCGACGTCCGGATTGACCCTGAGGGCTATGGGCGCGATCCGGTTTTGGCTTGTTGCGAGTTCGGACAGGAGGGCGAGCTCCGGTTCTGATTCGACATTGAAACAAAGAATGCCGTGGCCGAGCGCGAGAGCCATTTCCGCCGCCGTTTTGCCAACCCCTGAAAAGGTGATTTTTTCGGGCGGGACGCCGGCCGTCAGCGCCCGGTGGAGTTCGCCGCCGGAGACGACATCCATGCCGGCGCCGAGCCGTGCCAAGGAGGTGAGAACGGCCTGGTTGGAATTGGCTTTCACCGCGTAGCAAATCAGATGCGGCAGGCCAGCAAAAGCCTCGTCGAACACCTTATAATGACGGGTAAGCGTCGCCGTTGAATAGCAATAGAAGGGAGTGCCAACCGCCGCCGCGAGCTTGGCGAGATCGACGTCCTCGGCATGCATGACACCGTTCTTGACCGTGAAATGGTGCATGGACGATCACAGCAGCGGATCGAGCACGAAGGGTCGTGGCACGTGCGGCGGAGCTTGCGTTGCTCCGGTCTGAGCTGGTGTTGCCGCTGGCTTTGAATTGGCCGTATTTTGCTCCGGCAGTTCGCCTGAATTCGCAGGCTTTGCTTCCTCTTCGCCGGGCGTACCGGTAATCGCTGGGTTTGAGGCGGCCGCGCCGGGCGGCGGCTCGAGCGCGCCACGCCGGCCGCAGGCGACAAGCGAGAGCGCGAGGACGGCAATAAAAAAGGCGACGCCGGATTTCAAACGGGGTGGTTTCACGAACACGTTCCAAAAGGATCGCCACAGGAGGCGAGGGCGAGGGCCAAGTCGAAAAGGGTTACAGGCCCCAGCGGCGAACGAACCAAGTCTTCACCAAATGCGTCAAGGTCGCGTAAGTCAACAGGAAAGCCGTGACAATGGGCCAGTAAAGCGGCGGCAATGGGACGAACTTCAACGCCTGCCCGACGGGCGTAAAGGGGAGAGCAATGCCAATCACACAAATGATCAGTGACGTTGTGATGAGGGCGGGGCTGGCGCGGCTTTGCAGGAACGGGATCTTCGCGGTGCGGATGATGTGGATGATGAGCGTTTGCGTCAGCAAGGATTCGACGAACCATCCGGTCTGGAACAGCGGCGGATTGCTCCATGCGTCGAAAACATAGAGCATCGTGAAAAAGGTCGCATAGTCGAAGATCGAGCTGATCGGCCCGATAAAGATCATGAATTTGAAAATATTGCCGATGTCCCATTTGCGGGGAACCGTGAGATAGTCCGCATCGACATTGTCGGTGGGAATGGCGGTCTGTGAGAAATCATAAAGGAGGTTGTTGGTGAGCACCTGAATGGGCAGCATCGGCAGAAAGGGCAAAAAGAGGCTGGCGCCGAGCACGCTGAACATATTGCCGAAGTTCGAACTCGCGCCCATCTTGATGTATTTTGTAATATTGCCGAAAACCTTGCGTCCCTCGATCACCCCTTCCTGAAGGACCATCAGACTTTTTTCGAGCAAAATAATGTCGGCGGATTCTTTGGCGATGTCGACGGCCGTATCGACGGAAATTCCGACATCGGCCGCTTTAAGCGCCGGGCTGTCGTTGATCCCGTCGCCAAGGAATCCGACGACATGGCCTTTGGTGTGAAGGGCCCCCATCACACGGGCTTTTTGTGCCGGAGAGAGCTTGGCGAAAACCGTGGTCTTTTCAGCAAGGTCGGCCAAAGCGCTGTCGCTCATCGGTTCGATATCCGGTCCGAGGACGATATGCTCTACTTTGAGGCCAACCTCGCGGCAGATCTTGGCGGTGACAATCTCATTGTCGCCGGTCAGAATCTTGACGGCGACGCCGGATCGGGTGAGCGCGGCGATAGCGGTGCCGGCGGTTTCCTTGGGCGGGTCGAGGAAGGCGATATAACCGAGCAGCGTGAGGTCGCTTTCATCAGCCATCGAATAGCTTTGCTTCAGATCGGAAATCTCTTTGTAGGCAACGGCGACGACTCGAAACCCATCCTCATTGAGGGCGCGCGTCTCCGCCTGCGCCTGGGCGAGATGGCTCGCATCCAGCAAGCCGCACTGGTCGTTGAGTTCGTAATGCGTGCAGACAGAGAAAACCTCCTCGACGGCACCTTTGCAGATAAGGACGTGGGTGCCGTCATCGCGCGAAAGAATGACCGAAAGACGCCGGCGCATGAAGTCGAAGGGAATCTCGTCGATACTTTGATATTGATGCTGTAAGTGCAGGTTCTTGCCGATTTCGACATGCTGCAGAACCGCGACATCGAGCAGGTTTTTCAAGCCCGACTCATAATGGCTGTTGAGATAGGCATATTCCAGCACCCGCTCGGAATCATGGCCGAGAATATCGAGATGCCATTTGAGGATGATGCGATCCTGTGTCAGCGTGCCAGTCTTGTCGGTGCATAGAACATTCATTGCCCCGAAATTTTGAATAGCCTGCAGGCGTTTCACAATCACGCGTTTTTTTGACATGGCGATCGCGCCCTTGGCGAGATTCACGGTGACGATCATCGGCAGCATTTCCGGTGTCAAGCCGACCGCGACCGCGACCGCGAACAAAAGCGCCTCGAGCCAATCATGCTTGGTCAAGCCGTTGATCAGAAACACGGCCGGAACCATCACCAGCATGAAGCGGATCATCAGCCAGGTGAAACTGTTGATTCCCTTGTCGAAGCTCGTCAGCTCGCGGCGTCCGGCGATCGCATCGGCGAGCTGTCCGAAGTAGGTTTTCGCGCCTGTATGCGCGATCACGCCGGTCCCGAATCCGCTGACCACACTGCCGCCCATGAAACAAAGATTCGGCAGATCGAAAGGATCGGTGATTGTGCCGTCGTGGCGCATAACCGATTTCTCCGAGGGCATGGCCTCGCCGGTGAGGGCGGACTGATTGATGAAGAGATCCTTGGCGCTAAGGAGCCGCAGATCGGCCGGGATCATGTCGCCTGCGGATAGCCTTACAATATCGCCAGGAACGAGCTGCTCCATTGGAACTTCGCGGAAACCATTGGACTGATCGTCTTGCTTTACAAGATCCACGCCGCGCCGCTTGACGCTGGCTGTTGTCTTCACCATGGCGCGAAGCTTTGCGGCGGCCTCATTGGAGCGATGCTCCTGGACGAACGCCGTGGCGATGGCAAGGACGACCATGGTTGCAATGACGACAGCGGACCGGATATCGTCAAGAAAATACGACACGGCGGCGAGAAAAAGCAGTAAGGCATTCAAAGGGCTTTTGCCGCACCCCCATAATTCCTTCAGCAGGCTGGGACGGCCTTCCTTGGCGATCAGATTGGGACCGGTGGATGCCAGCCTTGCTTTCGCCTCGGCGAGGGTGAGCCCGTCTGGCGAGGCGCGCAGCATCATCCAGATTGCTTTTTGGTCGGCTTGGCTCAGCTCAAGAATTTCGCGCGAGAGCTTAATGCCGGTATGGCGCTCCTTAATGGTGCCTGTGGATGCCGCATGACGAAAGGCCAAGTGACGGAAGAAGCCCTTGCCATTCATAGGCGCCGTCTCCGATGTCTTTAATCTTCAACGCTGATTGAGGCGTGCCAACGGCTCTCTGATGCCGGCAATACGGCATCCCGAGGCGTCTGAATGACAGCCTATCGCATGAAACCCTTGTTGGCTTGCGTCAAATCAAGGAACGCGCCGAGGCGGAACGACAACAAAGAAAGCCCTGCAGAAGCCACCTTCAGGCGGAGGGTGTGGGTTTGCCGCCTGTCATTTGAGACGTTTCAACCAGAGTTTGGCCTGTGCGCGCACGTTCTTGGGCGCGGTGCCGCCGAAACTGGTCCGGCTGCGCACCGAGTTTTCGACCCCGAGAACGGCGAAAACATCCTCGCTGATTCGCGGCTCCACGGACTGCATCTCAGCAAGGGAAAGCTTTTCCAGGCCCTTTTTTTGCGCAGCGGCGATGGCAACGAGGCGTCCGGTGACATGATGCGCCTCGCGAAACGGCAGCTTGAGTCTTTTAACCAGCCAATCGGCGAGATCGGTCGCGGTCGCGTAACCCAACCCGGCGGCCAGCTTCATGCGTTTGAGATCGGGGGTGAGATCGCCAATCATCCCGGTCATGGCGGCGATGCACAAGGATAGCGCGTGCAGCGCGTCGAAACTGCCCTCCTTGTCTTCTTGCAAATCCTTCGAATAGGCGAGAGGCAGACCCTTCATCACAATAAGCAAGCCGTTGAACGCCCCGATGATCCGTCCCGTTTTGCCGCGGATCAGCTCGGCTGCGTCGGGATTGCGTTTTTGCGGCATGATCGACGAGCCTGTCGAAAAATTGTCTGACAGGCTGGCGAAACCAAATTGCGGTGTCGTCCAGAGCACGATCTCCTCGGCGAGGCGGGACAGATGAACGGCGCATATCGCCGCGGCACTCAAGGTTTCGAGAACGAAATCGCGGTCGGCGACGCTGTCCAGTGAATTCGCGGTCGGGCGATCGAATCCCAGCGCTTTCGCGGTCATCGCCCGGTCGATCGGAAAAGAGGTTCCAGCGAGTGCGGCGGCGCCGAGCGGCGATTCATTGAGGCGGGCGCGGGCATCGCGCAGTCTTGAACGGTCGCGCGAAACCATCTCCACATAGGCCAGCAGATGATGACCGAAGGTGACAGGCTGCGCCGGTTGCAGATGGGTAAATCCTGGCATCACGCTGCCGGCATGGGCGAGCGCCTTTTCGGCAAGCGCCCCTTGCAAGGAGCGCAACTGCTGGTCGAGCGCGTCGATGGTCTCGCGGATCCAGAGGCGGAAATCGAGCGCGACCTGATCGTTGCGCGAGCGGGCGGTGTGAAGCCTTCCCGCCACCGGCCCGATCAGCGCGGCGAGCCGCGCCTCGATATTCATATGAATATCTTCGAGGGCTAGCGAAAATTTGAAGGTTTCAGCCTCGATTTCCCGGGCAATTTCGTCTAAGCCGCTTTCGATCGCCGCCGCGTCCCCGGGTTCCAAGACGCCGGTTTTCGCCAGCATGGCGACATGCGCCTTGGACCCTTCTATATCTTGGCGGGCGAGCCGAAAGTCAAAACCGATCGAGGCATTGATTTCTTCCATGATGGCGCCGGGGCCGCTCTCGAACCGGCCACCCCACATCTTATTGCTCATCTTCCCGCTCTTGAAAAAAACGATGTGCGCATGAGAGAACCATATTCCAAAAAAGAGGACGCTTGGCGGCTTTCGCGCCCGCTCGCCTTCGCGGCCGGGGCCTTAGCCTTTGTGGTGCTAGGCTTTGTCCTATACGGGATCAGAACGCCAAGCAGCAAGGAAACCGCCGGGACCTCGGCTTGCGCTGCCACGGCGGCGATGACGGCGCGGCTCAAACCGCTGGTGCATGGCGAAATCGCCGCTCTCGGCCTGGCGCCACAGCCCCGCCCGCTCCCGGAACTGAGTTTCGACACGCCCGAGGGGAAGAAAGCCAGTCTGGCGGATTTCAAGGGGCGAACGGTTCTGCTCAACCTTTGGGCGACCTGGTGCATCCCTTGCCGGCAGGAAATGCCGGCGCTCGATCACCTGCAAGGCCTGCGCGGGTCCAAGGATTTTGCGGTCGTCGCGGTGAATGTCGATACGTCGCGACTCGACCGGCCGAAGGCATTTTTGGACGAAATCGGGGTGAAAAATCTCAAGCTTTATACCGATAGCAAGGCGGCGGCGTTTCAATCCCTGAAGCAGGCGGGCAAGGTCATCGGTCTGCCGACGACTATTCTCATTGGCAAGGATGGCTGTGAGATCGGCACAATGGCCGGTCCGGCGCAATGGGATTCGCAGGATGCCTTGGCGCTGCTCGGCGCTCTTCAGGGCTGATGCTTCCGCCGCAAAGCCGTGAGCTCACGCAAATGATATGCGGCGGAGCTTTCCGAAAAGCAGCAAAAAACAATGCGTTCAAAGTCATTGTCCGCTGCCGCCGCGACGGTCTCGACGGCGATCGCCGCGGCGCGTTCCGCCGGAAATCCGTAGACGCCCGTCGAGATTGCCGGAAAAGCGAGCGAACGCAGGCGATTGTGCTGCGCGATTTCAAGTGAACGGCGATAGCAGGAGGCCAAGAGAGCTTCCTCGCCAGCGGTACCGCCCTGCCAGACCGGACCGACCGTATGAATGACATGGCGCGCCGGCAGCCTAAAGCCGGGCGTCATCTTGGCATCGCCCGTGACGCAGCCGCCAAGTTTACGGCATTCCGCGAGGAGCTCCGGCCCCGCGGCGCGATGAATCGCCCCATCGACGCCGCCTCCGCCGAGAAGCGAAGGATTGGCGGCGTTCACAATCGCGTCGATGGCAAGCCTTGTGATATCCTCGATGATGACTTCAATCATAGAAGGAAATCGCGTTCAGACTGCGGGGAGCACGTGCCATTCTGCGCGGCCCTCAAAAATTCTGTCCGCCCCGCATGACGTCATCGGCGGTCTTTTTCTGCTCCTTGCTCAAACTTGTATAAAGCGGCTGGAGGGCCGCTTTCATGGCGCGCAAGGAGTCGAGCCGTTCCGCCAGCTGATCCTCCACCATTGTCATCGCGTCGAGCAGGCTCGCGGATCTCATTGCCCGGACTTGTTCCCTTGCATCTTTGCAGAGGTCCGCCCTTTTCTCCCTATCGGCACGGAAGGCGTCGGCGAAGACGTTCCATTGAGGCGTCTGCGCCTCGGTGATTTTGAGCACCGTTTTGAGATAAGCGAGATCGCCGTCGATGTGTTCATCCATCCGGCACATCATCGCCCCTCGCCCCATCATCCCGGGATTTATGGCACCTGGCATATCCTGAGCTCGGCTGGTAGTAGCGATGCCAAAACCTGCGATGACGCTCATTATCGTGGCAGCCGCAGGCACCCATAAACGTCCGTTTAAAATTGATCTCATAAGGGTCTCCTCGCGTGAGGAAAGTGAAGAAGACGCTTTCGGTTCCGTTTGTTCGTCAAATTGATGAGGTTTCACCAAATCGGCACGCCATAGATTGGATAACCGTCGTTGTCGAAACCATAGGAGGGGCCGTAGGAATAATAGGGATAGAAACTATCTCCGGCGTCCGCGCTCGCTAAGCTCATGCTGGTCAAAATCAGTCCGAGACCAACATCCGGCTCCCAGCCAAACCAATCCCAGCCCCAAACCGGCCACCAGCCGTCCCAGGCCCAGTAAGGCCACAAGCCATCCCAGGCCCAGTCGTTGTCCCAGCCCCAATAGGGCCACCCGCTGTTCCAGCCCCAGCTTCCGCCATTCCATGCTGCCAAGCCGGTCAGGCCTCCCAGCGCGGCCGATCTGCCGATGAAGCTTCGCTGGCCTTCGAAGTGGGCGAATCTGCTATGGAAAGCTCGGCCGCCGTGAAAATGAGCGAATCTGCCATGGAAGCCATGCCAACCGGGGATGCGAGCGA